>JBGSPO010000212.1:0-6319 GCA_041738575.1 Candidatus Aminicenantia bacterium
GCCGCCTCCTGCGGCTGGTAGAGCTTGTCCAGGCTCAGCACCGGCACCGCGTGCGGCCGCTCGGGGAAGCTGTTGTCCAGGTCGGAACCGACGCGGCGGCTGGGCGAATTGGCCCCGGCGAATTGCGGAAAGCGCTTTTCCAGCAGCAGCAGCTCGTCCAGCAGGCGGTCGTACTCGGCATCGCTGGCCTCGGGGCGGCCCAGGACATAGTATAGGTGCTGGTGGCGTAGCAGTTCGTTGGCCAAAAATTCCATGCGCTTGCGCGGTTCCATGGGCCTATTATAGAAAAATCCGGGCCGCGAGTAAACACGGGCAGGACGCCGGCATTTTTCGATTTTTGGCGAAACTTGACAAAAGCAAGAATTATTTATACTATTTAGATTCAAAATAGACGAAAAAGAAGAAAAACATGAGCTTAAAGGGATCACTGAGTTCCATCAACCTGGCGGACATTATGCAGCTGGTCTCCAATTCCAAGCAGACCGGGCGATTCGTCCTCTCCCGCGCCAACGGCCAGAAAGGCACCATCTACCTGAAAGCAGGCGAGATCGTTCACGCCGAGGTTGAAGAATACAAGGGCGAGGACGCCATTTTCACCGTCATTTCCTGGGACGACGGCGAGTTCGTCTTCGAGGAAGGGGCTTTCGAAACCGTCAGCAGCGTCATCCGCCCCATCACTTCGCTGCTGATGGAATCGGCGCGGCGCATCGACGAATGGAAGCTGCTGCGCAAGAAGATCGGCACCATCGACGCCATCCCCGAGTTCAGCGCCATCGACCGCCAGGAGCGTCGCAAGATTTCGCTGTCGACCATGGAATGGGTGATCATCGCCAAGATCGATGGTAAAAAAAGCATCAACGAGATCTCCCGGGAATGCGGCGTCAACATCTACGACACGTCGCGCATCATCTACGGCATGGTCACGTCCGACCTGATCAAGCTGAAGTAATTCCCGTTTCCTTCCCGGCCCCGGAAATCCTGCCGGGAAAGGTCCGGTTCATTCGATGACGACGAGGGCGACGGCCATCTCCCGCGTATGGGAAAGCGAGAGCGTGGCTTTCTTGAGCTTTCTTTTTTGGAATTGCCGCAGGGCCACGGCCGTGATGCGCAGCTGCGGCTTTCCCAGGCGATCGTTCTCCACTTCCACGTCGCGCCAGCTCATGCCGTCGCGAAACCCCGTCCCCAGGGCCTTGAAGAATGCCTCTTTGGCGGTGAAGCGCGCGGCGTAGTGCTGGGCCTTGGAAAACTTGCTCTCGCAGTAGGCGATCTCGCGCCCGGTAAAAATGCGCTCGGCGAACCCCGGGTCCTGTTCGATGAGTTTCCGCACGCGGCCGATCTCGACCATGTCGACGCCGACTCCCTTGATCATGGCACCACCTGCGGCTGAGTATAGGCAAAGGCGGGGGAAAAATCAATCCCGGCGCGGCTGCAGCCGTGCCGACAGCGTTTTTTTATGCCGCGGGTTATGGTATACTGGCAGGGCCCCATGAGAAATTTTTTCCGCAAAAACCTGAAGGCACTGCTCATCGCTGCCAGCCTGCTGGCCACGATCCTGCTGGGCATCCTGCTGGGCCTGGTCCTGGTCTACCAGAAGGGCTTCCCGCAGATCAAGAACCTGGAAGACATCAAGCCGGTGGTCATGACCACCCTCTACGACGACCAGAATGCCGCCATCAAGGACTTCGCCATCGAGAAGCGCATCATCGTCAAGGGCGGTGACATCCCCGCCGCCCTCAAGAACGCGATCATCGCCGCCGAGGACAACCAGTTCTACTCCCACTGGGGCATCAACATCCGCGGCTTCATCCGCGCCGTCGGCGGCGTGCTGCTGCGCAAGAAATGGGGCGGCGGCAGCTCGATCACCCAGCAGCTGGCCCGCGGCCTCTTTCTCACCCCCGAATTCTCCCTGTCGCGCAAACTGCAGGAAATGCTGCTGGCCATCCAGATCGAGAAGAAGTACACCAAAGACCAGATCATGACCTTCTATTGCAACAAGATCTTCCTGGGCGGCTCCATCTACGGGGTCGGGGCGGCGGCCCGCTATTATTTCGGCAAATCGATCCGCGACATCAACACCGCCGAGGCAGCCCTGATCGCCGGCATCGTGCCCAACCCCAACGGCTTGTACGCGGTCTTCAAGCGCCCGCAGAACGTGCTCAAGCGGCGCAATTACGTGCTGCTGAAGATGATGCTGCTCAAGCTGATCAGCATCAAGGAATACCATGAGGCGCTGGCGGTGAAGCTGCCGCAGAAACCGGCCGACGCCGGCGCCGAATCGCTGGCCGACTATTTCACCGAGGACACGCGCAAATACCTGGAAGCCAAGTACGGCGACAACCTGCTTTACAAGGGCGGCCTGAAAGTATTCACCACCCTCAACGGCGAAACGCAAAAATGGGCCGAGAACGCCCTGCGCGATGGCCTGCGCAACCTGGACAAGCGCCGCGGCTGGCGCCGCCGCGAGAAGCTGTTCAACCTGACCGAGAACAAGCTGGACGTCAACAGCTACCCGCTCCCGGCCTGGGAGAACGCCCGCATCGAGGTTGACCAGATCATCGAGGGCGTGGTGCTCGAGGTGGGCAAGAGCAAGGCTCTCGTGCGCATCGCCGGCTTCAGCGGCGAGCTGCCCGCCAGCGGGGCCAAGTGGACCAACCTGCCCCTGCTGCGCCTGCTCAAGGCAGGCGACGTGGCCCTGTTCCGCATCCAAGCCGTGGACCGCGCCAGGAAAAAGCTGGAGCTGGCCCTGGAACAGGAGCCCGTGGTGGAAGGGGCGCTCCTGGCCGTGGACAACAAGACCGGCGAGATCAAGGCCATGGTCGGAGGCTACTCGTTCCAAAAAAGCAAGTTCAACCGCGCCATCCAGGCCCTGCGCCAGACCGGCTCCACCTTCAAGCCGATCATCTACACGGCGGCGCTGGAAAACGGTTTTTCCCCGGCGACCATCATCCAGGACGAACCGTATTCGTATTACGACGAATCGATCCAGCAGCTCTGGGAACCGCAGAACCATAAAGGCGATTTCCTGGGGCCGTTGACCCTGCGCCGCGGCTTGGAGCTGTCGCGCAACCTGGTCACGGCGCGCATTTTGGAGGCCATCACTCCCGAAGTGGGAGTGCGCTACGCCAGGAAGTTCGGCATCACCTCAGACCTCAAGCCCTACATGTCCCTTTCCCTGGGCGCCTTCGAAGTCACCCTCAAGGAGATGGTCGAGGCCTTTACCGTGTTCGCCAACTACGGAGTCCGCGTCAACTCCTACTTCATCCGCAGCATCCGCGACCTGAACAACAACATCATCGAGGAGAATTTCCCCGAGCGCAAGCAGGTCATCGAGAAGGAGACCGCCTTCATCATGAACTATCTTCTCCAGGGCGTGGTGCGTTCCGGCACAGGCTGGCGGGCCCGGTCGCTGCCGGCTCCCATCGGCGGCAAGACGGGGACGACCAACGACTTCACCGACGCCTGGTTCATCGGCTTCACTCCCAGCCTTACCGTCGGCGTCTGGGTGGGCCTGGACCAGAAGAAAACCCTGGGTAACGAACAGACCGGCTCCGAGGCGGCCTCGCCGATCTTCGTCAAGTTCATGGAGAATTACCTGGCCCGCTACCCGGAAACTGGCAAGTTCCGCCCCCCCTCCGGGGTCTATATGATCGACATCGACAAGTACACCGGCAGGCTGGCGACCCCCGACTGCCTGTACCTGCTCAGCGAGGCCTTCCTGCCCGGGACCGAGCCCCTCGAGTTCTGCAACGAGGAAGAACACGAGAAGATCTATAATTATTACAAGACGGAAGAGGAAAGCACCGACGATTGAGCCCTTCTGCGCCGGCCGTTGTTTTTATTTCTTGACCAGGAAATACCCCAGCAGCCATTCCCCCTGGGTCGTGACCTTGACGCGGAAATATTCGCTGTCCTTCATGCCGTTAAGGTCCACGTGGAAGTGGGACTTGGTCCCCGACACGGGATGGGTCTTGACAATGGCCAGTTCCTCGAACAGCACCGCCTTCTGGGCGTCCTGCACGGTAAAAAAAGAACGGCCTTCAACCGTCGAGAGGACCAGCCAGTAATCCCCGGCCGGGTACTCCTTGCCGGCGTGAATGAACGCCGCGGGGAAACGGAACTTCTTGAGATCCTTGCCCTGGGGAGCAACCGGGGGCGGGGGCGGCTCTTCAGCCTGGACCTGGGGCTCATCCTGGGGCTGGATGGGTAACTGTTCCTGCTCCTGGCCCAGGAGCGCAATGGAAACCAACGCCAATACAGCCAATAAGATCAGTTTTTTCATCGCTCTCTCTCCTGCTCGACTATTATAGAAAAGCCGCCATGCCAATGTCAAGGGCGGCGGCCCGGCCGGGGCTCGCCGGGAGAGGAATAAAAAGGGCCAGGTCGCGGGACCTGGCCCTGTCGGTATCCGTGCCGGCTGGAATTAAAAGATGTAGCGGAAGCCCAGCAGCAGCTTGTGGTTGTGATCGAAGCTGCGGTCCTTGGTGATGACCGGGGCACGGAGTTCACCGAAGATCGAGCCGGTCGAATCGTTGTGACGGAACAGGTTGATGCCCAATTGGCCGACCAGGTCGATGCCACCTTTCTTGAACTCCCGGTCGCAATCCTTGGTGCTGAAACCCAGGCCGCCGGCCACATAAGCCGGTCCGGCATGCACGTTCAGCAGGGCATTGCCCATGAAGAAAGACTTCCAGGGATCGCCCTTGATCGGGACGCCGCCGCCCAGGGTGAAGATCGCATCCAGGCTGTCCTGCACCAGGTTGAACAGGACGCCGGCCCGGGCCCAGAACATGCCGGTGTAGGTGCCTTTCAGCAGGCCGGGGCCGCCTTCGATCAGGAAATGCAGCGGGCTGGCCTTGGCGACCGGAACGACCGGGGCGACCACCGGGGCGGGCTCCAGCACTTTGACCGCGATTTCGCAGCCGGCTGGCGACTTCATCTCATACTGGCCCCAAACGACCGCGGTGACCGTGTATTCGCCGACCTTGTCCAGGGTGAGCTCGGCGGTGCAGTTCTCCGGGGTCAGCGCGATGGTCTTGATGACCGCGCCGCTGGCGTCGGTTACCGTCACCTCGGCCTTGACCATGTTCTGCGACTTGCACAGGTCGATCTTGAGCGGCGTGCCCAGGACCACCTCGGCCGGCTCGACGTTCAACACGCAGGTCGGGGCCGGGACCTCTGAAACGTTCTTCAGAGAAATGTTGCCGCAGATCTTGGGAACAATGAACTCATAGAGCTTCCCTTCGCGGAAAATCGTGAAATTGTAGGCGGTGATGGGCTTCTTGCCGGCCCAGATCACGTCGTTCTTGACCTGGACCTTCCGGCCCTTCTTGAAAAGCATCCATTTCACGGTATCGCCGGGGTTCAGCTCGATGGTCTGGATATCGGCTTTCTGGATCTGTTCCAGGAAAGCGAAGACCAACTCGCCATTGCCGGCCATTTCAAATCCCTGCTTGACCTCACCTGCCTTGTCCAGGGAGATGATCTTCAGGTCGGCGGGCTTCAGATCCCTGCTTTTATAGAATGGGTGCAATCCCAGCTGGGTGACTCTTTCTTCAGCGCTTACTACGAACGCAAAACACAGAATCAACCCAAAAAACAATAATTTTTTCATGGTAATTTCCTCCTCACTTCTAAAAATTTATAAACCTATAAAACAAAAAAGTCAAGAGCAAAGGGATTTGCGGCCTCCTGAATGCTTGCGGTCATTTTTTTTATTTGATCATTTTGCATGTTTGGTCATTTCACTGTTTACAAAGCATATTATATGCCAATCCCCTTCTCAACCATATCACGCGGCGGTGCTTCATTTCGCATGTCATTTCTATGAATTTCAAGCATTTTTCGTCTTCGGCATCGATCGCTCATGGTTCCGAGCGACGCGCAGCCGGCGGTATTCGGTCCTCGATCATAGTCCTCACTGCAAAAGGAAGCGTCGGCCCCTTCGATCAGGAATCATGGATGGGGATGCGGGACATTCAACCAGGACAGCACGGCAGGAAATGTCCTGTAAAGCAAGAATCGTCCTGTTTTGTGGGGTAATTCGATCAAGGGGGAAATGTTATTTTTCGATCCCGGTGCGCGCCTGCAGGCCTTTCTGGTAGTAGTGGCGGATTTCCTTCATTTCGGTCACCAGGTCGGCGCGGTCCAGGACTTCCTGGGGCGCGTAGCGCCCGGTCAGCACCAGCTCGACGCCGGCGGGTTTCCCCGCCATGAGCCGCAGCACCGGCTCGACGGGCACGATGCGGAAATGGAGCAGGGTGTTGATCTCGTCCAGGACCACGACCTGGTACTTGCCGCCGGCGAGCGCGGCGGCGGCGGC
>JBGSPO010000224.1:0-5262 GCA_041738575.1 Candidatus Aminicenantia bacterium
TCATTTGCCCTCCTTGACCATCTCGATGCACTTCTTGGGGCATTCCTCGGCGCAGATGCCGCAGCCCTTGCAGAAATCCAGGTTGATCACCGGGTTGTCCTCGACCCAGTCGATGGCGGCATCGGGGCAGAACTTCCAGCAGATGGTGCACTGGATGCAGTTGGCCTGGTTGATCACCGGCTTGAGGTTGCGCCAGGAGCCGGTGGGGTTGGCCGCCATCGAGCGCTGGCTCTGCACCATGGGCGGCAGGTCGTCCACCTTCTGGAACTCGATCTTCTTTCTTTCCTTGGCCATGTTACACTCCTTGCACCGAATCGTAGGCTTCCTTGGCCGCCGCCGCGTTGTCGTCGGGGTTGACCGGGACGCCATCGCGCACGGCCTGCATGATCGACTCCAGCTTGACGAAGTCGAAGATGCGCGGCACCGCCCCCAGGATGGCGGTGTTGACGATGGGCGCCGCCTTGGAGCCGAGCTTGTGCCGGATGGCGATC
This sequence comes from Candidatus Aminicenantia bacterium, assembly GCA_041738575.1. GTDB lineage: Bacteria > Acidobacteriota > Aminicenantia > UBA2199 > UBA2199 > UBA2199. The sequence goes on from JBGSPO010000224.1 coordinate 492, forward strand.
TCGTTGGCGTCGATGGTGAAGACGCGGAAGCCCTTGCCCAGCTTGAATTCCCTGGGCTTGCGGCCGCTGTTGATCAGGATGAAAGCCCCTTTCTTGAGGCCCTCGGTCACGTCGATGGCGTCGATCAGCGAGGGGTCGACGACGATGACATGGTCGGGGGCGATGATCTTGGAGCGGATATAGATCGGCTTGTCATCGATGCGGATGAAGGCGAAGACCGGGGCGCCGCGGCGCTCCACCCCGAACTGGGGGAAGGCCTGGACGTACTTGTCTTCCTTGGAAACGGCATCGGCCAGTATCTTGGAGGCGATGACCGTACCCTGGCCGCCGCGGCCATGGAACCTGATTTCTACCATTTTATCCTCCTAAAAATCGATTTCTATGATGCGGTGCGAATGGCAATTGACGTTGACCGCCACCGGGAACGAGGCGATGTGGCAGGGGTGGCTGACGATGTGCACGGCCAGCGATGTGGTGCGCCCGCCCAGTCCCATGGGCCCGATGCCCAGGTTGTTGATGCGCTCCAGGATGCGCTTCTCCATGTCGGCGTAGACCGGGTCGGAGTGCGGCGAGCCCACGGGTTTACGCAGCAGGGCTTTCTTGGCCAGCAGCGCCGAAGTGTCGAAGTTGCCGCCGATGCCGACCCCCACTACCGTGGGCGGGCAGGGGTTGGGGCCGGCCTTGGAGACCGTCTCCACGACGAAGTCCTCGATGCCCTTGGCTCCGGCCGACGGCGGCATCATCTTCAGGGCGCTCATGTTCTCGGCGCCGCCGCCCTTGGCCATGAAAGTGACCTTGAAGGCGTCGCCGGGGACGACATCCCAGTGGATGAAGACCGGGGTGTTGTCGCCCGTGTTCTTGCGGCTGAGCGGGTCGCAAACCGACTTGCGCAAGTAGCCCTCGCCGTAGCCCTCGCGAGTGCCCTGGCTGATGGCGTCGTGCAGGCTCTTGAAGCCGGCGTACTCCAGCTTGACCTTCTCCCCTATCTCGATGAAGAAGACAGCCAGACCTGTATCCTGGCATAAGGCCAGCTTTTCCTGGGCCGCGATGTCGGCATTTTTCAGGATCTGTTTGAGAACTTCCTGGCCGGCGGGGGATTCCTCCGTGGCCTGGCAGTTCTGGACCAGTTTTTTCAGGTCCTTATCAATGATGAAATTGGCTTCCTGTACGGCCTGTTTGACCTTATCCTTGACTTCCGAAAGGTTAATTTTCTTCATTTTTCCCTCTTGAAATCAATTTCAAAGCCGGAAGCGTTACTTTATATTTTTTTGCACCGTTAGTCAAGCGGATTTTCCATTTTTCAGGCGAATAACCACCTGCCAACGTGCAATTGAAACAAAAAACCGGCCCGGCACGACGCCGCTATTTCACCGCGTCCACGGCTTTCTTGACCGCGTCCTCCAGCAGCTTGATATCGGGCTTCCTGATGAAATTCTTTTCCATCAGCAGGCCCATGGCGTCGCGGGCCTCCTGGATGTCGGCCATGGTCTTCTTGAACACCTCGTCCCAGGTTTTCTGGATGCGGGCCACTCCGTTCTTGACGGCTTCCATGGCCACATCGGCGGCCTCCTGGGCAAAGACCTCGGTCTCGTCCATGGTCGGCATGATGCGGTCGGGGTTGATGCCGCCGTGCTTCTGGGCGAAGTTGGCCATGGAATAGGCCGCGGCGATGGCCATCTCGTCGGTGATCTTTTTCGCGCGCACGACCAGCGCCCCCTTGAGAATGCCGGGGAAGCCCAGCGAGTTGTTCACCTGATTGGGGAAGTCGCCGCGGCCGGTGGCCACGATATAAGCCCCGGCTTCCTTGGCCGCGTAGGGGTAGATCTCCGGCACCGGGTTGGCGCAGGCGAAGACGATGGATTTGGGAGCCATTTTCTTGATCCAGGCCTGCTTGATGGTATCGGGGCCGGGCTTGCTCAGGGCGATGAGCACGTCGGCGCCGGTCATGGCCTTCTCGATATCGTTGATACGCTCGGGGTTCGTTTTCTGGCAGAGTTCCCACTTGCGATAGAAGGCCGGGTCGGACTTGATGTCATCGCGGCCCAGGTGCAGCGTGCCGGTGGTGTCGAACATGACCATCTGGCCCGGGTCGCCGCCGGCCTGGATGATCAGGCGGGCGATGGTGGTGTTCGAGGCGCCGGCGCCGTTGAACACGATGCGCACCTTGCCCAGATCCTTGCCCACCACGCGCAGGGCGTTGATCAGGCCGGCCAGGGTCACCGATCCCGTGCCTTGCGCGTCGTCGTGCCACACCGGGATATTGCATGCCTCGCGCAGGGTGTCCAGGACCTTGTAGCAGTTTGGTTGCGAGATATCCTCCAGATTGACCGCCCCGAAGCTGGGCTCGGCCATCTTGACGAAATCGATGATCTTGTCGGGATCGTGCTTGCCCTTGTCGTTGTAGCTGTTGACGCAGAGCGCCACGCCGTCGACGCCGCCGAGATATTTCATCAGGAAGGCCTTGCCTTCCATGACGCCCAGGCCGCCCGATGGAGTGCAATCGCCGTCGCCGAGCACGCGGGTGGAGTCGGAAACCACGGCCACGAAGTTGCCGCGGTTGGTCAGATCAAAGGAGGTATCGTTGTCGTCGCGGATGGTGGTGGAAACCTTGGAGACGCCCGGGGTATACCAGACGTTGAACCAGTTGAAGCCGTAGACGCCGGCCTTGGGCATGGTGGCGATCTTGCCGCCGTAGAATTTGTGGCTGCTATAGGCCAATTCCTTCAGGAACACGGTCTTGGCCTTGGCCACCTGCTCCTGGGTGAAATTGTCCGGGAAGAGCTCATTCAGGTTGGATAGCTTCAGATCGGGTTTTTTCATCGTTACCTCCTTTAGGTCGTTAATGGTCAAACAATATTTTCATGGAAATTCAACTGTAATCGCGGAGAATAAAATAGTCAAGGGCAAATTGAGAAGAAGTGATAGTGATAGTGGTAGCCGGGCGATAAAACGAACTTAAGTGCCAGTGACGGTGACAGTGCCAGCAAAAATACAGTAAATGATCGGTAATAGTGTTCATGAGAGTATCCGCAGCGATAATGATCGTTCCATTGCCATTACTCGTCACGCATCACGCATTACGCGTCACGATAGTTCATTCTTCAGAATCTCGTACATCTGGCTTCGTAATGCTTCTACCGTATGCCGTCTACCGCATGCCGTCCACCGTGTCCTGCGATTTCATAACGACGAACTTGTCGCGGGCCAGCAGGGCGAAGAACTTGGCCAGGCGCGGCTCGGCCTGTTTGATGGCTACGGCGCCGTCCTGCGTCAGGACCGCGCTGATATCGAGAATGGTGCGCCGGCCGTCGGCCGCGAGCCAGGCGGCCGAGCCCAGCTCATCCAGATGGATGTGAAAATCCTGGCTGCGCCCGACCCAGCCGATGATCCTCTTCAGCCATTTCCTCCGGGTCTTTTCCTTGATGAGATAGACCCTGCCTTTTTCGTCCTTGCCCCAAGGGCAACTCTGCACGGGCACATATTCCAGAAAATTATCTTTTTTTTCCATCGTAAAAATAAGGGCGGCCGCGGGGGGCCGCCCCTACCCTTTTGCCTTTTCTCGTCACGCGTTACGCGTCACGCGTCACGACTAGTTCGTTCAATCTACATTACTGCCGGCGCCGCCGGTTCGCTGGGATCCCCGGCATTGGCCAGGGGCAGCTTGACCAGCAGGTAGCCCAGGGCCAGGAAGACCAGGACGCTGATCAGGTAGGTCGGGTTCTTGCCCAGCATGGGCACGCGGCCGTCGTTGAAGAAAGCGATGGCGGCGAAGACCAGGCCCACCAGCGCCTCGCCGGCGATCAGCCCCGAGGCCAGCAGCACGCCGCGGTTCTCGACGCGCGACTTCTGGTTGTCGTTGTACTGGCGGCGGGCGATCATGGTGTCGACCACCCAGCGGATAATGCCGCCCACGAAGATGGCGGCCACGGTCTCGAAGGAGAGGTACATGCCCACGCAGACCAGCATCGGGCTCTTGACCTGGACCAGGATGAAGCCGATGGCCATCAGGATGCCCACCACGATCAGCGGCCAGACCATCTCGCCGCCGACGATGCCCCGCGAAAGATTGGCCATCAGGCCGGCCTGGGGTGCGGCCAGCACTTCGCCGCCGAAGCCGCCCTTGTAGCCCTTCAAGGCCGCCATTTTCAGGTCGCCGGCGTTGAGGATGAACAGCGGGATCCACATGACCAGCGAGGCGACGATGACGCCGATCAGGTCGCCGACCTGCATCTTCCAGGGCGTGCCGCCCAGGATGTGGCCGACCTTCAGGTCCTGCAGCATCTCGCCGGCCACGGCGGCCGCCACGCAGATGACGCCGGCCACGGCCAGGACGGCCGTTACGCCGGGGATGCCCTTGGCGCCCAGGATCACCATCAGGATGGCGGCGATCACCAGGGTGGACAGGGTCAGGCCAGAGATGGGGTTGTTCGAGGAGCCGATCAGGCCGACCAGGTAGCCCGAGACGGCGGCGAAAAAGAAGCCCGCCACCAGCATGACCAGCGCCGCGGCCAGGGCCGGCACCAGGTTAGCGGGGCTGAAGCCCATGAACCACCAGTAGACAACGAAGGTGACCACGGCCATGCCGAGCAGGGCGGAGAAGACGATCTTGATGTTGATGTCCTTGTCGGTGCGCAGGGTCGCCTGCTTGCTGGCGGCCGCTTTCTTGACGTCGTTGACCGAGCGGCCGATGCCGCTGATCAGGCTTTTGCGCATCTTGAACAGAGTTTACGCCGCGCTCATCAGCATGCCGCCGATGGCCACGGTCTTGACG
>JBGSPO010000237.1:0-6515 GCA_041738575.1 Candidatus Aminicenantia bacterium
CCGTGCTGGAAGCTTGGCGCGCGCGCCAGGCGGACGAGGACAAGGGCCGGTGAAAATGGACGCCTGCAGCTGCGAAAAGTGCATCAGCGCCTGCCGCCGCGACCCCGGCCGGCTGATCCCCGGCGACCTGAAAAAGATCGCCGACTTCCTGGGCATCAGCGAAAAGGAGCTCCTGGAGCGCTACCTGGTGCGCATCCCGGCCAGGGGTGGGAACCGCCGCCTGCATTTCCCGGCCCCGGCCAAGCTCAAGGCCGGGCGTTTCCTGGCCGCGCCCGGGACGGTGGTCCCCGAATATTACGACAAGGAGAACGGGCGTTGCGTTTTTTTAACGCCCGACGGGTTGTGCCAGGTCCACGAGGTCAAGCCCTTCGAGTGCGCCGCCTACATGGGGTGCAAGCATACGTTCCTGGGGAGGCCATACAAGGAGAAGGACGTAGAGACCTTCTTTATTTCGCGCTGGAGAAAGTGCCAGAATTTTTAAAGGACTACCGACTTATCGTAACACGTAACGCGTAACGCGTGACAAGTAACAAACAATAACCGAACTCATAATGAAACCATTATATCGAATTTTACAATAAGACTTCGAACATCGAGCGTCGAGCCATGATTTAACTCTCTTCCGCGTCACGTGTCACGTGTCACGTGTCACGCGTCACGCGTCACGGAGGTCAGCTCCCGCCTCGCTCAGCCCCCCGAGATCAAATGAATAGCTTCGACATTGTCGCCGTCGCCGACGAAGACCCTTTCGTAGTCCTCTTTCCTGACCAGGCGGCTGTTGATCTTGACCACGATCATCGGGAAGGTGAATTTCATCAGGGCCAGCAGCTCGCGGACGCTGAACGACTCGCCGGCCATGCTGACCTCGCTATTGTTCAAGGTGATCTTCATGTTGTTTTCCCCGTCACTCGTCCCAGACATCCTCGCCGCTGGCCGGCTCCAAGTCATCCATGACGATCTCCAGGACCTGGTTGGCCTGCAGCGCCGCCACCGCGGCCACGCGCGGCGCCAGGGGCGGCAGTTCCTCGCTGACTTCGCTGGTCTCGTCGCCGCAGATGAACAGGTTGCCCAGCCGGCGGGTGCGCAGATCGTTGTTGTTGCCGTAACCGGCCAGCCCCGAACCGGCGACGATGAACTTGTCGGGGAAATGCTCGCTGGCGGTCTCGATGATCATCAACTTCATGTCGGCGTGGTCGAAGGCCTCGACGATCACCCGGCAATCCTTGAAGATGCGCTGGACCTCATCGGGTCCCAGGCGCAGGTCGTGGGTTTCCACTTCGATGGCGGGATTGACCCGGCGCAGGTTGTCCTGCAGGGCCAGGACCTTCTTCTGCCCCACCTGGTCAAGGAAATAATACTGGCGGTCGAGGTTCTCGGCGCTCACGACATCGAAATCGGCGATGACCAGGCGGCCGACACCGGCGCGGGCCAGGGCCATGGCGCAGTTCGAGCCCAGCCCGCCGCAACCGGCGATGCCGACACAAGTACCCTTGAGTTTTTGAAGTTTTGATTTCATCCTTTCCCAGAGACTATATTATATAACCTTATTGGGAGAAAATCAACAATTTTCGGGAAAAACGGCCAGCTGGCCGCAGGCCGAGCGGATCTCCTGGCCCTTGGACCAGCGGGTGACCACGGTCAGCCCCTTTTCCAGCAGCACGGAGCGGAATTTTTCCACTGCCGCCTCGTCGGGACGGCGGAAAGGCAGGCGGGGATTGGCGTTGTAGGGGATGAGGTTGACCTTGGCCGGAATGCCCTGGATCAAGTGCGCCAGCTGCCGCGCCTGGGCGGGAGAGTCATTGACGCCGGCGAGCAGTACGTACTCGAAGGTGACGCGCTGGCGGCGTTCATGCTCCCGGAAATAGGCGAGCAGGCCGTCGAGGCCTTCACGCCGGGAAACGGGCATCAGCTCGGCGCGCAGCAAGGGGTCGGGGGCGTTAAGCGAGAAGGCGATCTTGACCAGGGGGAAATCCAGCTCCAGCTTCTCCAGGTTTTCCCGGATGCCTGCCGTGGACACAGTAACGTGGCGCGGCGAAACGTTCAACCCGGGCTCGGCGCAGATGATGCGCAGGGCCCGGGCCAGGTTGTCGTAATTAAGCAGCGGTTCGCCCATGCCCATAAAGACGAGGTTGAAGCGGCCGCCATAGTCGCCGAGCTCCTTTTTCAGGGTCAGCACCTGGGTGACGATCTCGCCGGCGGTCAGGTTGCGGCGGAAGCCCATGGTGCCGGTGGCGCAGAAGCGGCAGGCCAAGGCGCAGCCCGCCTGGCTCGAAAGGCAGAACGTATAGCGGCCCTTTTCCGGGATCAGCACGGTTTCGATCTTCAGGTTGTCCGCCAGGCCGATCAGGAATTTTCGCGTACCCTGTGAGTCGCCCCGGCGGTCCAGGACCGGCCGCAGCCCCCAGGCATAGAGATCGTTCAGTTTTTCCCTGCCGGCCTTGGCGATATTGCTCCACGAGGCCGGGTCCTGGTTGTTCTTGTGATAGACCCACTGAAAGACCTGGCGGGCGGTGAATGCCGGAAAGCCGGCGGCGACGAGCCCGGCTTTGAGCTCGTCCAGCCGCAGTTCAAGAATCCAGGGCTTGGTTTTCTGTTCTTCCACTAAAGCAATGATAGCGCAACTCAGTGACCAGTGACAAGGACTATTAAGAACTATCGTAACACGTAACGCGTAACGCGTGACGCGGAAGAGAGTTTAGCGAGGCTCAAAGTTCGACAATCGACCTTGTTTTCCCCTTATCAAATCAGAGCTTCTCTAATTATTTCGGCCCATGCCTGCTACTCGTCACGCGTTACGCGTTACGCGTCACGGTAGACAGCTTATCGACTTTCGGCCATTGATTTGCGGGTGAAATGGGATTATAATTTCGATCTTACCAATGCAGGAGGAATGATGACCATCTCCCAGCGCGCCCAGAATATCCAGGAATCCCCGATCCGCAAGCTCACCGCCATCGCCAACGAGGCCAAAAAGCGGGGCACGACCGTCTATCACCTGAACATCGGCCAGCCCGACATTCATACACCCGAGGTCTTTTTTAAAAAGATCTACGAGTATAAGGAAAAAGTGCTTTCCTACGGACCCTCCGACGGCCTCGAGGCGCTCAAAGTGGCCATGGTCAAGTATTTCGATTTTTTCAACATCAAGCTCGAGCCCAAGAACATCGTCATCGCCACCGGCGGCAGCGAGGCCATCTCCTTCGCCTTCAATGCCGTGGGCGACCCGGGCGACGAGGTCATCGTCTCCGAGCCCTTCTATACCAACTACAGCGGCTACGCTTCCCAGTGCGGGCTCAAGATCGTGCCCGTGACCGCCAAAGCCGAGAACGGCTTCCACCTGCCCCCCATCGAGGAGTTCGAAAAGAAGCTGAGCACGCGCACGCGCGCCGTCCTCCTCTGCTCGCCGAACAACCCTACCGGCACGGTCTATACCGAGAACGAGCTGAAAGAGATCGGCGCCTTTGCCAGGAAGCACGACCTGTTCCTCATCGCCGACGAGGTTTACAAGGAGTTCACCTACGACGGCAAGGTCCATTTCAGCGTGCTGCAGCTCGAGGGGCTGGAGGACCGCGTCATCGTGGTCGACTCCATCTCCAAGCGCTATTCGGCCTGCGGCGCCCGCATCGGCGCCGTGATGTCGCGCAACGAGACCGTGATGAAGGGCATCACCAAGTTCGCCCAGGCCCGCCTCTGCCCGCCCACCCTGGAGCAGATCGGGGCCATCGGCGCCTACGAGCTGCCCCACGACTACTTCAAGGAGGTCATGGCCGAGTACCAGAAGCGCCGCGACATCCTCTATTCCATCCTGACCTCGCGCCAGGAGATCGTGCTGCAAAAGCCGGAGGGCGCCTTTTATATCATGGCCAAGCTGCCGATCGCCGACGGCGAGATCTTCGCCCGCTGGCTGCTCAACGAGTTCAGCGACAACCACGAAACGGTGATGGTGGCCCCGGGCGAAGGATTCTACAAGACCCCGGGTCGGGGCAAGGATGAAATTCGCCTGGCGTACGTCATCGAGGCCGCCAAGCTCGAGCGCGCCGCCGAGCTGCTGCTGATCGCCCTCGATCGTTTCAAGGGCTGAACCCTCCCTTTTTTCGGCGAAGCCGCGCCGGCAATGCCCATCCGGCACGAGCGGATCAGGCGGTCGCCATTCGCGAGCATGGCTGCGCGGCGCACCGGAAAGCGGGGATTTGCAAAATTGACATAAAAAAATCCGCATGCTATAGAAATCACGGAGGTCAGCACATGCCAGTAAAAAGAACCGTAATGCGGAGCTCGAAGGGGAAGAAGCTTTACGCCGTGCGTGACGCCAAGGGACGCTTCAAGGACATCCAGAGTTACAAGAAATCGCACGCCATGGATATCAAGCGCAAAAGCAGGGCGGAGACCGCCAAGGCGAAAGCCAAGGCCAAACCCAAGGTCAAGGCCAAGGCAAAACTTAAAGCCAAGGCAAAAAAAAAGTAATCGGGCTCTGAACTTTTTTCAGATCGGCTGCGGCCCCCGCTCGCAGTTGACAAAAATCTTATTGCATTCTTATAGTAAAATTATTGTCCAACGTTCTTTGACCTTGCCGGCAGGCTCTCGCGCCAGTCCCTTCCACTTTTTCCCGGAGCGCCGAGGCATCCGGGAACCGATGGCGGTCTGATCGACGTCCACAAGGTGTTCCGGCCGCGAAGCGTCCCCTCGGGGGATGAATGCCGCTGCGCCTGCCCAGCAACCTTTTCCTACTTTTGCCTTTAAACGCCTTTTACTTTCTTCCCTGACACTGTCACTGGCACTGACACTTTCTTCTCTGACTTTTACCTTTTACCTTTTTCCTTTTACCTTTAAAGTGCTTCTATGATGCCCCTGCCCCTGCCTATTGCTCTTCTCTTACTTTTGCCTTTTTTTCTTCAACCTCGAACTTTGAACGTCGAGCATCGAACCTATAATTACTTTTTCCAGGGTCAGCTCTTGATCTCTATCGTCTGCTTGCGTTCGCTGCCGACCCCCAGGAAACGGATGCGCGCCCCGGTGAATTTCTCGATGAAATCGAGATACGAGCGCACCGCCTTCGGCAGGTCCTCTGCGCGATCGATGGCGCCGAGGGTTTTCCGCCATCCCGGCAGAGCCTGGTAGACCGGCGCGACGCGGTCCAGGGCCTCGGCCTGGCAGGGGAACGTGTCGCGGCGCTCGCCGTCGACCTCGTAGGCGGTCGCCACCCGGATCTCGGCCAGGTCATCGAGCACGTCGAGCTTGGTGAGAAAAATGACATCCACGCCATTGACCTGCACCGCGTGCTTCAAAGCCACCAGGTCAAGCCAGCCGACGCGACGCGGCCGGCCGGTGGTCGCCCCGAATTCGTTGCCGCGCGCGCGCAGCTGGGAGCCGAAGTCGTCCTTCAGCTCAGTGGGGAAAGGCCCTTCGCCGACACGGGTGGCATAGGCCTTGGAAATGCCCACCACGCGGTCGACCGCCTTGGGCGAGAGCCCGGTGCCGGAAAAGACCCCGGCAATGGTCGTGTTGGAGGAGGTAACGAACGGATACGTGCCCAGGTTGATATCCAGCAGGCTTCCCTGGGCCCCCTCGAACAGGATCTTTTTTTTCGCGCGCCAGGACTCCTGCAGCAGGCGGGTGGTGTCGGTCACGTGGGGGCGGAGAAATTCCCCGGCCTCCAGGTAGCGCTGGACGTCCTCTTCCAGGTCCGCGGCGGGATGGCCGTAGGCGGCGAAGAGGCGGTTGTAGTATTCGGCCAGGCGGGCGATCTTGCTGCGGAACACGCTCTCGCGCAGCAGGTCGCCGACGAACAGGGCGCGGCGGCCGACCACGTCCTCGTAGGCCGGGCCGATGCCGCGCCGGGTCGTGCCGATGCGCTGGTAGCGGGAATCCTCGAAGATCACGTCCAGCTGCTGGTGGAAGGGCAAAATCAGCGGCGCGTTCTCGCTCAGCGCCAGGTTCTGCAGGGTCAGGCCCAGCTCGCGGGCGTTGCGGATCTCCTCGACCAGCTGCAGCGGCTGCACCACCACGCCGTGGGCGATCACCGCCAGGCAGTCGGGATAGAAGATCCCCGACGGCAGCAAATGCAGGACGACCTTGCGCCCCTGGTAGTAAACGGTATGCCCGGCGTTGTGGCCGCCCTGGAAGCGCGCCACCACGTCGAAGCCCCCGGCCAGGTAATCGATGGCCTTGCCCTTGCCCTCGTCGCCCCACTGCAGCCCCAGCACCACTGTGTTCATGTTCTCCCCTTTAGCGCACCTTGACGATCATGATGGTGAAGTCATCGCGGAATTTGGCCTTCTGGCTGTAGTTTTTTATGCGCCGGTAGAGGGCGTCGCCCAACTCGGCTGCCGCCAAGCCACGGTTGGCCTGTATGAAATCGGCGATGGCCTGCTCGCCGAACTCCCGGCCGGCGCGGTCCTGGGCCTCGAACACGCCGTCGGTGAAAGCGCAGATCACGTCGCCGCTGGCCAGCGCCACGGTCTGCTCCTGGTAGGAGCTGTCGCCGCTGACGCCGAGCAGCAGCCCGCCGGCGTCCA
>JBGSPO010000037.1:0-4268 GCA_041738575.1 Candidatus Aminicenantia bacterium
CTGCTGGCCGACGAGCCGACCGGCAGCCTGGACTGGAAGACCGGCGAGGGCGTTTTTGCCGTGTTCAAGCGCCTCATCCGCGAGCGCGGCCTCAGCGCCGTTATCGCGACCCATAATCCGCAGCTGGCCGCATTGACCGACAGGAAGTATCTGTTGCATGGGGGAAAGCTCGAGGAGATTTAGTATTGCACCATCGCGACGCGGGATATGGGATGACTGAGTAATGGACCTACGTGACGCGTAACGCGTGACGCGTGACGCGGAAGAAAAAGAAAGTTCCATTCTCTTTCTCATCACGCATCACGTAGTTGTGAAAGTTCATTCACGCATCATGTAGATCATTTATTGCTTTAAAAAAATTCAACTTATTGACAATTTTTTACGCGAAAACTATCATGGGGCCATGAAAAATGTGCTAGCGATCATCCTCGGCGGCGGCCGGGGCACCAGGCTCTATCCGCTGACCAAGTTCCGGGCCAAGCCCGCCGTCCCCATCGGAGGCAAGTTCCGCCTCATCGACATTCCCATTTCCAACTGCCTGCATTGGAACATCAGGAAAATAATGATCCTGACCCAATTCAACACCGCTTCCCTGCACCGTCATATCGCGCAATCCTACCGTTTCGACAGTTTCTCCGACAGTTTCCTGCAGATTCTGGCCGCGCAGCAGACCATCGACGATTCCAATTGGTACCAGGGCACCGCCGATGCCGTGCGCAAGAACATCCATTACATCAAGCACCAGAAAGTCAGCACCGTGGTCGTGCTCTCCGGCGACCAGCTTTACCGCATCAATTTGCGTGATTTCATGGATTACCACAAGAAGAACAATGCGGACATCACCATCGCCGTCAAGCCGGTTCGCCGAGAGCAGGCAAGCGAATTCGGCATCCTGCAGATCGACGACAAGCGGCGCATCGTCCGCTTCGTGGAGAAGCCCAAGGAAAAAGCGCAGCTGGACGAATTGTTCACCCCCAGCACCTATTTGGACATCCAGGACAAGGATCTGAATTACATCGCCTCCATGGGCATTTATATTTTCAAGAAAGATGTGCTGATCGACCTCCTGGAGCACAACGTCAAGGAGGACTTCGGCCGCGAAGTGATCCCGGATGCCATTGCCGGCCAACAGGTGTTCGCCTACGTGTTCACCGATTACTGGGAAGACATCGGGACGATCAAGGCCTTCTTCGAGGCCAACCTCGATTTCGCCAATCCCATCCCGCACTTCGATTTTTACAATGAAGATACCCCGATCTACACCCGCAAGCGTTTTTTGCCTGGTTCCAAGATCGAAAACTGCGACATTCATTACTCGCTGATCTCCGACGGCTCGATCATCGAGGGCAGCAAGCTGGCCAACACCGTGATCGGTACGCGCTCGATCATCCGCGCCAACACCTACCTGGAGCGGGTGGTCATGATGGGCGCCGATTACTATGAAAGCCTGGAGGAGATGGCCGAGAATACGCGCCGCCTGCGCCCGCCGGTCGGCATCGGACGCAACTGCGTGGTGCGCAACGCCATCCTGGACAAGAACGTCCGCATCGGCGAAGGGGTGCGCATCCTCAACGAGAAAGGGCTGTTGAATTTCACCCACGACCTGTACAGCATCGTCGACGGCATCACGGTCATTCCCAAGGACATGCAGATCCCCGACGGTTTCGTTATCTGAAGACCGATCTGCCGGCGCTTGGAAAACCAATGGAGGCATCATGAAAAAGCTGTTTTGGCTCTTGCTGATCTGCTCGCTCGGCCTGCAGGCCGCGGAGCTGAAAAAACTGACCTTCGAACAGGCTTACCTGAACCGGGGCGAAGCGCTGCTCAAGCCCCTGCCCGATGTCCAGGGTTGGCTCGACGACACGCGTTTCATCGAGTCGCGCGCCGGCAAGGTGTTCCTGGTCGACGCCCGCAGCGGCCGCTCGCGGCTCCTGCTCGATCCCGAGGCGTTGAAGGGCAACGGGCCTGAAGGGCTGAATTGGCTCTGGCCCGCTGACCGCAACGCCGATTACTCCCGGCTGGCCTTTGTCCATGCCGATGACATATATTTGTTCAACAAGGATGCCAAGGGGTTGCGGCGGCTGAACGAGACACAGGCCGCCGAAAAGAACCCGCTGTTCTCCCCCGACGGCCGCCGGGTGGCCTACACCGCCGCCGGCAACCTCTTCGCCTGCGGCTCGGATACCGGCCTCCCTGTCCAGCTGACCGCCGACGGCAGCGAGGACATCCTCAACGGCTATGCTTCCTGGGTCTATTACGAGGAGATCCTGGGGCGCGCGAGCCGATATCGCGCCTTCGAGTGGAGCCCGGACAGCAGCAAGATCGCTTTCCTGCGCTTCGACCAGTCCCAGGTGCCGCAATTTCCCCTGTTTGACGCCGCCGGAGCCTACGGCCGCCTGGAAATGCAGCGCTATCCCAAGCCCGGTTTCCCCAACCCGACGGTGAAGATCGGCATCGTCACCCTGGACGGCAAGGCGACCGACTGGATTTCCTTCGCCGGGGGAGGCGATCATTACCTGACTTTCCTGGCCTGGTCGCCTAAGGGTGACAAGGCCTTTGTCCAATGGCTGAACCGCGGCCAGGACGAGCTGCGGGTCTATGAATACGACCTGGCGACAAAAAAACTGCGGCTGGCATACGGGGAGAAGCAAAAAACCTGGATCGATCTCCTGGAAGAAGGCAGCTTTGTGCCGCTGCCCAAAGGCGGCTTCCTGCTGCTCAGCAGCAAGGGCGGCTGGAATCACCTCTATCGTGTCTTCGCCGATGGAACGGAAAAAGCGCTCAGCAGCGGCCAATGGTCGGTCAGCCGCATCGACGCGGTCGATGAGAAGCGGGGCCAGGTGTTCTTCAGCGCGGACAAGGAGGATTCCACCCAAAGCCACCTCTACCGCGTGTCATGGGACGGCGGCCCGCTGAAGCGCCTGACCCTCGACGCCGGGTTCCATGGCGGAACGTTCTCGCCCGGCGGTCTTCTTTTTATCGATCGTTGGTCAACCCTGTCGCGGCCCCACGTCATGGAGTTGCGTGACCGCGATGGCAAGGTCGTCCGCCGGCTCGGGGAGAGCGCTTCCCCGGCGCTGGCGCAATATGCCCTCGGCAAGGCGGAGATCTTCCGCATCCCCACCCGGGATGGCCTGAAGCTCCCGGCCGCATGGATCCTGCCGCCCGATTTCTCGCCAAGTAAAAAATATCCTGTCGTCATCTCGATCTACGGGGGGCCGGGCATGCGCTCGGCCCTCGACACCTTTCGCCGCCGCCTGGACGCCTATTACCTCGCCCAGGAAGGGATCATCGTATTGACGGTCGACCATCGCGGATCAGGCCATCTCGGCAAAAAAGGCATGGATGCCATGCACCGCTGCCTGGGGAAATGGGAGATCGCCGATTATGCGAGCGCCGTGGCCTGGCTGCGGGAGCGGCCGTTCGTCGATGGCGCGAAGATCGGCATCACCGGCGGCAGCTATGGCGGCTATGTCGCCGCCCTGGCCGTGGTCTCGGCGCCCGATGATTTCCCCTGCGGCATCGCCGAGTTCTCGGTGACCGACTGGTCGCTCTACGACTCGGTCTACACCGAGCGCTACATGGACCTGCCGGCGGAGAACCCCGAAGGTTACAGGCAGGCATCGGTGCTGTCGCATGCGGCGAACTACCGCGGCGGCCTGCGCCTGACCCACGGCAGCATGGACGACAATGTTCACATGCAGAACACGCTGCAGCTTTTAAACCTTTTATTGGACCTGGGCCAGCCGGTAGAGCTCATGGTATATCCCGGCGAGCGCCATGGGATCCGGGGCAAGAAAGCGGTCGACGAGGCCCGCGCGAACCTGGAGTTCTGGAAAAGAAAATTCTCCCTCTCGGGGGAGGCCGGAGCGGTCAGACCCGGCGGACAGGCAGGGCAAGAAAAAAAGTAATGGAGCTCACCCTTCTTGACCGCTGTCCGGCCTGCCAATGTCCGCGCATCCGCCCGTTCAGGAAAGGGACATTGGATCCCCAGGCGATCGGCAGCGCCGACTTCAGGATCACCGACAGCCACTATGGTTCGCGCTGGACGCTCTTTTCCTGCCGCGAGTGCGGCTTGGTTTTCGCCAACCCGGTACCCGACGGCGAGGCGATCACCCGCTTCTACGCCGCCCTGGACGACGAGGAATACAGCCAGGAAGGCGAGGGCCGCGGCCGCAATTTCGCCGTCATCCTGAAGCGGCTGCGCCGCTTCGTGTCGCCCGGGAGCTCACTGCTTGACGTGGGGGCGGCCAGCGGCATATTCCTCA
>JBGSPO010000059.1:0-5711 GCA_041738575.1 Candidatus Aminicenantia bacterium
CGGACGCTCTCCCCGCGGCCGGTCGCCGTGGGGACGGCCGGGGCGGCGGTCACGGTCGGCCGCTTCCCCGTAGCTGGGCTTGAAGACCATGCCGCGGCTCTTGTCGCGCAGGAACATCTCGTCTTCGGCGTAAACCACGGGGATCTTGGCGGTGAGGAGTTCCTGGATCGGCTCGAGGTTGGTCACCCACTTCTCGCAGGCCAGGGTGACTGCTTTGCCGCTCTTGCCGGCGCGGGCAGTGCGGCCGATGCGGTGCACGTAGTTCTCGCATTCGCCGGGCAGGTCGTAGTTGACCACCATGTCCAGGTCCTCGATGTGCAGGCCGCGGGCGGCGACGTCAGTGGCCACCACGATCTTCTGCTTGCCCGCCTTGAAGTCGTCGATGATGCGCTGGCGGCGGCTCTGGGCCAGGTCGCCGGTCAGGAACTCGTTCGGGTAGCCGTTGATCTCCAGGCGGCGGCTCAGGCGCTCCGCGTCGCACTTCATGTTGGTGAAGATCAGGATGCTGCGGGGATGGTCCCGCTTCAGGATGCCCAGGAGCAGGCTGACCTTGTCGCGGCTGCCCACGTGGTAGAGCTCCTGGTTGACGGCGTCGACGGTGATCTTTTCCGGGGTGATGGCGATCTTTTCGGGCTGGTTCATGTGCTCGCGGGCGATCTGCAGGGCGGGCCCGGAAAGGGTGGCGCTGAAGAGCATGGTCTGGCGGTACTCCACTGCCGATACCCGGCGCAGGATCCTGCGGATGTCGGGCAGGAAGCCCATGTCGAAGAGGCGGTCGGCCTCGTCGATGACCAGGAAACCGATGCCCTTCATGCTCAGCGTCCCCTTCTGCTCCAGGTCGAGCAGGCGGCCCGGGGTGCCGACCAGGATGTCCACGCCCTTCTTCAGGGCCGCTTCCTGGCGGTTGTAGCCCACGCCGCCGTAGAAGCAGCCGGTGCGCACGTTCAGGTGGCGGCCGATCAGCTTGGCCTCGGCCTCGATCTGCACGGCCAGCTCGCGGGTGGGGGCGATGATCAGCGCCTTTCTCCAGGCGGCGGCCACCGCTTTCTGGCGCTGGAAGATGGTGATCAGGAAGGCAGCGGTTTTGCCGGTGCCGGTCTGCGATTGGGCGGCAATGTCCTTGCCGGCCAGGGAAAGCGCCAGCGTCTTTTCCTGGACCGGGGTCAGCTCGGTGAAGCCCATGTCCTTGATCCCCCGCAGCAGCGGCGGATCGAGTTGCAATTCTTCAAAAGTCATCGTGTTTTTCTACCTCGCGTTCAATTTCATTAAGCGGTTGGGAAGGATTGCTCGGGTAAATCGAATGGCACGCGTTATTCGGTCTGTTTCTTGCAAAGCCCTAATCTCTTAATGGAAAATGATAGCGCAAAAGCAGGGCTTTGTCAACAGAAAACAAGGACGGCCCGTATCGCTTCAGTCCCTTTATATAGTTTTTTCCATCGAGATGCCAAGCAATGCACCGGAAGTGTCGTAAGCCTCGACCCGATAGGTGTACGTCGTGTCCCGGTCCAGGTACTTGTCCTGCAGTTGGAACTGTTCCTCCTGCAACTCGCGGGGAAGGATCGTCTTGCGTAAAAAGAATCCGCCGTTGCCCTCGCGGCGCATGATCCAGTATTTTGCCACCGGGACAGCAGCGTACTCCACCTGGAAATGAAGATGCGCATACTGGCCCAGGATGCTGAAGGCCCGGACTTCACGACGTTCGGCCTGGAGGTCCAGGATGCAGTTGGAGAGGGGCAGGGAAAAAATCACGCCGTTTCCCCATGAGCCGCCAAAGCCGACTGTGCCATAGAGTGTTGAATTGTGAAGCAGAGGCGTCCCTTGCGGAGAGGAGGCTCCGTCGTAACCGCCAAATCCATACATCGGGGCAAAATTTGTTCCTGTGTTTTGCATCTCGAATATCGTCCCCAATCCGTTCCCGCCTCCCCTTGAAGTCATGCCGTAAAGGGTGGAGCCGGACATGACCAGGGAACCATACGGGGTTTCCCCGTCGGCAGGGCCGCCGGCAAATTCGTGCAGCAATGCAAAACCCGAGCCGTTTATTTGCATTTTAAAAATCGTGCCCAGATCGTGGTCGCCGCCATACCGGGTCATGCCATATAGGGTCGAATCGAAAAGGAGCAGGTCACCGAATGGTCCTTTTCCGCCACTGGCACCGCCGGTGAACTTGTGCAATAAAGTGAAGCCGTCGCCGTTCGCTTGGATCCTGAATATTGTCCCGCAATTGCTGTCGTTGCCCTTCATGGCGATTCCCTCGGTCATTCCATAGAGGGTGCCAGCCGAAATGATCAGGCTTCCTCGTGGATATGCCCCATCTTCATAATAAAATTTGTGCAGCAGGGAAAAACCGCTCCCATCGGCCTCGATCCTGAATATCGTGCCGCAGTCCATGTCACCGCCATGGCCGCCGCGCATGGTCATGCCGAACAACGTCGAGCCTGAAAGAATCACGTTTCCCGCTGGCCATTGGCCATCGGCGGCGCCTCCCGTGAATTCGTGCAGCAGGGTGAACCTGGTTCCATCCGTATTGATTTTGAATATCGTCCCCTTGTTTCCATCGCCCCCATACATGGTCATTCCGTAGAGGGTGGTGCCGGAAAGGATCAGGGCGCCGGCCGGCCATTGGCCATCGTCGGCGCCGCCGCCAAACGTGTGCAACAGGGTGAACCCGGTGCCATCCGTCTCGATCTTGAATATCGTCCCGTTCTCGCTGCCGGTGTTGGAAATTCCATGGGTCATGCCGTAGAGAGTTGTGCCTGAAAGAATCAGGCTGTTAGGCTCTGCCCCATCGTTCGCGCTGCCGGTAAATTCATAAAAAAAACGGATCTCGGCCCGGAGCGGCCAGACCAACAACAGGAACCCGATCAACGCCGCTGATTTTATTTTTTTCATGTCATGCTCCTTCTGCGTCTGCAAGTCCTGTCCTCAAAAAGCAAAGCCCAGGCCGGTGCCGGCCTGGAAACCGCCCAGCTCGATCTTGCCGGTTTGGGCCTGATCGCCGGCCTGGCTGAATGCGGATGTCAGAAATACGAACACTCTTTTGCTGAAAAAATAATCAAGGGTGGCCCCGATCTTCCAGCCCAGCCCCGAGCCTTTCCGGATCGCTCCCAGCGCTTCCTCCTTAAAGGAGTTGAAGGTCAGGCCGAGCTCAGCGCGAATGCGCATGGATGCATTTAATTTTTGCACATAACCAAGTCCAAAACCGAGAAAGAATCGGGCGATCTGGACCTCTTCATTTACCTCCTCAATGAACCCGTTGCCGGAAATTGAACTGCATCCGCCCCAGATGCCAATGTCATGATAAAACGACCACGCGATTTTGATTTCGGGCATGAATGCCGATTGTCCGTAGAGTTGACGATATGAGGCTTGCGTGTTGCGAAAGAGATTGGCGCCGGCCGTGACTGCAAACCTGCGGACCGGCGGCTCTTCTCCCGGGCAGACCTGGCAAAATGAAGAGACCAAAATCAGCGATGCGAGCAGCGCTTTGCGGATATTTTTCATGTTAGCTCACTTTTAAAATTATATCACAATGATTCACAGTAATGCCTCCAGCCACTAGAACACAGGGAAACAACAAAAGCGTCACCCTGGCATCTGTGATTCTAATCCTGATCAGGCTGCGGCGGAAATAGGAGAGGGGATTGCCAGCAGAGAATTAAAAAAGGCCTGGCCATGGACGAATCGGCTTCCCTTACTTGTAATCATTTCCCGACTGTGTTAAAAATAATCAATGAAGAAAACGCTGGTATCCATTGTCATCCCGGTTTTCAACGAGGCTGAAAACGTGGCTCTGCTCCACCAGGAGATCGCCGCGGCGGTGAAAGGCCGGGCCGAAGAATACGAGATCATTTTTGTTGACGACGGCAGTTCCGACGGTTCGCTTGCCGAACTCAAAAAGCTCCATGCCGCCGACCCGCGGGTCAAGGTCGTCCAGTTCCGCAAGAACTTCGGGCAAAGCGCCGCCATTTCGGCAGGTTTCGAGCTCAGCCACGGCGAGGTGGTCGTGGCCATGGACGCCGACCTGCAGAATGACCCGGCTGACATCCCGCTGCTGGTGGACAAGGTGGGGGAGGGCTATGACATCGTCAACGGCTGGCGCCGCGACCGCCATGACAAGTGGCTGACCCGCCGCGTGCCCTCTTTTTTCGGCAACAAGCTCATCTCCTGGATCACGGGGGTCAAGCTGCACGACTACGGCTGCACCCTGCGCGGCTTCCGCAGCGACGTGGTCAAGAACCTGAAGCTCTACGGCGAGATGCACCGCTACATCCCGGCCATCGCCTCGCGCATGGGCATCCGCTCGGCCGAAGTCGTCGTCAACCACCGCGAGCGCACGCACGGCAAGTCAAAGTACGGCCTTGGCCGCACCTTCCGCGTCATCCTCGACCTGATCTCCCTGAAGTTCCTGCTGGCCTACTCGCACCGGCCGCTGCAGATCTTCGGCGGCGCCGGGCTGCTGCTGTTCCTGGCCGGGCTGGTCAGCGGGCTTATCCTGACCTACACCAAGTTCGTCCTGCACCAGGGCATCGCCGGGCGGCCGCTGCTGTTCTTCACCCTGCTGATGTTCTTCCTGGGCTTCCAGGCCATATCACTCGGTCTGCTCGCCGAGATGCTCTCGCGCATCTATCACGAGGGGCTGAACAAGAACGAGTACTCTATCCGCGAACTCATCGGATTTGCAGATGAAAATATTAATGATCGCCCCCGAGCCGTTCTTTGAACCCCGCGGCACCCCTTTTTCCGAGTACTTCCGCATCCGGGCCCTGTCGGCTCTCGGGCACAGCGTGGACCTGGTCACCTATCCGTTCGGAGCGGACAAGGACATCCCGGGCCTGCGCATCTTCCGCTGCTGGCGCCCCCCCGGCATCCGGGCGGTAAACACCGGGCCCTCCGCGGCCAAGCTGGTCCTCGACTTCTTCCTGTTCTGCAAGGTGCTCGGCCGCCTGTTCGTCGGCAATTACGACCTGGTGCACACCCATGAGGAGGGGAACATCATGGGGGTCGTTTGCCAGAAGCTGACCAAGGTCCCGCACCTGTACGACATGCATTCCTCCCTGGTGCAGCAGATGGAAAATTTCCGCTTCACGCGCTCGCGCGCGATCGCCGGGTTTTTCCGCGTCATCGAGAGCGTCGCGCTGAAGAACGCCGCTTCGGTCATCGTCATCTGCCGCTCCCTTTACGACCATGCGGCCGGCATCACCGCCGCGGCCAAGCTGACCCTGATCGAAAATTTCATGGATGACCGCCCGGCGGCCGACGACGAGGGCAAGCGGCTGCGCCTGCGGGAAAGTCTCGATCCCGGCGGGAAAAAGATCGTCGTGTATACCGGCACATTGGAAGCCTACCAGGGCATCCCCCTCCTGCTCGACAGCATGGAGCACCTGGGCGCCGCGTACCGGCTGGTACTGGTCGGCGGCACCCCCGTCCAGGTGGAGACGCTGCGCCGGGAATTGCCGGCCCGGGGTCTGGAGGAGAGGGTCGTCCTGCTCGGGCGGCAGCCCGCCGACGAGATCCCGTATTATCTCCAGGCGGCGGACGTGCTGGTCTCGCCACGCACGCTGGGAACCAACATCCCGCTGAAGATCTATTCCTACCTGGCCAGCGGCGTGCCGGTGGTGGCCACCGACCTGCCCACGCACACGCAGACCATCACGCGCGAGATCGCTGTCCTGGCCAAGCCGGACCCGGTCGCCTTCGCCGCCGGCATCGCC
>JBGSPO010000063.1:0-13876 GCA_041738575.1 Candidatus Aminicenantia bacterium
CTGCTGGAGAACCTGCGCTTTCATCCGGGCGAGACCCAGAATGACCCGGCATTCGCCGCCGAGCTGGCCAAGGGGATCGAACTGTACGTCGACGACGCCTTCGGCGCCTGCCATCGCGCCCATGCCTCGATCGCCGAGATCACCCGCCATGTGCCGCTGGCCGTGGCCGGGCTGCTGCTCAAAAAGGAGATCGACTTCCTCACCCTGGCGGCGGAGAACCCTCCCGACGACTACCTGGTCATCCTCGGCGGCGCCAAGGTCAGCGACAAGCTGCCGTTGCTCAAGCACCTGCTGGGCAAGGCCGACGCCATTCTCATCGGCGGCGCCATGGCCTATACCTTCCTGAAGGCGGAAGGGATGGATGTCGGGTCTTCGCGCGTGGAAAACGACTGCCTGGAACTGTGCCGCGACATCCGCCGCCAGGCCGGGGAGCTGGGCGTGCGTTTCCTGCTGCCCAAGGACCATATCGCCGCCACCAAGATCGAAGCCAATATCACGGTGCGCATCATCCGGCCGGGCGAAGGAATCCCCGGCGAGATGATGGGGCTGGATATCGGCCCGGAAACTGTCGAGGCCTATCAGGCCGAGATCGGCCGCGCCAGGCTGATCTTCTGGAACGGGCCGATGGGGGTGTTCGAGGTGGACACGTTCTCCGGTGGCACCACGGAGGTCGCCCTGGCCGTGGCCGCGGCCAAGGCCACGACCATCGTCGGCGGCGGCGATTCGGTCGCCGCCATCAATAAGGCCGGGGTGGCCGGCCGCATCAGCCATGTCTCGACCGGTGGCGGAGCGTCACTGGAATTCCTTTCCGGCGACAAGCTCCCCGGCATCGACGCGTTGACGGAGGCCTGATGGGCAAGGAATATTTCATCGCCGGCAATTGGAAAATGTTCAAAACGGCAGCCGAGAGCCGGGAATTCGTCAAAGACCTGGCCGGGAAGTTTGCCGCCGCCCCGGGACTGACCGTAGCCGTTTTTCCCCCGTTCACGGCCCTGGAAGCCGTTCGCGGCTTGGACTCCAAGGTACACATCGGCGCCCAGAACCTGTTTTTCGAGGAAAAAGGGGCTTTCACCGGCGAGATATCGCCGCTGATGCTGCAGGGCCTGGCGGAATTCGTCCTGGTCGGCCACTCCGAACGGCGGCAGATCTTTAATGAAAGCGACGAGGACGTGAACCGCAAGCTGCTGGCCGCACTGCGTTTCGGCTTGAAGCCCGTTTTATGCGTGGGGGAGACCCTTCCTGAACGTGAAACGGGCCGCACATTGGAAAAGGTCCAAGGGCAATTGGCCAAGGGGCTGGCCAATGTGGGCCAGGCGGACTGGGCGCAGGTGACCGTGGCCTATGAACCGATCTGGGCCATCGGGACCGGCCGCAACGCGACTCCGGCACAGGCCGAGGATGTTCATCGCGCCATCCGCGGCGTGCTCGAGGCCAAAGCCCCGGGACGGCCCATTCCGATCCTTTACGGCGGGTCGGTCAAGCCCGAGAACAGCCTGGAGCTCCTTTCACAGGAGAATATTTCCGGGGTGCTGGTCGGAGGCGCCTCCTTGAAAGTCGAGCAATTTTCTGCTATAATCCAGAACGGCTTGAAACTTCTTGGCGCATAGGAGGCAACTTGGAAGGCGTCTTACTTTTTTTTCATATATTCGTATGCCTGCTGCTGGTCATCGTCGTCCTGCTGCAAAGCGGCAAGAGCGCCGACCTGGCCGGTGCTTTCGGAGGCTACGGCAGCCAGTCGACCTTCGGACCGCGCGGAGCGGCCACGCTGCTCTCCAAGCTGACAACGACGCTGGCCATCCTGTTCATGGTGACCTCGCTGCTGCTGCAGGTGTTGGCGGCCGGCAAGAACCGTTCCGGCTCGGTGCTGCCCAAGGATAGGCCGGCGGCCACGCAGCCGTTGAAATCCGAGAGCCCCGCGCCCCAGCCGCAGGGCGAGCCAGGCAAGTAGGCCGGGCGCTTCCCGTTCCGAGCGTTTTTCAGGATCCGTGATTTGTCACATAAAAGCCGGGGTGGTGGAATTGGTAGACACGCAAGCTTGAGGTGCTTGTGAGCATTTGCTTGTAGGGGTTCGAGTCCCCTCCTCGGCAATATATGGAGAGGTGCTGGAGTGGCCGAACAGGGCTGCCTGCTAAGCAGTTATCCCGGGTAAACTGGGATCGTGGGTTCGAATCCCACCCTCTCCGTTCTCTTACTTCCGTTAAAATCTGAACCTCTCGTTTCTGGGTGAACCTTTGTCAAAATAAACCAACTAGGTGGGGTTCGAACCCACGCAGTACCTGGGTTCGACTGATTTGGGCGAGTAGCCCAAATCAGCACGGCCGAACGCAGTGAGGCCGCCGCCTTGCGGCGAGCAGGCCCCAACGGGCGCTCGTGCATCCCACCCAGCGCGACCAGAAGGAGCTGGCACCTAATCAAGCTCGCTCTCTTTTCTTTCCAGAGGGCGCTATTACCAAATCAAGCTCGTGTAATCCCCGCTCGAAATATTGACTTGCCTGCCTCCTTGTGTTACGAATAGGCCATGGAAAAGATCATCGGCCAGGCTTTGCGCAAGGAGCGGGAATCTCGCGGCGTTTCCCTGGCCGACATCGCCGCCGAGACCCGCATCGGCACCCGCATGCTGCAAGCCCTGGAGGATGAGGAATTCGAGCTGTTCCCTGGAAAATTCTATGTCCATTACTATATCAAGAATTATCTCCGGGCCTGCGGGGCAGACGAAACGGCTTTTTTCAACACCTACCAGGATTACTTGAAGAGCGTGTTCCGCCGGGACGATGAACTGCAGGCCGAGCAGTACATGCAAAAGATGACCTATGCCCGGTTCCGCAGGAATCGCTGGATCCTGTTGGCCTTGCTGGTCCTGGCCGGGGTGGCGCTGCTGGCCTACATGCTGCTCGGCCCGCCGCGCTGGCTGGACAAGGTCCTCTCCGGACCGCCGGCCGTTGCGCTCGCCGTGCCTCCCTTTTCCTCGCACTTGCTGCGCCTGGAGGATGAATCGTGCCTGAGCGTGCCGCCCATCTCCGCGCGCCTTGAGATCGATGCCCCATGCTGGCTGCAGTTGTGGCGCGGGAGCGAGAAAATGGTGGAAAAGACCTTCCGCAAGGGCGAAGGCGTTTCACTGCACGGCTACCAGCTGACCCTGGTCATCTCCAACCCGCAGGCGCTGCGGCTGCAGCTCAACGACCGGGAGGTTTCCTACCTGCGGCGCTCGCCCGCGGCCTTGAAAATGGTCATCGATCCCGGCAATCTGCAAGAGATACTGAACCGCTGATCCATGATTTCCAAGAATCCCCTGGTCCTGAAGATCGCCGAGGGGGCACCCGGCGACGAATTGTTGAAATACCTCCTTTTTAAGCAATTGGCCTTCACCGATGAGGAGTACTTGGAAAGCCTGGTTTTCGTCCTGCCCGACCCGCGGTCCAAGGAGCAGGCGCGACAGATGCTGGGGTTGATCCCGCAGCCGGTCAAGGAGCAGTACGTGCAGAAAAGGGAGGCCGAGCTGCGCGTGATCGACTTCATCCTGCAGGAAGCGCTGGAAGCCGGCTATTTCAATACCCTGGCCCTGATCATCCAGAACCAGGGGGTCCCGACCGAGTTTATCCTGCGCATCGCCGCCCGCGCCAAGGCCGCCGTCCTGGAGACCCTGCTGGAAAACCAGATCCGGCTGATCGCCTACCCGGAGATCATGGAGCGCATGGAGAACAGCCCGGAGTGCAACCCGTTCATCCGCGGGCGCATCCGCGAGCTGCGCGAGTTCTACCTCCAGCCCAAGGCCGCCACGGCCATCCCCGTGGCCGAGGTCATGCAGGAACTGGTCACGGTGATCGCCGAGGAACACAAGGAGGAGCCGCAGCTGGACGAGGCCCAGGTCCAGCAGGAAGCCCTGACCGCCTTGCAGCGCATCAATCTCATGGGCATCTCCGACCGCGTGCGCCTGGCCCTGACCGGCAACAAGACCGAGCGGCTGGTGCTGATCAAGGACTCGAACAAGCTGGTGCAGGCGGCCGTGCTCGACAGCCCGAAGATGGCCGATGACGAGGTGCTGATCCATGCCCGCAACCTGAGCCTGCCCGGGGACATCATCAGCAAGATCGCCAACAATCGCGAATGGACCAAGAATTACACCATCATCCAGGCCCTGGTGGAAAATCCCAAGACCCCGATCAGCCGCGCCATCGGCTTTGTCAAGCTGCTGCACGACCGCGACCTGACGCTGCTGTCACGCGACCGCAACACCAGCCCGGTGATCCGCACCCTGGCCCAGAATTTGATCAAGCAGAAGGAAAGGACTAAATAGCTAGCAGCCGGTAGAGCAGCTTTTTCACGTCGAAAATGGTAGGGTTCCCGCCCACCATGCCGGGTCGGCTGCAGGCGAGAAAGGCGTTGTCCTGGCGGTGCATGCCGGTGAAATGGCTTTTCCCTGCCTCGCGATCCTTTTCCATGCCGCCCTTCAGGTCGAAGCCGGGCTCGGGGAGGAGCACCAGGTCGGGAGCGAACGCCAGCTGGCCGCCGCTGTACAATTCTTCCTTCAGGTAGACCCGCTGGACGGCTTTTCGGCCGCCGACCTCGTAGCTGCTGAACAAGTCCTTCAGGTCGCCGCGCACCTTTTCATAGTCGCCGGGAGCAACGCCCCCGCGGGGAAAGCGCCCCTGGCGGTGGACATAGAGGCGCGAGGGGTCGAGGGCAAAAGCCGAAGCCCGGCCGCTGATCGCCTGCAGTCCCTGGGCACCGTGGCCCTCCTGGGAGAAGAAACCGTATTGTTTCAACACCGGATTGAGGTAGACCTCGCTGCGGATGGGCCCGAAGCCGTGGTCCGAGAGGGCGACGATCTCCATTCCGGGGCAGGCGGCTGCCCGTTGCAGAAGATCGGCGGCCGCCTCGTCGACCTCATTGAAAAAGCCGGTGAATTCGCCGTGGAACTCGTGGCCGGCATCGGCATAGGCATCGTAGAGAAAGTGCTGCAAGCGGTCGGTCCCGGTTACCGTGAACATGAAAACGTCCCATGGCTCCTTCAGCCAGAGCATGTCGGCGACCTGCTTGCGGACCTTGTGGGCGTAATGCAGGTCGGCCAGGAATTCGGACTTGCGCTCCTTGCCCTTGCCGGCGTCGACATCCACCTGGTAGCCGGCCTGGCGCAGCAGGGGCAGGTAGCGCGCGGGGAATACGGCCCGTTCCAGGTCGAGGGCCACGAAGCCCGAGATCAGCACTCCCGGAACGGGCCGGGCCGGGTAGGTGGCCGGCAGGTTGATGATCACCGAGCGCTTGCCATGCGACCCCAGCTCGATGAAGAACGGCTCGGCCTTCAAATCGCGAAAATCGGGAAAGCGATACTGGTAGGTCCCGGGGACGAGGTCCACGAAGCCGAAGATGCCGTGCTCGCCGGCCTGGGTGCCGGTCATGAAGCTGGACCAGGAAACGGCCGAGATCTCCGGGATGGATACCGACATGCGCGCCGTCGCCCCGGCGAAGAACTTCTTCATCCTGGGCAGGAGGGAGGGACGGCCTTCGCTCCCGGCCAGCATTTCATGGGAAACCCCATCCAGGCCGATGATCAGCAGCTTGCCGCCCTGCTTGTCGATGGTTCTCACCTCGAAGCCGGGGCCTGGCCCCGGGCGGCGAGCGGCCTCAAGGCGGCCCCGGCGTCACTCCACAAAGGGGCTGCCATGCTTGAGGATCGCTTCGGCGACTTCCTTGCGCATCATCGATTCGGGCGGGATCTGCTTGTTGACCAGTTTTTCGCGGATGATCTTGCCGGCGAAGTCGATGTGGTCGCCCTGGGGATGCGGACACGTCTTGTCGTTGGCGATGGAGTTGCATTTCTTGCAGAAGAAGAAGCTCATGAAGAAGATGGGCGTGATGCCCAGGTCGGGGAAGGAATCGAATATCTTCTGCGCGGCGAAAGGATGGTAGTAGCTGCCCACGCCGGCGTGGTCGCGGCCGATGATGAAGTGCGAGCAGCCGAAGTTCTTGCGCACGATGGCGTGGAAAATGGCTTCTTTCGGTCCGGCGTAGCGCATCTCGAACTGCAGGATGGACATCACCGTGCGCTCCTTGACGTAGTATTCGTCGATGAGCGCCTTGTAGGAATCGAGGATCACCTCGTCGGTGAAATCGCCGGGCTTTTTTTTGCCGATCACCGGGTTGATGAACAGGCCGTCGACGATCGACTGAGCCGACTTCTGCACGTACTCGTGGCCAAGGTGCGAAACATTGCGCGTCTGGAAGCCGACCACGGTGTCCCATTTCTTTTCCTTGAACAGGACCCGCGTTTCGCGCGGCGTCAGGTAGTAGGCCGGGAAATGGGTGATGGGGGCGCTCAGGAAGTTGATGCTGCCGCCGACGAACAACTCGCCGCTGGACTTGAGCATCTTGATCCCCGGGTGCTTCTCGTCGGTGGTGCCGAAGACGTTCTGGGCATATTCCGTGAAATCCCAGGCATAGATGTCCTCCACCTGCATGGAGGCGATCACCTGGTCCCCGGTTGTGAGGATGATGGTGTCGTTCTTGGCGAACTTTTTCGCCGTCTCGCTGCTTACCGGCAGGACGATGGGCAGCGTCCAGGCGTGGCCGCTGGCCAAACGGCTGTTCTGCACCACCTCGCGGTAATCCTCCTGGTTCATGAAGCCCTTCAGCGGTGAAAAGACCCCGGTGGCGATGTTCTGCACTTCGATGGCCTTCTCCTCGTCGATCTCCAGGTTGAAAAATTTGTCGCGGAAGGAGAGGATGGCCTCCCGTTCCTTGGCTGATAAAACGCGGTCGATCAATGTACCGCCGTGCGGTTTGACGATCATGCTGGTCTCCTTAGCTGATGTAGCCGAGTTTCTTCAGCTTCTCGCGTACCGCGTCTTCTTCGGACTGGGACAGGTCGGCCGGGCCGCTGTTCTGGGCCGCGTAGCTGCTGAGGATGTGGATAACGAAGGTCTGCAGGTCGGGGAAGTTCTGGCTGGCCAGGATCTTGACCAGGTCCTGGCGCAGGTAGGCGGGGATGACGATGTCCTTGCCGGCGGGCTGCAGGTAACCCAGCTCTTCCAGCTTGGCCAGGAGCTTCTTCAGGGACTCGTCCTCGGTCTCCTTATCGCTCTCGATCACCAGCTCGGGCTTCTCCGGCTCCTCGAAGGGGTCGGAAACTCCGGTGAAGTTCTTGATCTCGCCGGCGATGGCTTTCTTGTACATGCCCTTGACGTCGCGCTCGATGCACTTTTCCAGCGAGCACTTGACGTACACCTCGACGAAATTGCCGATCATCTGGCGGATCTCGGCGCGGATGCTGCGGTAGGGTGAGACGAACGCCGCTGTGGTGACTGCCCCGTGCTTGGTCAGCAGGGAGCAGACGAAGCCGACGCGGCGAATATTTTCATCACGGTCATCCTTGGAGAATCCCAACCCCTTGCTCAGGTACTTGCGGGTGACGTCGCCGTCCAGGTCTTCACAGAGGATGCCGCGCTTGTTCAGCTCGGCGCTGAGCTTCAGGGCCAATGTGGTCTTCCCGGAACAGGGAAGCCCGGTGAACCAAACCGTTACTCCTTTCATGTGTTGCTCCTTCTATCGAATTTTCCGAATGGTTAGCGGTTGACGACCAGGTACTTCTTGGGCAGGATGAGCTTGCTGGAAAACTGGACGTTGGTCAGCAGGATGATGGCCCGCTCACGGTCGGGGAGCTCTTCCTGGAAAATCCCCTCCCAGCCCTCGAAATCCCCCTCGTCGATCAGGATGCGGTCGCCCTGGCGGAAGCTGGCCTCCCGCCGGCGCAGCGCGACCAGTCCGTTGATCTCCCGGGAGCGGATGTCCTGGATCTTCTGGTCAGCGATGGTCCACAGGCACTCGTTGCCGCCCAGCAGGCCCCGTACCCCCCGTGTGTAGCGCACTTTCTGGTAATCCGTGTCGATATCAAAGCGGGCGAACAGGTAGCCGCTGAACAGGGGGGTGACGCGGTCGACTTTCACCCTGTTCTTCTTGATCTTTTTGCTGAAAAGCGGCAGGTAGACATCGATCCCCAGCGTGCGCAGGTGCTTCTCGCTGTCAAATTCCTGCTTGGGTTTGCTGTTGACAATGAACCAATCGCTGCCGGGGATATCTCTCATTTGGGAATTTTAGTACAATTCGGCCTGCTTGTCAATGCCCGCTTGTCTGCTTTCCCGGAGGGTTTTTTGCTGTCCACGGGCGGAATTCTCCCTTTTTATGGTATAATCGGCGTGAAAGGGAGCCCATGGTGCAAAACGATACAAACAATGTCCCTGCCCCGGTTGCCGGCGAAGCGCAAGGCGAAGAGATCCTGGAGGAATACACGAGACGGTTCTGGCAGAACTCCAAGTTCTGGCTGTGGGTGGTGTTGCTGCTGATCATTGCGGTCTTCGGCCTGGTGTACAAGACGTCCGTGCTGAACACGTCCGTGACCCCCGCTGAATTGAAGGCAGCGGTGGAGCTGTTCGACATATCCAGCCAGTGGAAGGTCAATGAAAAAGTGAATGACGAGGATTTCCAGGGCATCATCCTGGTCCCGGAGGTCTCCTTCCGCGTGCGCAATGTCTCGCAGAGGGATTTGAGCTACGTGTTCCTGCTGGGCGTGTTCCGCTTCATGGACACGGGCAAGGTGATCGGCGAGGGCTACCGCATGGCCTTGCGCCGGGCGTTGCCTCCGGGAGGGGTCAGCGCGAGGATCACCCTCAACGCCGGCTTCGGCTACCGGGCCACCTCGGCGGCGGCCTTCGAGAAATACAGGCAGGACTGGCGCAATTCCTTTTGCGAGGTGTTCGCCAAGTCGCACAATTCAGGGTTCGTCATGCTGAAGACCTTCTATATCAGCCGCCGCATCCAAGGCCTGGATGTTGAGGTCAAGATCCGCTAGGCGGGGGCTTACTTCAGCAATTCCTCGATCTTGTCCTTGAGCGCGTTTCCCCGCAGCTGGCTGGCGGCGATCTTCCCTTGGCGATTGATCACGAAGGTCGAAGGGATGTAGTTGACCGCGTATTTCTCGGCGATGGCGCGTCCCGCTTCCCAGTCGATGATGTGCACCCAGTCCATCTCCTTGTCGGCGACGAACTTGCGGGCCGCCTGCAGGTCGCGGTCCAGGCTGACGCTGAGCAGGACGAAGCGCTTGCCGGCGAACTGGCGCTGAATTTCGATGAGGTGGGGCACCTCCACGCGGCAGGGCGGGCACCAGGTGGCCCAGAATTCGAGCAGCACGACCTTGCCCTTGAGCCCGGAAAGGGTCACTTCCGTCCCGGCGATATCCTTGGCGCTGAAGTCAGGAGGCGTGTTGCCGATCCCCTGCGCGCGGCAGGAAACGGCCATGGCCAGCAGAAAAAAAGCTATGAGCAATGAAGTTTTTGTCGTTTTCATGCTTATATTATACCATGGAAGGTATATTTTTCAAGCCCGTGGAGCAAACCGGGGTCGGCAGCTCCTGGACCCCCCATTTTATCCTGCCGGCGGATTGCCAAAACAGGGGAACTATATTATATTGGCTATGGCATCGAGTGGGCCGATCCGGTCCTGCGCGGAGTCGATTTCAACCGAGGTGAAAACATGTCGTATTTGCTGGATGTGAAGGAAATCCTGGGATTCGCGGTGTATATCGAGGAGCGGGGCTACGAGTTCTATGTCGAGGCCATGAAGAAATTCCACGAGCCCCACGCCACCGAGCTCTTCCAGTACCTGGCCGACGAGGAGTTCAAGCATGAGAAGATTTTCAAAAAGATGATGGCCGCCGGCGCCGAGGCCGGGAAAGGGGAGCCGGATGCCGAATACCAGGCCTATATGAGGGAGTTCGTCAAGGCCCACCAGCTGGGCGACAGGGAGGCGGTCAACGCCAAGCTTGCCCGGCTGTCGACCCTGGAGCAGGTCCTGGACCTGGCCATGGCTTTTGAAAAGGACTCGATCGTTTTCTTTTCCGAGTTGAAAAACGCCTATGCCCGGGGAGGGGAAGGGGCGCTCGACAGGGTCATCCATGAAGAGATGGGCCACCTGCGCCGGATCTTCCAGATGAAGATGGCCCTGGCTCCGCGTTAATGTTCAGCCTGCAAGCTGAGGAGGGAATATGGAATTAATGGAGGCCATTGACAAGCGGCGCGCCTACCGCTCGCTGCAGCCGGTGGAGATCAGCGAGGAAATGGTGCGCCAATTGGCCGAAGCCGCTCAGCTGTCGGCTTCATGCTTCAACAACCAGCCCTGGCGCTTTGTCTTTGCTTACGATAAGGAAGCGCTGGACAGGGTGAAGGGGGCCATGAGCAAGGGCAACCAATGGACGTTTGCCGCCTCCCTGATCATCGCTGTCTGCAGCCGCCGGGACCTGGATTGCCCGAATCCGGGCAGGGAATTGTACATCTTCGACACCGGCATGGCCACCGCCTTCCTGATCCTGCGCGCCACGGAGATGGGGCTGGTCGCCCATCCCATCGCCGGATATGATGAAGTCAAGGTCAAGGAAGCCCTGGCCATCCCCCCCGACATGACCGTGATCGCCCTGGTCAATGTCGGCAAGCACCTGCTGCCCCCCAATGAACTGTTGAGCCAACAACAAAAAGATTCTGAAAAAACGCGGCCCGAGCGCAAGCCGCTTTCCGAGATCATGAGGCTGAATAAATTCTAGCCGCCCGCGCCGGCGGGCGCAGCGTCTCATAAAAGGTTCTGGATGGCTCTCTTGGCCAGTTCGTCGGCGCGTTCATTCATGGCGATATTGCTATGTCCGGCCACCTTGTGGAATGCGAGATGGGGAAATTCGTCTTTCAGGGCCAGCAGCCGCAGCCAGAGGTCCTTGTTCTCCACCGGTTTTTTCCCGGCCGTCCGCCAGCCGTTCTTTTGCCAGCGGACATACCAGCGTTGCAGCAGGCAGTTGGCCAGATAGGCGCTGTCGGTGAAGACCGCGACCGGCAGCGAGCGGTTCTTGACCGTTTCCAGCGCCTTGATGCAGGCCAGCAGTTCCATGCGGTTGTTGGTGGTGTTGCGCTCCGCCCCGGAGATCTCCTTGGCCTTGCCCTTGTAGAGCAGGATCGCCCCCCAGCCGCCGCGGTTCTCCTTGTGCTGGTTGTTGCTGCAAGCTCCGTCGCAATAAATGATGATCTTTTCTGTCATGGGGTTGCCTGGATGGGAGATTATATGCCGTTGGTCAAGGGAAGGCAACAATCAGGATTTTCCTGACTCGCTGAAAAGGCTTGCTTTTTTATTTTTATGCTATAATGACGCCACGATTTCTTGGGAGACAGGGCAAGATGGGCAAGAAAATAGCGATCATCGATGACGATCATATCATTCAGGAATCGCTGCAGGAGCTTTTCAGCGACGCCGGCTACCTGGTTTTCGTGGCCGGTGACGGCATTGCCGGCTATGAGCTCATTACCAGGGAAAAACCCGATATGGTGGTGGCCGACATCCTGCTGCCGCGCATGCATGGGATCGCCCTGTGTGAAAAAGTAAGGGCCAGCGAGGAATTCAGGCATATCCCCATCATCCTGATGACCGGGGTGTACAAGGACGTCAACCTGCGCATGTACGTTCACAAGGGGTTGGCTGACGATTTCATCGAAAAACCTTTTCGCGAAAAGGACCTGCTGGCCAAGATCGAGCACTTTATCGGCGGCGGGGCGGAAAAGGTAGTGGCCCAGCCGGCCGCCGCGGCGGTCGCGGACCCGGGAACCGAGGCCAAGAAGCAATCCGGCCGTTCACTGGAGCGCGACCTCGATGACCTGGTTTCCTGGGCGCACAGCAAGGGGAAGAAGTAACCGGCTTCCGGAGTTCGAGCTCAGAAAACGGCACACGGCATACGGCAAGAGCATAAAAACGGACTATCGTGACGCGTGACGCGTGACGCGTGACGAGTAACAGCAATAAACCGATCTTATGCCTTTTCTCATCACCCATCACGGAAGCTTGTCCATTGGCTATTACTGCCGCTATCACTATCACTAATAGTTCGCCGACATTCACTGACCTGGCGCTGCTAACACTAACACTATCACTAACACTAAAAGTTCGTCACTTCTTCTCTTGGTGCTCGTGGTCGCCGCCATGCACCATGTCGCGGCCATGCTCCATGACGGCGGCCAGCAGCCCGGTGCAGAATTCAGCGCCGCGCAGCGAGCCGGGGAAATTGACGATGAGGGTGTTTCCTTTCATGCCGCTGTAGGCGCGGGAAAATGCGGCATGCGGGGTTTCATGCTGCGATTCGCGGCGCAGCCATTCGCTGATGCCTGGGATGTCGCGGTCGCACAGCCGGGCGCAGGTCTCGGGGGTGATGTCGCGAGGCGATAAGCCGGTGCCGCCGCAGGTGAGGATATAATCCCGGTCGAGGTTTTTCCGGATCGCCGCGGTGATGGCCCCGGCCTCATCGGGCACCACGGTTACGGCGACTTCGACGCCGGGCAGCTTCTGTTCGAGGACCTCGCGGATGCGCGGCCCCGAGCGGTCGGCATATTCCCCGCGCGCCGCCCTATCCGATACGGTAATCACCGCAACTTTGAGCATGGATGGTCCCTCCCTTGAGTATGCGGGCGAAAATTCCCTGCCTGGGCATGATGCAGTCGCCGGCTGCATAGTAGATGGCGCAGTGGCTGTGGCACTCCTTGCCGATCTGGGTGATCTCCATCTCCACCTCGCCGATGGTGATCATTTCCCCTACATGGGCACGGCTCCAGTCGACGCCCCGGGTGACGATGTTCTCGCCGAAGGCGCCGGCGGCCAGCTCCAGCCCCTTGGCCTTCATCCTGTCCACCGCCTCCCCGGCCAGCAACGAAACCTGGCGGTGCCAGGCACCGGCGTGGGCGTCGCCCTCTATGCCGTGGTTTTCGCGGCAGACGATCTCGGGGACTGCGTGCTTCTGCACCCCTTTTTCGGTGGAAATGTTCACCGCTTCAACCGTGAATTTCACGCTTGCTCTTCTCCAGCAGGGCGATGGCGCCGATGATCATGCTCTTGTCGGCCGCTTTGCACATGTCGTAGATGGTCAGGGCGGCGATGCTCACTGCCGTCAGCGCCTCCATCTCGACGCCCGTCTTGCCCTCGCTGACGGCCCGGGCGGTGATCTCGATGCCATCGGCCACTACCTGGAACTGTACGTCCAGCTGGTGGATGGCCAGCGGGTGGCAGAGGGGGATCAGCTCGGAGGTCTTTTTACCGGCCTGGATGGCGGCGACGCGGGCCACGGCCAGCGCATCTCCTTTCTGCAGACGGTTCTGCTCCAGTAGCTCCAGGGTGGCGGGGGCCAGTATGATCTTGCCGGCGGCGACCGCTTCGCGGTGCAGGGGCGGCTTGGGGCTGATATCGACCATGCGGGCCTTTCCGGATTCGTCGGCATGGGACAGTTTCATCTATCCTCCTATCTGCCAGTTCTGGCGGGTGGCGCAGGAGACTCCGCGCTGCGGTTTGGCGCGCACCGCCTGCTCCAGGCTGGCATGGATGTCGGTAAAATCGACCGCGAATTCCCGGTCGGAGAACAGGCAGGGCTTCAGCTTGCCGTCGGCGGTCAGGCGCAGGCGGTTGCATACCGAGCAGGTCAGGGGCCTTTCGGCTTCCAGCCCGCTGCGCGCAGTTTTCAGGTCGTGCA
This sequence comes from Candidatus Aminicenantia bacterium, assembly GCA_041738575.1. Taxonomy (GTDB): domain Bacteria; phylum Acidobacteriota; class Aminicenantia; order UBA2199; family UBA2199; genus UBA2199. The sequence continues at coordinate 13,535 of JBGSPO010000063.1, forward strand.
GGCTGTAGTGATGGATGCGCTGCAGCAGCAGGCCGTTTTGGCGGCAGAAGTCCTTCATGGCCGGCACTTCCTGGTCGTTGAAGCCGGGGATCAGCACCATGTTGATCTTGATGCCGACGAAGCCAGCCTTCCGGGCCGCGGCGATGCCGGCCATGACCTGGGTGATGTCGCCGTTGCGCGTGACCTGGCGGTAGCGCTCCGCGTCCAGCGTGTCCAGCGAGATGTTCATGCGGTCGAGGCCGGCTTGCTTGAGCTCGGCGGCCTGCAGGCCCAGCAGCGTGCCATTGCTGGTCATGCTGACCTCCTGGAGGCCGGAAAGAGCCTTGAGTTCGCGGACCAGGA
>JBGSPO010000067.1:0-4841 GCA_041738575.1 Candidatus Aminicenantia bacterium
GAGGCCGCGGCGATCCTGAAGGGCTCGCGGCTGCTGGTGTGCAACGACTCGGGGCTGATGCATTTGGCCGCCGCCGTCGGCGCCAGGGTGGTCTCGATCTTCGGCCCCACCCATCCCGGCGAAAAGAAGCCGCTCAACCAGGGCAGCATCGCCGTCTGGAAGGGCGAGGGCATGGCATGCTCGCCCTGCTACCATGACGGCGTCTTTCCCAAGTGCGACCACATATCTTGTTTGCGAGCGATCACTCCCCAGGAGATCTATGATTTAATTCAATCGAAATGATTCGGGATTCTTTCTGCTTTCTCTGGCAGGCTCTCGCGCCATTTCCCTCCACTTTTTCCCGGAGCACCGAGGCCTCCGGGAAGCGATGGTCGTCTACTCGACGCCCACAAGCCGTTCCGGAAAATGCCGCTGCGCCTGCCCCTGTCTGAGCCAAATAAATTTCGTATATTGTTTTAATATCGAACGTCGTAATTCGAACATCGAACTTCGATCGTAAAAACTCTTCCTCGTCACGCGTTACGCGTCACTTGTCACGAGAGTTCGCTTATACCTTGAATAGCTTGCCCGTTGCCTGGGCCAGGACCTGGCCGGCGGCGTCGCAGATGCGGGCTTCGGAAAAAAAGATGCGTACGCGCGTTTCCACGATCTTGGCTGAAACCAGGCAGGGTTCGCCGGTCAGGACCGGCTTGCGGTACTTGACGGTGATCTCGGCCGTGACGCAGGCGCTGCCGGCGTCGCCGGCGGCCTTGATCATGGCCTCGTCGAGCACCGTGGCCAGCAGACCGCCGTGCACGGTGCTGCGCCAGCCCTGGAACTGGACCGGGAAGGCCACGCGGGCCTCGGTTTCGCCGCTGGCGGCATTCTTCCCGAATTCCAGCTGCAGGCCGGACGTGTTCTTTTGGCCGCAGACAAAACAGTTCTGGTCGTCGATGAATTCGCTCATGTTCCCTATATACACCTTTTGCCTGGGAAAATAAAGCCCGTCCCGTCCTTGCCAGGCTTGACAGGCGCTGGGAAAATCGCTACCATCCGGGGTATGTTCGATTTCACCAGCCACAAAAAAGTGGCCATCCTGTTCTCGGGAGGGCCGGCGCCGTCGGCCAACGCCGTCATCTCCTCGGTGGCCTTGAGCTTCATCAATGCCAAGGTGCCCATCATCGGCTTTTTCTACGGTTTCGAGTTTTTGGAGGAATACGACCACAAGAACCGCTATTTCCTTTCGCCCAATGTTCATTACCAGGTGCTCGATGAAACGATTTCCCGCATACGCAACCGCCGCGGCGTATTCCTGAAAACATCGCGGGCCAATCCCGGGCGGGATATCCAGTCGCCCGAGGACCTGCAGGACGCCAAAAAGACCCACAAACTGCGCAACATCCTCCAGGCTCTCGAAAGCCTGGGCATTGGCTGCCTGATCACCATCGGCGGCGACGACACGCTGAAAACGGCCAACTTCCTCAGCCGCCTGGGACTGCCGGTGATCCATATCCCCAAGACCATCGACAACGACTACTTCGGCATCGCCTGGACCTTCGGCTATTGGAGCAGCGTCCAGGCCGGCCAGGAGGCCCTGCTCAACCTCAAGGCCGACGCCGAGAGCACCAGCTCCTACTTTATCGTCGAGCTGATGGGGCGCAAGGCGGGCTGGCTGACCTACGCGGCCGGCATCGCCGGCGAGGCGGTGCAGATGATCTCCACCGAGGACATCGAAGGCGACGTGCTGGACATCGACCAGCTGGCGGCCCGCATCGTCGACACCATCCTCTGGCGCGAGAAGAACGGCAAGTACTACGGCGTCATCTGCGTGGCCGAGGGTCTGGCCGACAAGCTGCCGGAAAAATACCGGCCGACCGAGAAGGACCGCCACGGCAACGTCATCCTGGGCACGGCCGAGGTGGGGCGGGTACTGCGCGACGCCGCCGAGGAGGCCTACAAGGAGCGCAGCGGCCGCAAGAAAAAGATCATCTTCAAGCAGATCGGCTACGAGACGCGCAATGCGCTGCCCATCAGTTTCGACGTGGTCCTGGCCAGCATGCTCGGCTTCGGCGCCTACAAGCTGTACAAGAACCGGCAGTTCAACAGCATGGTGTCGGTTTCAGACAACTTCTCCATCGTGGCCGTCCCCTTCGAACAGCTGATCGACCCGCACACCCTGCTCACGCGGCTGCGCAACGTGCCCCGCGGCAGCGACTTCTTCGAGCTGAAGGAAGCCCTCTCGCACAAATCACTCGATTAGAACCGGATCGGGTTCTAAAAAATCGGCTCAGGGCATACGGCATACAGCGTACGGCAAAGACACTAAAATAAGTGACAGTGACAGTGTCAGTGTTAGCAAGAAAATCAACGAAATATTAGTGGCAGTGATAGGGGTAGTGGTTGTAGCGAGAAATAGATAGGTCTTCTGATTCCCTGTCGCGTCACGCGTCACGATGGATCCTTCTATGCTGTTGCCGTGTGCCGTCCGCCGAGCCCTTTTATTTGTACCTGATCCAGCGCAGCATTTCCCCCAATGAAGGCTTCTTGCCGTACATGAGCATGCCCACGCGGAAGATCTTGGCCCCCAGCCAGGCCAGGCCCCAAATGGCCAGGACGCACAGGCCGATCGAAGTCAGGATCTGCCACAGCGGCGGCTGCGCGGTCGTGATGCGCATGAACATCAGGATGGGGGTGAAAAGCGGGAACAGCGAAGCGACCGTGGTCAGGGTGGAGTTGGGGTTCTGGATGGCCGAGATGCCGAGCAGGTAGGGGACGATGATGAGCACCGAAAGGACCGAGGCGAACTGCTGCGCCTCCTGGTCGGTGTTGACCGCCGCGCCGATGAAGGCATAGGGGATGGCGTAGACGAAAAAGCCGAGGATGAAGAAGATGACGAAATAGAGGGCGATCTCGGGGGTCAGGAAGGAGAGGATGGCGCTGTCGACCATGCCGGAGAAGCGGGACACCAGGACCGCCCCCAGGACGATCCACAGGGCGACCTGGGTCAGGCCGGCCAGGCCGATGCCCAGCAGCTTGCCGTAGAAGATCTGCGTCGAGCGCGCCGAGGCGATCAGCAGCTCGGAGATGCGGCTGGTCTTTTCTTCCAGCACGCCGCGCATGATCATCTGGCCGTAGTTGATCAGGATCATGAAGAGGATGACGATCATGAACAGGGACATCATGTAATCCATGCCGGAATCGGACTTGGTGGTCCCCTCCTTTTTGACCTTGAACGTCTCCATGGAGATCTCGCGGGTGGCCTCGTCCACCACCCCCGGGTCGATCTGCTTCTCCAGCAGCAGCTGCTTGGAAATGGCCGTGCGCAGGGTGGACTCGATGAACTTGATGGTAGTGAAATCGGAGACGGAGGTGGAATAATAGGATACCTGGCGAGTGTCCTTGACGTCGGCCGGGATCAGCAGCAGCCCGTCGATCTCCTTCTTCAGCACCTTCTGCTCGTAATCCTGCACCAGGGCCGCGGCGTCGCGCCCCGCCGGCTCCACGCTCAGGAAGGAGATGCGGCCGGCCGCTTCCGCTTCCTGGGCCTCGTTCGCCGCATCCATGTCGAAGCCGCCTTTCTTGCGTTCCTTCCTTGCCTGCGGCTTGGCGCTCAGCTCCTGGGTGTAACCGCCGGCATAATCGGCCACGGCGATCTTCTTGTCGGTGCGCCCCATCTTCATCAGCATCACCGGCACGAACATCATGCCGGCCATCAGCACCGGGGTGAGGACGGTCATGATGATGAACGATTTCTTCTTGACGATGACCTTGTATTCCTTCTTGATGACAGCGAAAAGCTTTTTCATGCTCCGGCTCCTTCCTGGACTTTGCGGATGAAAATGTTCTGCAACGACGGCTCGCTGAGCATGAAGCCGTTGACGGCCACCCGGCCGAGCAGGTCGCGCAGCAACTGCTCGCGCTTGGACAGGTCGTTCAGCTCGATCTCCATCTCACGGCCCGAATCGCGCCACGACTTGACGTAGGGCAGGTCCGGCACGAAGCGGGCGTCGCCCTCGTACTGCACTTTGACGAACTTGTGCCCGTATTCGGACTTGACCGCGGCCAACGAGCCGTCGAGGACCTTGCGGCCATTGTCGATCATGACCAGCGCGTCGACCGTCTTCTCGGCATAATCCATCAGGTGGGTGGAGTAGATGATGGTCGTGCCCTGGCGCTTGCGCTCGAGGATGATGTCCTTGACCAGCTCGATGTTCAGCGGGTCGAGCCCGGAGAACGGCTCGTCCAGGATCAGCAGCTCGGGGTCGTGGAGGATGGTGACGATGAACTGCAGCTTCTGGGCCATGCCCTTGGAAAGCTCCTCCACTTTCTTTTCCTCGTAGCCCGCCAGCTGGAACTGCTGCAGCAGCCTGTGGCCGCGCTCGCGGACCGCCGCCGCCTTCATGCCTTTCAATTCGCCGAAGAAGAGCAGCGTGTCCATCACCTTCAGCTTGCGGTAGAGGCCGCGCTCCTCGGGCAGGTAGCCGATGCGGTCTTTTACCGCCTCGGAGAATTTCTCGCCCAGGATCTCGACGCGGCCGGAGTCGGGGGCGATGATGTCCATGACCATGCGCATGGTCGTGGTCTTGCCGGCGCCGTTGGGCCCCAGCAGGCCGAGGATCTCGCCCTTTTTCACCGTGAAGCTGATGCCGTCGACGGCCCGCTTGCCGTCGAAATCCTTGACCAGTTCCTGCAATGACATTGCCAGTTCGCTCATGATCGCTCCTTGTGCGAATTTATCCATCCGGGCATATGAATCCCGTCATGCTTATACGGCCTGCGCCCTGCCATAGTTTTCCACCTACCCGGCCATGCGCGAGCTGAACGGCAAATATCGAAGCGACCTGCAGATCAAGCGGGTCTAT
>JBGSPO010000072.1:0-12769 GCA_041738575.1 Candidatus Aminicenantia bacterium
AGCAGGGTGCCGTTGGTCAATACGGCGATCGGCGCGGCGCTGAGCTTGCGGATGCCGCCGATCAGCCAGCCCAGGTCGGAGTTCAGCGTTGGCTCGCCGGACCCGGAAAAGGTGATGAAATCAAGGTGCGGGATGCCCGGCAGAACTGCCCGCAGTTCATCCAGCACCTGCTGCGGCGGAAAAAAACTCTGCCGCTCGCTGGTCAGACGGGTGGTGCGTCCGCACTCGCAGTAGAGGCAGTCCAGGCTGCAGGTCTTGAAGGGGATGATGTCCACCCCCAGTGAGATCCCCAGGCGCCGCGACGGCACCGGGCCGAAAACATGCCGGGCCAACCCCGTCTTCCCTGTCAGTGTCATTGTTTCTCCCTTCAATATGCGTAGAACAAGGCGCACTTGAGGTAATCGGACTGGAACAAGGGCAGCAGCACGGAGTGGTCGTAGGGCTGGCCCTTCAGCTCGATCAGCTTGATGCGGCGGCCGGCGTCGCGCGCGGCGTCGTGGACCACGGCGATGAACTCGTTCCGAGACAGGAAATGCGAGCAGGAGCAGCTGACCAGGTGGCCGCCGGGACGCAGCATCTTCAGCGCCCGCAGGTTGATCTCCTTGTAGCCGCGCTTGGCCTCCTGGAGCTTGGCGCGGGACTTGACGAACGCCGGCGGATCGAGGATGACGATGTCCTTGAGCACGCCGGCCTTGCTCATCTCCTTGAGCACCTGGATGGCGTCGTCCTGGACGAAGGCGAGGCGGTCGGCGGCGAAGCCGTTCAGGGCGGCATTCTCCCGCGCCTGGCTCATGTATTCGCCGGAGATCTCGAGGAACTCGACATGGCGGGCCCCGAAGCGGCATGCGTGCAGGCCCCAGGCCCCGGCGTAGGCAAAGGCGTCCAGGACCTCCTTGCCCCCGGATATGGGCGCCAGCAGCAGGTAGTTGTCGCGCTGGTCGAGGAAAAACCCGGTCTTCTGGCTTTTCAGGAAATCGATGCGGAATTTCAATCCGTTGATCTCGATGATCTTTTCCGCGTCCCGGTCCGGGGTCACCACGCGGTTGATCAGGGCGATGCCCTCCTTTTCACGCGCCAGGGCCAGCGATTTTTCGATCAACACGGCGCCGGGGTACATCTCGCCGACGATGGCGAAGATGTCGTCCTTGAAATTCTCCATGCCGGCGGTGGTGACCTGGACGATGAAGTAGTCGTCGAAGCGGTCGATGACCAGCCCGGGCAGGAAGTCGGCCTCGCCATAGACCATGCGGTAGTAAGCGTTTTCGGGACGCAGAACCCGGCGCTGGCGATCGGCCTCCTCGATGCGCCGGCGCAGGAACTCGCGGTCGATCACGGCGTCAGGATCGTAGCTCAGCACGCGGAAGGCGATGGTCGAAAGGGGATTGACGTATCCGGTGGCGATGTACATGTCTTCGGAGGAAAAGAGCCGGCACAGCTCGCCCGGCCGGAACGCCTTCAGGCTGCCGCGGATCTCGTTGTCGTAGGCCCAGAATTCGCCGTCCAGGATGCGCTTTTCTTCGTTGGCTTTCAGCTGCAGTTTTTTGTTTTCCACGGCTTTGGGGGTATTATAAGTGATTTTATCATCCTTGCCAAATGAGATCGATCAAGGTGTCACGTGCAAACGACAATAAACCGTCAAACTAGAGCTTCACTCACATATTCGTTAAATTTAAATTTAACTTGACATGGAAATAGATGGAGTTTATCATTTGATCATATTCGACGTCGGCTTTGGCCGACCCATGAGAGAGATGTGCGAGCCATGCCATGAAAACAAAAAAAGAGGAAGAACCGTCTACAATGGCAACTCCGGACAAGAAACGAAAAAAAAAACCTTCTAAAATAAAGCGGGTTCTGAGTGGGAAGGATAAAAACAGGAGTGTGCCCGCCCCCGGCAGGCTGACCGGACAAGCCAAGGCGAAGGATCGATCCAACAGTCAGCCGGAACCAGAGCGGATCGCCCGTGAGATCGAAGTCCTGCGACGTAGCAACGCCGCACTTGAGCTTCAATTTCAACGATTCAAAGCCATTCTCTACAGTATCGGCGATGGGGTCATCGCCACCGACACCAGGGGCTTCATCGTGCAGATGAACCATGTGGCCGAGAAACTGACCGGGTGGCCTGAAGCGCAGGCCCTGGGACGGCAGGCCTGCGACATGTTCAGGATCATTAACGAGGAGACAGGCGCCAAGGTCGAAAGCCCGGTTGCGCGCGTGCTTCGCGAAGGAACGGTGGTCGGGCTCGCCAATCACACGCTGCTCGTTGCCCGCAACGGGATGAAGACACCAATTGCCGACAGCGGCGCCCCCATCCATGACGAGAATGGCAAAGTAACAGGCGTCGTTATCGTGTTTCGCGATCAAACCGAGGAACGCGCTGCACAAAACGCTTTAAAAGAAAGCGAGTGTAAGTTTCGTGAAACGGTAGAAACCCTCGATGAAGGTTACTATTGCTGCAATGCGGATGGGCTGTTGCTCGACCACAATCGGGCCTTCAATCGGATCCTCGGTTTTAACACTGCCCATAATATGCGCGGGGCGAAGCTGCCTGACTTCTGGCAGAACCCGAAAGACAGAAAACAGTACTTGGATGAGTTGATGACCAAGGGCTCCATCCAGAACTTCCTGATCAATGCCAGAACGGCGGGTGGTGCCAAGATTGTGGTGATGGTGAACTCACATCTGGTGAAAGACGACCAGGACAGGTTGGTGAGGATCGTTGGCACCTTCACTGATTTCACCGAGCGCAAGCGGATGGAGGAGGCGCTCCGCCAGAACGAGGAGAAGTACCGCAGCTTATTCGACAACGCCGAGGTAGGGATGTATCGTTCCCGTCTCGACGGCAGCGGCATCATCGCTCTCAACCAGCGTTTGGCCGATATCTTCGGCTTCAGCAAGGAGGAGATGCTGAGCAGTCCCGCGACCCTGCGCTGGGCCGACCCGAGAGCCCGGGAAGAAATGGTCCGCGTCCTGCGTGAGCGTGGTGAGCTCCGCGATCACGAGCTAGACATCGTGACTAAAAACGATGAGATCCGTACGGTGCTTGCCTCGATGAAGCTCTACTTTGGCGAGGGCTATCTGGAAGGGACGGCGATCGACATCACCGAGCGCAAGCGAGTGGAACAATCCCTCAAAGTGGCAAATGAGAATCTTGAGGAGGCGCAGCACCTCGCGCGCATGGGGAGCTGGGAGTGGAACGCCGTCCAAGACGAGATTACCGCCTCCGAGGAGTTCTTTCGACTGTTCGATGTCGCGCCCGAGCAGATCGCCCGGTTTTCACAGTTCATCGAGCAACTCCATCCCGACGACCGGGAGCGTGTCCAGCAAGATGTCGCCGCTGCATTAAAACAGGACAGGCCCTACGACACCGACTACCGTGTGAAACTCAGCAACGGGGGCTGGCGCGACATCAACGCCAGGGGCCGGGTCATTACGGATGTGGAAGGCAAACCTTTGCGGATGGTGGGCACTTGTCAAGACATCAGCGAGCGCAAGGAAAAAGAGGCGGAGCTGGCGGCGGCACGGCAGCTTTACCGGGAGTTGTTCGAAAACGTGAATGTCGGCATCGTACGTACCACGGCGGGGCCGGAAGGCGCTTTCATAGACATGAATCCCGCGCTGGTCAGTATATTCGAAGCCGGTAGTCGTGAACAGTTGATGGCCCTGCACCCGAGTGAAATCTATTGGGACGAGTGCCAGCGTAAAATAGTCAGCGATGCCATTGTGAGCCAGGGTTTTGTTAAAAAGGAAATCAGGTTCAAAACCCTGAAGGGAACTCCGATCTGGTGTTACATCACATCGGTAAAAAAGACCGAGGCCAATGGTCAGGTCTATTTTGACAGCACGGTTGAAAACGTCACCGAACGCAAAAAGAATGAAGATGCGCTTAGAATAGGCAGGGAACGATTGCTCTTCGCCACGCAGGGCGCCAATCTTGGTATTTGGAATTGGAATATCCTTACCGGTGAATTGATCTGGTCTGACAAATGCAAGGCTCTTTTTGGAGTTCCAGCCGATGAAACCATGAGTTATCAACGCTTCAGCGATGCCTTGCACCCTGATGACCGAGAGCGGACAAACAATGCGGTAAAGGATGCACTCGACAACCATAAAGATTATGACATAGAATATCGCAGCCTTTGGCCTGATGGAAGCATCCACTGGCTTGCGGCAAAAGGCCGCGGCTATTACGGTGCATCAGGCAAAGCGGAGCGTTTGGAAGGCGTAGTACTGGACATCACCGAACGCAAACTGGCCACTGATTCGTTGCGCATCAAAAACCAGGTATTCGAGAGCTCTATCGCTTCTCATAGCGTTGCCGACAAGAACGGTTTACTCACTCACGTCAATCCGGCCTTCCTGCGTCTGTGGGGGTATGCCTCCAAAGAAGATGCCATCGGAAAGAGCGTCGGGTCATTCTTCGCCAACCCGGCGGACGCGGCACCGGTGCTGGAAGCACTTGCCCAGCGTGATGCCTGGGAGGGAGAGTTCCTGGCCAGGCGCACCAACGGATCGACTTTCTACTCCCGCGGCTACGCTACGAGCTTGCGAAATCCGGCTGGCGAGCTGACAGGCTATCAATCCACCAACCTCGACGTGACTCCCATCCGCGAAGCCGAGAAACAACTCAAGGCACTCAATGTAAACCTCGAACGTTCCAACAAGGAACTTGAGCAGTTCGCCTACGTCGCCTCGCACGACCTGCAGGAACCGCTGCGCATGGTGTCCAGCTACACCCAGTTGCTGGAGCAACGCTACAAGGACAAGCTCGACCAGGACGCAAAGGATTTCATCGGCTATGCGGTGGACGGCGCCAACCGCATGCAGCGGCTGATCCAGGATCTCCTGGAGTATTCGCGCGTCACAACCCGCGGCCAGTCCCTAGCATTGTTCGACGCGCACGATGCGCTGGGCGAGGCCGTGCGGAACCTGCAGGCGGCAATCCAGGAATCCGGGACGCTGGTAACCAGCAATGATCTTCCCATGGTACTCGGTGATCGTACCCAGATCGTGCAAGTATTTCAAAATCTCATCGGCAACGGCATCAAGTTCCAGCGTCCGGACGTGGCGCCTCTAATCCACATCAGCCTGGAGGACGATCTCAAGGATAACCGTTTCAGGCTTTTCAAAGTCAGCGACAACGGCATCGGCATCGAACCCCGGCACTTTAATCGCCTTTTCGAGATTTTCCAGCGGCTCAACAGCAAGAAGGAGTACCCCGGAACCGGGATCGGCCTTGCCTTGTGCAAGCGCATAATCGAACGCCACGGCGGGCGGATATGGGTGGAATCCGAGCCCGGAAAAGGGTCGACCTTTTTCTTCACCCTGCCGGCTGAAGACCATACTAATAAAGGAGAACAACAATGAAACAGCAAGACGACAGCAAGTTGGTCGACATCCTCCTGGTCGAAGACAACGAAGGCGATGCCAGGCTTGCCATGGAGGCGATGCGCGACAGCAAGATCCGCAACACGCTGCATCACGTTTCCGATGGCGAGGAGGCCATGGCTTTCCTGCATAAAGCGGGCAAGTACGCGAAGGCGCCGCGACCGGACCTGGTCCTGCTCGATCTGAATCTCCCCAAAAAAGACGGCCGCCAGGTCCTGGCCGAAATCAAAAATGATGATGGGCTCAAGCGGATACCGGTGGTGATCCTGACCGTCAGCAGCGCCGAGGAAGACATCCTGAAATCCTACAACCTCCATGCCAACTGCTTCATCACCAAGCCCATCGATCTCAGCCAGTTCATGAAGGTCGTGCGCTCGGTCGAGGATTTCTGGCTGACGATCGTCAAGCTTCCGAACGGAGGGAAGTGAATGGATCTTCGGGGGAGAAACCGATGAAACCTGATCAGGATATTCCAACTTCCTCCTCCGTCGTTCCCATCCACCTTCTTTTGGTCGAGGACAATCCCGGGGACGCACGCCTGGTCTATGAGATGTTACGCAATCAGCTTCATATTAAATTGGAGGTAGCGGATTGCCTTGCCGCCTGCATGCAGCGCCTGGATCAAGGTGGAATTGATCTTGTCCTGCTCGATCTGGGTCTTAGCGACAGCCAGGGATTGGACACGCTCACCTCCGTAGCCTGCACGCATCCTGCCATGCCGGTTGTCGCTTTGACCGGGCTGGATGACGACGCGTTGGCATTGCGCACCGTGCAGGCTGGCGGGCAGGACTACCTGACCAAGAGAAACGTAACCCCGGAAATTCTGCGCCGCACGATCCGTCATGCCTTCGAGCGCAAGCGGACGGAAACGGCACTGCGAGAAAGCGAAGAGAAGTTCCGGGCGATGGTGGAAACAATCCCGCTGGCCATCTATTTATCTGTCGGGATAGAACAGATATCCGAATATTTAAACCCGGAATTTATCAAATTGTTTGGCTATACCCAAAAAGATATTCCAACCATAGAACAGTGGTGGCCGCTGGCCTATCCTGATGAAATATATCGCAGAGAAATCTCCGAGGACTGGACCCAAAGGGTAAAACGCGCGCTGGAGACTCAATCGCCCATTGAGCCGATGGAAGTAGTGGTTACTTGCAAGGACGGCTCGAAGAAAAATATCTCGTGGGGTTTCGTAACCATGGGCGACAAAAACTATGCGTGCGGTCTTGATCTGACCGAGCGCATACAGACCGAGAGAAAATTGAAAAATTCCCTGGTGGAAAAGGAATTGCTGTTGAAAGAAGTTCACCATCGGGTTAAAAACAACCTGATGACGCTGATCGGCCTGATCAAAATGCAGGAAGCGAAGGCTGACAACGCTATCTTCAGCGCGTTGCTTCAGGAATTGGAAGGGCGGGTTCATGCCATGGCGGATGTGCACGAGAGTCTGAACAAATCCGAAGATCTGGCTCATGTCGATCTGCAAAGCTATATTGAGACCATGAGCACCCATATACGCGCCCATTTCGAAGCAGGTCGCGAAATCCGCTTCTCTCTAAGTGCGGCGGGAATGAATGTGGGTTTGGATATCGCCATCCCCGTCGGACAGATCCTGAATGAAATGATCGCCAACGCCTACAAGCATGCTTTTCCCGGCGACAAACCCCATTTTGAAAAAGGCCACTGCGAAATCGCTGTTGTCGGGAAACTCGAAGGCGGCATACTCGAGTTCACCGTAGCAGACAACGGGATCGGGATATCTGAGGATTTCGACTGGGAGAAGTCGAAAACCCTGGGAATGCAACTGATCAAGATGCTGAGCCGGCAGATCAATGGATCGATCGATTTTGAGCGCACGCAGGGCACTGTATTTCGATTGCGTTTGAAGCTTTTGCCCAGGGGCGTTTAAGAATATATACCAGTCAAGGCCGTGTAATTGACTTTGCCATTTCATGCGTGCTACTCTTTAAATAAGTCCAAATGAACAAGGCTTTTTTCCTGCAGCTGGTCTTCAACGCCTCGCTCCTGCTCTCCCTGGCCCTCATCTACGACCTGCTCGCCGTCCGCTGGCGGATCGGGATGGCGTCGCTGCGGAAGATTCCGGCCGGGATCGTCGTCGGCCTGGTGGGCGTGATCGTCATGCTGGCGTCCTGGAAAATGGAGCCGGGGATCGTCTTCGACACCCGCTCGATCCTGATCGGCGTTTCCGGGCTCTATTTCGGGACGGTCCCGACACTGGTGGCCATGACCGTCACTGCCGCCTTCCGTGTCTATATCGGCGGGGCGGCCGTGGGCATGGGCATCGCGGTGATCATCGCCTCCGGGGCCATCGGCATCCTCTGGCGGCATCTGCGCCGGTCAGTTTTAGCGGACTTCTCCTGGGGCGAGATGTACCTGTTCGGGATGATCATCCACCTGGCCATGCTGGCATGCACGCTGCTGTTGCCCAGGGCGGACTGGTGGCACGTGGTCTCGAACATCCTCCTGCCGGTGCTTCTGGTCTACCCGGCGGTGACCGCCCTGCTGGGCATGCTGATGGCCGACCGCCTGAAGCGCGATCAGACGAACTGCAAGCTGCAGGAGAGCGAAGAGCGCTACCATAACCTGGCCAGGATCTCCCCGGTGGGGATCTTCCGCGCCGACCTGAGCGGCGCCACCACCTACGTGAACCCGATGTGGTGCCGGATCGCCGGCCTCACCGAAGCGCGGGCCTTGGGTTTCGGCTGGCTGGAGGCGGTCCACCCGGATGACCGGGAGGCCTTGAGCCAGGGCTGGCAGGAAACGATCCGGCGGCTCAAGCCGTCCTTCGCGGATTATCGCTTCCTGCGCCCGGATGGAACGGTCGCCTGGGTGATGGGACAGGCCACTCCGGAAATGAACGCCGCCGACCAGATCGTCGGCTATGTGGGCACCATCACCGACATCAGCGAGCGCAAGCAGGCCGAAGGGGTGATCCGGGCTTCCTTGGCGGAAAAAGAGGTGTTGTTGAAGGAAGTGCACCACCGCGTCAAGAACAATCTGATGTCGGTCATCGGCCTGATCAAAATGGAGGAAGCGAAAGCAAAAAATAGGGTGTTCGGCGCTATGCTGCAGGAGCTCGAAGGCCGCGTCCGCTCCATGGCCCTGGTGCACGAAAGCCTCCACAAGTCCGAGAACCTGGCCCGCATCGACCTGCAGATCTATATCGAGACGCTGACCTCCCATATCCGCGCCCAGTTCGGCACAGAACGCGACATCCGCCTGCAGGTTCAAGCTGCCGGCGTTGAGGTGGAACTGGATTTCGCCGTTCCCTGCGGGCTGATCCTGAACGAGCTGATCACCAACGCCTACAAGCACGCCTTTTCCGGAAGCCACGCCGGTTCCGGCACAGGCAAATGCGAGATCGAGGTCGTGGTGGGCCATCAGGACGGCGCGCTCGCGCTGACCGTGGCCGATAACGGGGTCGGACTGCCGCCGGGATTGGATTGGGAGAAATCGGAGACCCTGGGGCTGAAGCTGATCCGCATGCTGTGCGGGCAGCTGAATGGATCGATCGCACTGGATCGCACCCACGGCACCGCCTTTCATCTCCATTTTGCGCGCCTTGCCGGCGGCGGTTGAGAAATCGCGTGCGCAAGATCCATCAGGCGATGAGGTGAGCCTGGTGGGCAAGGAGTATGTGCTCTATTCTCCCCATGCGGCAGACATTGATTTTTACGGCGTCGGATTGCCCGCGGGCTTCGATCCTTCACGGGGCGAAGGCATGGGGCTCAACCTGGTGCGGTCTCTTGCCGCTCAGATCAACGGCAGCTTCAGAATGGAAAGCGGCGCTGCCGGGACCCGCTGTATCGTGGAATTTGCCGCGGCGGCTCCCGTTGTCGGCTAGCGCTCTCCTCCCCCGGCAGGCTAGAAACACCTCGTGCCGGGGAAGCCGCCTTTTCTTCTTGACTTTTCAACCCCCAGATCCTATCCTATAACCATGATCCGTACCGGCTGCGGCCGGGCAAGGGGAGCGTAGTTCTGATGGACCTGGCAAAAATGGGGAATAGGATCATGGGCGGAAACCGCGGCCACAAAAAACGAGCGGGAGCCTTCTACCTGCTGGTCTTTGTTCTCCTGGCCGCGGCCATCATCCTGGCCGGCTTCATTTCCTACCGGCATTCTGCCTCCAGTTACCGCTCTGAAGTGGAGCAGCAACTGGATGCCATCGTGAAACTGAAGGTAAGCGAATTGGCGAATTGGCGGCATGGCCGGCTGAACGATGCCCTGGTTTTCTTCAAGAACGGCGTTTTCACCGACCTGGTAAGGGGTTGCCTGGCAGAGCCGCCGGACGCGGATGCCCGGGAGCAGGTCCTGACCTGGCTGGGCCATTTCCAGAAGGCGCGCCAATATGAGCGCATCATGCTGCTGGATGACTCCCTGATAAAAAAAATGATCGTTCCCCAGGGAGAGGAGCGCCCGGTTTCCTATATTTCCCTGGAGTCGCTGGCGCTCTTGCGTTCAGGGCGAGTGGTTTTTGAGGATCTGTACTGGAATGAAGAGAAGGGCAAAATATTCCTGAAAATTCTGGTCCCGATCCCTGAACGCCGTGAAGGGGATAAACTGCTGGCTGTCCTGGCCATGCGCATCGATCCCAACGATTACCTCTATCCTTTGATCCAGCGCTGGCCCACGCCCAGCAAAACGGCCGAAACCCTGCTTGTCCGCCGCGAAGGCGAGAATGTGCTCTATTTGAACGACCTGAAATTCAGAAAAAACTCGGCCCTGCGCTTTCGCATGCCCATGAGCCAGAGGGACCTTACTGCGGTCATGGCGCTGCAGGGCCGGGAAGGAGTGGTGGAGGGGCAGGACTACCGCGGCGTGCCGGTTATCGCCGTCATCCACGCCGTTCCCGATTCCCCATGGTTTTTGGTGGCCATGGTAGACCGGGCGGAAGTGTTCGCGCTGCTGCGCGAGCGCCTGCGCATCACCATCGTCCTATTGTCCATCCTGCTCCTTTTTATAGCCGCCGGCCTGGCCCTGGTTTGGCGGCGGCGGCAGATCCAATTATTCAAAGAACAGGCCGAGATCGCGCAAGAGCTGCTGGAAAGCCAGGCGAACTTGAGCGCCATCGCCAATTCCGCCCAGGATGCCATCCTGATGATGGACGAACGGGGCCGGCTGACCTTTTGGAACCCCGCCGCCGAGCGCATATTCGGCCATGCCGCCCAGGACGTGATCGGCCGCAACCTTCATGACCTGATCGCGCCGCAACGCTACCATGAGGCCCACCACGCCGCTTTTCCCGAGTTCCTGCGCTCGGGACGCGGGGCGGCCATCGGCCAGACCCTTGAGTTGCCGGCGCTGTGCAAGGATGGTCGCGAGATCCCGGTTTCCCTGTCCCTGTCCTCGGTCCAGGTCAAGGGTTGCTGGCATGCCGTGGGCATCTTGCGCGACATCAGCGCGCAAAAAGCCGCCGAAAATGATTTCCACGCCCTGCTGGCGGAATTGAAGCAGGCCAATAACCGGCTCGAAGCCGCCCAGCAGCAGGCCAACCAGCTCGCGATAGAGGCCCAGGCGGCCAACATCGCCAAGAGCCAGTTCCTGGCCAACATGAGCCACGAGATCCGCACGCCCATGAACGGCGTCATCGGCATGATCGGGCTGCTGCTGGGCACCGAGCTTTCCGAGGAACAGCGGCGTTTCGCCGAGACCGTGCGCCTGAGCAGCGAAGCCCTGCTGAGCCTGATCAACGACATCCTCGATTTTTCCAAGATCGAGGCCGACAAGCTGGAATTGGAGAACATCGATTTCGACCTGCGGGCCACGATCGAGGACACGGTGGAGCTGCTGGCCGTGCGCGCCCATGAGAAGGGCCTGGAATTCGTTTGCCGCGTCGATCCCGAAGTCCAGACGTTCCTCAAGGGGGACCCCGGCCGCCTGCGCCAGATACTTCTCAACCTGGGCAGCAACGCCATCAAGTTCACCGCCCGGGGAGAGGTCTTCATCGAGGTGAGGCTCGACGGGGCAAGTGAGGAGAGGATCAAGATCCGCTTTGAAGTGCGCGATACGGGCATCGGCATCCCCGCCGACAAGATCGCCCAGCTGTTCAGCGCATTTCAGCAGGTGGACGCTTCCACCACGCGCCGTTTCGGCGGCACCGGACTGGGGCTGGCCATTTCCAAGCGCCTGGTCGAAGCCATGGGCGGCGAGATCGGCATCGAGAGCGTCGAGGGCAGCGGGTCGACCTTCTGGTTCACGGCGGCTTTCGAAACGCAGCCGCGCCGCGACCGTGACGCCGGGACCGACCAGTCCATGATCCAGGGCCTGCGCGTCCTGGTCGTCGATGATAACGCCACCAACCGGCTGATCCTGAGCGAGCAACTGGCTTCCTGGAACACGCGCCACGACGAAGCCGCGAGCGCCGCCGGGGCTCTCGAAATGCTGCGGGCCGCCCGGGCCCAGAGCGACCCCTTCCGCGTCGTCATATCGGACATGCAAATGCCCGAAGTGGACGGCGAGAGCCTGGGCAGGTCCATCAAGGCCGATCCGGATATTTCCGAAACCATCCTGGTGATGATGACCTCGCTGGGCCGCCGCGGCGACGCCAAGCGCTTCAAGGCCATCGGCTTCTCCGCCTACCTGACCAAGCCGGTGAAGCAGTCGCAATTGTACGATTGCCTGGCCACGCTCATCCACCCCGCCGTTTCCGAGCCCGGCGCCCGGGAGACCGCCCTGGTCACCCGCCACACCCTCAGCGAGGCCCGTCGCCTCAAGGCGCGCATCCTGCTGGTTGAGGACAACCCTACCAACCGGCAGGTGGCCCTGGGCATACTGGGGAAAATGGGTTTTCGCGCCGACGCCGCGAACAACGGCAGCGAGGCCATCAGGGCCCTGGAGACCACTGCCTATGACCTGGTGTTCATGGATGTGCAGATGCCGGTCATGGATGGCTTCGAGGCCACGGCCGCCATCCGTTCGGGAAAAACCGCGGTCGCCGATCCCAGGATCCCCATCATCGCCATGACCGCCCATGCCATGAAAGGTGACCGCGAGCGCTGCCTCGCCGCCGGCATGGACGATTATCTCTCCAAGCCGCTGGATCCGCGGGCCGTGGCCGCCGCCCTCGACAAATGGCTCGCCCATGACCACGACCAGGCGATCGCGGCGCCGCCGGCAGCCGACGCTTCCCAGGTGTTCGACCGCCGGGGATTTGCGGACAGGCTGATGAATGACCCGGCCCTGGTCAAGGAGATCACGCAGGGGTTCCTGGAAGACATGCCCGGGCAGATAAAAAAATTGCAGGGATACGCTGCCGCCGGGGATGGGGGCGGCGCCGGAGGACAAGCCCACACGATCAAGGGCGCCGCGGCCAATGTCGGTGGCCTGGCGCTCAGCTCCGCGGCCCTGGCCATGGAGCAGG
>JBGSPO010000142.1:0-11981 GCA_041738575.1 Candidatus Aminicenantia bacterium
CGCTGCGCTCGCCCCCGGCTCCAGGGCCTGACGGGCCCGGCTGATGAACTCGTCCTGGCTGTAGATGTCGAAGACGATGCGGAAGGGCGAGGTCAGGTAGAAGCGGTTATACTTGCCGATGCGGTCGAAGTCGAAGACCACGCGGATGGTCTGGGTCTGCCACTTGCCGATGCGGATGCGCTGCAGGTTGCCGGCGGCGATGCGGATCTCGTTCTTCTTTTCCGCGGGATAATCCACGGAGAACCGGCAATTCTTCAGGTCGAAGAAGAGGCGGCCGCCGGCATCGCCCTTGAGCACCTTGTCGGCGATCTTGATCTCGCCGCTCAGGTCCAGGACCACGCGCGTATACTCGGGATAGGAGTAATAGCGGATGTTCTCCAGCCGCACCGGTGCCTTGGCCGGCAGCAACCCGGGGGCTGCCAGGAACAGAAGGAGCACCGCTGCGCGTTTGACCACAGCCATAATTTACAGGAAAACGGCCCTGAAATCAATAAGTCACAAATGCCAGTCCTTCGTGACGCGTAACGCGAGAAGACAGAAAATCCAAATCCCAAGCACCAAATTCCAATGACGCAAACGATAAAAAGTGAAAGTGGTAGAACTAGTAAAGACACTTAAGCGATTTCTAAGGTGCTTTCACTACCACTATCACTATCTTCAGCCCTTTTTTCCTCATTGCCCATCCCTACAGCTCGGTTATCTCTTCAACATCGTACTTCTTCCGCTCTCTTTCTCGTCACGCGTTACGCGTCACGCGTCACGTAATTTTATTCTTTTAGACTTTCGGCTTTATCTTCGAGGCTTTTTCCCACGGCGGGCGGTTCGCCGGGGGCTTAACCGCTCCCCGGCCGGTCTTGGCCCGCGACTTGGGGAATTGCAGCTTGGCATGTCTCCGGGTATTCTTGAACTGGTTGACGAAGCTTTGCTTGCCCATTTTTTCCGGAAAAAGTATAGCATACTGCGGGAATTTTCGTTGAAAATGAAAAAAGGGGAATGAAAATTCCCCCTCTCCCCCCTTACATTGTGACCCTATAAAAAAAACTGCCATTATAATGTAATGGATCCGCAGGCAAAACAATAGGGGAATACCTTAAACGCCCGCTCCAAAAACCTTAGCGCCAAAAGAAGTGTTAGTGTTAGTGATAGTGTTAGTAACCGCAATTCACCGAAATAATATTTCGCTACTTTGCGGCTACTAACACTAACACTGAGATTTAATTCGGTAAAGCTACAGTTCGAACACTAACACTGGTTCGGCTTCAGGTATCCAAAGACGTGATGCCTTCTTTTATCGCATATTTCGTGAGCTCGGCGATGCTGAAGATGTTGAGCTTCTCCATGACGTGCTGGCGGTGGGTCTCCACCGTCTTGACCGACACCTTCAGCTGGTCGGCGATGCGCTTGGTGGTGCTGCCCTCGGCCATGAGCTGCAGGATCTCCTTCTCGCGCGGGCTGAGCAGCGAGGGCTCGTTCTTGCGCATGCGCTGGATGTAGTCGCGGATCACCACCCCCGAGATCATGGAGCAAAGGTAGGTCCGCCCGCCGGTCACCTGGCGGATGGCCTGGAGCAACTCGTCGTAGGCGCATTCTTTCAGCAGGTAGCCCATGGCCCCGGCCTCGAACATGCCGGCCACGAAGCGCTTGTCGGCGTGCATGGAGAGGGCGATGATGCGGGTTCCCAGCCCCTTGGCGATGATGGCGCGCGTAGCGTCCATACCGTTCAGGTCGTCCATGGTGATGTCCATGATCAGGATATCGGGGCGCAGCTGCTCGGCCAGGCGCACGGCCTCGCGGCCGTTCTTGGCTTCGGCGACCACTTCCATCCCCGGCTCCTTGTCCAGCATGTTGCGCAGCCCGTCGCGCATGATCTTGTGGTCGTCGGCGATAATGATCTTCACGCTCATGCGTCCTTCCTCCCGCCGGCCTGCGGCCGGGCTTTCTGCGGCACCGTCAAGATGATCTGCGAGCCCTGGCCCGGCTTGGAACGGACATCCAGGCTACCGCCCAGGTAGTTGAGGCGTTCGCGCATGCTGAAGAAGCCGAAGCCGCCGTTACGGCTTTTCGGGTCATAGATCTGGGTGGCGTCAAAACCGATGCCGTCGTCGTTGACCTGGATCTTGAGCGACTGTTTCTCCAGCGACAGGATGACCTTGGCCCGGCTGGCCCGGGAATGCTTGCCCGCATTGACCAGCAGTTCACGAACGACCTGGAACAGGATCACCTGGCGGTCGGTCTCCAAAGACGTATCCCCGGAGCGGTTCTCGAACTCCACCGGCACATGGTACTGTTCGCCGATCCATTCGACCAGCCATTCCAGCGCCGCCTGGAAGCCCAGCTCGTAGAG
The DNA here is from genome assembly GCA_041738575.1 of Candidatus Aminicenantia bacterium. Classification (GTDB taxonomy): domain Bacteria; phylum Acidobacteriota; class Aminicenantia; order UBA2199; family UBA2199; genus UBA2199. The sequence goes on from JBGSPO010000142.1 coordinate 2,345, forward strand.
CACCGGCGGGCTGAGGGCGAAGATCAGCGAGCGCGCGTCCTGGATGCTGCATTCCAGCAGCCGGCGCACCGCCGACAGCTCGCTTTTCACCTGGCTTTGGGTCATCTCTTTTTCCAGCGAGGCGATCTTCAGTTTGCACAGGGCCAGGTTCTGCCCGATCTGGTCGTGCAGCTCGGAGGCGATGCGCCGCCGCTCCTTTTCCTCGACCAGGATCAGTTCCGAGGTCAGGGCCTGCAGCTTTTCCTGATAGGCCAGCAGCTTGCCTTCGGCTTCCCTGCGCTCGGTGATGTCCTCGGAGATGCCCAGCAGGAATTTCTTGGCCCCGTCGGCCCCCTGGATGCAGACCTTCCGGGTATGCAGCAGCCGCTGGCCTTTCTTGGCGGTCAGGATGGGCTCTTCGGGGATGTCGAGCATGCCGGCTTCGCCGTCGAGAACTTCGCGGTCGGCGGCCATGAAGGAAGCCGCCTGTTCCGCTGGGAACAGGTCCAGGTTGTTCTTGCCGAGCAGGCTTTTGCGGTCATACCCCAGCAGTTCCTCGCCGGCGCGGTTGAAAATGACGAAATTCAGGTTCGTCGCCTCCTTGAGAAAAACCATCAGCGGGACGTTGTCCACGACCGCATCGATCAGGGCCTTGGATTCCCGCAGTTCCCGCTCGGACCGCATGCGCTCGGTAATATCGCGGATGGTGCATAGAACGAATTTTTCCTTATCGATCTCTATCATGACGGCCGACACCAGTCCCAGAACATCCCTGCCGGACTTGCTGACGAACCAGTATTCGCTGTTTTCGATCACTCCTTTTGCTTTCAAGGCATCGATCACCTGGCGATGTTCAACGGGATTTTTATACAGGCTTATGTCGACGGCCTTTTCCCCGACCACTTCGCTTTCCCGATAATCCAAGATCTTTGTAAAGCCCTTGTTGATGGAGACGATCGTGCTGTCGTCCAAACGGGACAACATGATCGGATCGGGGCTGATATAAAACAGTTTTTTGAACTTCTCTTCCGAAGCGACCAGCTGGCTTTCCGCTTGCCTGCGGCGCAGAGAGACCGATACGATCGAGCTGATCGATTTCAGCAATTCCAGAGATACCGCCGGGGTTCCCTTGCGGATCGCCATAATCATCGTTCCGATCAGTTCTCCCTCGACGACCAGAGCCATGCCAATGAACTTTTCCACCTTGAATAGCTGGTGGACCATGGAACTTGTTTTTTCGGAAATAGCTCCGAAAGAAACCTCGTGAAGGGTATTCCGATAACCTACGATCTCGGAAGTGATCTCCTTGTACATCGCGTCACTGACGTCATATTTGATACTCTTGATCTTTGTGCCCAGAACGCGGTTCAGCTCGTTCAATGACTTGCTGGCTGTATGGGCATTGATAAACTCGAGCTGGCGCGTGTCTTTATTGTAATAGTTGACACCCACGTAGATCGCCTGGGTTATGTCCATCATCTTTTTCGAAATGTATTCGACAATATTTTCGGTAGGGGGCAGCAATGCCAGTTCGAGCGATATTTCGTTCAGAATGGCCAGGACCTTGTTTTTTTCCTTGATATCCAGTTGCGCCCGCATGCGCTCGGTGACGTCGCGGATGACCACCATCGCCCCGTGCTGGGCCTTGTATTGAAAGCTCGATCCGCTCAGCTCCCCGGTGAAGGTCGACCCGTCCTTGCGTCTCATCTCCAGTTCGAGATTCACGGTCCGCGCGCTATTTTCCACGGCGGCGCGGAATGCCGCCAGGGCCTTGGGCACGGACGGTTCGACCAGGAATTCCATGAATGGACGGCCGCACATCTCCTCGGGCCCGAGATGGAATAGCATGTGCGCCGAGGATGAGGCATAAGTGATGACGCCCTCGGCGTCGGTGATGGCGATCAGGTCGCCGGTCTGCTCGGCGATGGAGCGGAATTTTTCCTCGCTTTCGCGCAAGGCCTCCTCGGCGCGCTTGCGTTCGCTGATGTCGCGGCCGATGGCGATGATGCCCGCCGGGCGTCCCGCTTCATCGACCAGCACCGAGGCCGACACTTCCAGGGGGATGGCCTGGCCGTCCTTTTTTTTGAAGCAGTACTCCGATCCCGACACCTTCTTTCTTTCTATGAACAGGACGGTCTTTTCCGCCAAGAAATCACGGTCGACTCCATCGATGAAATCGAAGGTGCTTTTGCCGATCACTTCGTCATAAAAATAGCCGCCGACTTTGAGGAACTGCTGGTTGACGGTGAGCAGCCTGGCATCAAGGTCCATGCCGATGATAATGTCGGGCGACGTATCGATCAGGGTGCGGTAATATTTTTCGCTTTCGCGCAGGGCGATTTCGGTCTGCAGCTTGGAGACCAGCGTCCCCGACTCCTTGCCGATCATCTCCAGGATGTCCTTCTCCTCGGGGGTGAAGGCGGTGCGCTGGCAACTGGCCACGGCGAGGGCGCCGACCACCCGCCCCTTGGAGACCAGGGGGACGCTGCCGGCCATGCGCCAGCCCCATTGCTCGAAGAAGAAGGGATGGTGCGTCCGCGTGTCGTCCTGGAATATCGGCTTGCCCTGCTGCAGCACCTGGGAGAACGGCAGGTTGTCGATGGACATGTAATTTTCATTGCGGGAGAAATCGGTGGGCGGACCGCGGCGGGCCATCAGGCGCACAACCTTGCTCTCATGGTCGTACATGAAAACCCCGGCCGTGTCGAAAGCGAGCGGCACGACCATGCAGTCCAGGATGACTTCCAGCATCTCCTGCAGGGACTCGGCCGTGTTGCCCTTGGAGATGATGCAATTGAGGATCTCGACCTGCTGGGTGCGGATGCGCTGGGCCGCCTCGGCCTGCTTGCGCTGGGTGATGTCCTCGACCGTGCCTTCAAAGAACACCTGGCCGCTCTCGCCGCGCACCAGCTTGGCATTCTCCTGGACATGGATCAGGGAGCCGTCCTTCCTTTTCCAAGTCGCCTCCAACCCCTTGATCTCGCCGTCACGCTCCAGGCGCATGATGAAATCGCTGCGCTGATAATCGGCATGCCGGGGGTCATTTTCCAGGTTGTGGGTCGCCAATTCAGCGAAAGAGTCGTAGCCCAGCATGGCGATCAGGGCGGGATTGGAATCGATGATGCGGCCGTCGGGGGTCGTGCGGTAGATGCCGATGGGAACGTTCTCGAACAGCTGGCGGTAGCGCTCCTCGCTCTCCGCCAGGGCTTTTTTCACCCGCTTGTAGCGCTTGACGTCGACGACGATCAACTCGCTGGTGTTGTCCTTTTCGTCCATGGTTGCCTATGCTGCTCCGTGTTCGAGTATCGTACCGGGCAGGGCTTTTTTTGTCAAGGCAGCGGAAAGCAAGGGAAGAATGAGGGAAAGGGAAGAGTGAGGGAAGAGAAAGGGAAAGGCAGAGGGAAGAGAAAGTGGGAAAAAGGCGCTCGAAAAACCAACCAACGAAAGCGAGTTCGTTGCCTTGTCCCGTTTTCTTCTTCCTCCGTTTTTTCTTTTCTTATCACTCTCTCTTCCCTCTCTCTTCCCTCACTCTTCCCTTGCCTTCCCTCTCTCTTCCCTTGCCTTTCCCTCTCTCTTCCCTTCTTCCGCTCTTGTTGCGTTGCGTCGCTTTTTATGATATATTAACCTTCCCGTGGGGCTGTAGCGCAGTTGGGAGCGCGTCTGAATGGCATTCAGAAGGTCGGGAGTTCGATCCTCCTCAGCTCCACTTTAATTCCCTCCCTTCACCTTCCGGGTTTCCCGCAAAATCGTAATAAGAGAAAATCCGCCTTCCTATCGATCATCTCCCCCTGTTTTTGCGGCGTAACGGTCAGGTCTTAAACCTGGATCGGCGATCTCAAGGCGGTGCGGCCCCCGGCAACCGGTTGCTATTCCGGGCGCAATCGGATAGAGTGACGGCATATGTCGAAACCCGAACTGAACATCGCTTTCGTCGGCAACTACTCTCCCCGCGTCTGCGGCATCGCCACGTTCACCACCGACCTTTGCGAGGCGGTCGCCGGGCAGCTTGGACGCCGCTCGAACGTCTTCGCCATCGCCGTCAACGATACCGAGCAGGGTTACGCCTATCCCGGCCGCGTGGAATTCACCATCCAGAAAAACCAGCAGAGCGATTATTACGAAGCGGCCAATTTCATCAACGCCAGCAATGCCGACATGGCCTGCATCCAGCACGAATACGGCATCTATGGCGGCTGGGACGGGATTTATATCCTCTCCCTGGTCTCCAGCCTCAGCGTGCCGGTGGTGGTGGTGCTGCACACGGTGCTCAAAACCCCCACCCCCAACCAGAAAAAGATCATCCAGGAGATGGCCCAGCGGGCCGGCCGGCTGGTCGTAATGAGCGAGCTGGCCGTGACATTGCTGCAGGAAGTCTATGCCGTGCCGGTGGAAAAAGTCGCGCGGCTCTATCACGGCACGCCCGATTTCAGCTCGCTGGACAACCAGCGCTATAAAAAACGCTTCCAGGTCGAGGGCAACCAGACGCTGCTGACCTTCGGCCTGCTCAGTCCCAACAAGGGGATCGAGACGGTCATCCAGGCTCTCCCCGGGCTGATCGGGGAATTCCCCAAGCTGATCTACGTGGTGCTGGGGAAAACCCACCCCAACGTCCGCAAGGAATATGGCGAGAAATACCGGACCAGCCTGGTGGCGCTGGTGGACAAGCTGGGCTTGCATGAACACGTGATCTTCGACGACCGCTTCGTCAGCCTGGAAGAGCTCTGCGCCTGGTTATTGGCGGCCGACATCTATATCACTCCCTATCTGAATGAAGCGCAGATCGTCAGCGGCACCCTGTCCTACGCGGTCGCGGCCGGGACGGCCATCATCTCCACCCCGTACTGGTACGCCCAGGAGCTGCTCGCCGACAACCGGGGGCTGCTGTTCGGCTTTGGCGATTCCGCTGCACTCGGCGATGCCCTGCGCGCATTGCTGGCGGACAAAACCAAGCTGAAGGCGCTGCGCGCCAGGACCTATCAGTTCGGGCGGCAGATGCGCTGGGAGATCGTCGCGGAAAAGTACCTGAAGCTGTTCCAGCACACGGCGGCGGTCGCGGCCAAAAGGTCGATGCTACTGAGAACCCCCGCCCTGCTGCTGCGCGAGCCGCCGTTCGACCTGACGCACCTGAAGCGCCTGACCGATGACACGGGACTGATCCAGCATGCCAAGTATATCGTCCCCGACCGGCACACGGGCTATTGTTTGGACGACAACTCGCGGGCGCTGATGCTGTGCGCCGGGGCCTATTCCCTCCTGCGCGACGAGGACGCCAAGCAGTTGATCGCCACCTATTTCAGCTTCACCCATTTCATGCAGAATCCCGACGGGAGTTTTCGCAATTTCATGGATTACCAGCGCCACTTCCTGGACGAGGTCGGCTCCGACGATTGTTTTGGCCGGGCGCTCTGGGCGCTCGGCTATATCATCTGGCGCCCCCCGCGCGACGCCTATCGCTCCCTGGCTTTCGAGTGCTTCCAGAAGGCGCTGCCCCACGTGCGCGGATTGAACCTGCGCGGCAAGTCCCTGGCCATGCTGGGCCTGGCCGCCTACCTGCGCTGCTACCAGGGGGACGAGAGCGTCGCAGGGCTGCTGCGCGAATGCGCCGATTATCTCCTGGCCTTGTACAAGGAGGTGGCCAGCGACGACTGGCGCTGGTTCGAAGACATCATCTGCTACGACAACGGCATCATGCCCATGGCCCTGTTCCAGACCTACGCCCTGCTGCGCGAAGACAAATACCTGCAGGCCGCCGGGGAAACGCTGGAGTTCCTGGAGAAGAACCTTACCCCTGACGGCCGTCTTTCCATCATCGGCAGCAACGGCTGGTACAAGAGGGGCGGCGCCAGGGCGCAGTACGACCAGCAGCCCATCGACGCGACGGCGATGGTCCTGGCTTACCAGTCGGCATACTGGGTGACCCAGGACAAGGAATATTTAAGGAAGATGCGGCTGGCCTTCGGCTGGTTCCTGGGCGAGAACGACATGGGCATGTCCCTCTACGACCACGAGACCAAGGGCTGCGCCGACGGCCTGCTGGCCGAGGGGGTCAGCCTGAACCAGGGGGGAGAAAGCACGGTCTCTTTCCTCATGGCGCTGCTGGCCATGATCGAAGAGTATGAGATCGCCGCGACGGATTAACGCTGCCCGGCGAGCTTTTCGAGCAGCTCGCCCAACGGGATGCTGGCCACGAGGGACTTGGAATCGGAGATGGCGTAGGGGATGATCAATTCGCCGTTGAGGATGATGGAGCCGCAGCTGTACACCACGTTCGGCACGTAGCCTTCCCGGTCTTCTTCCCGCGGCGCCAGCAGCGGCAGGTTCAGCCGCCCGATGATCTTCGCGGGATCATGCAGATCCAGCAGCGAAGCGCCGATGCAGTATTTGCGCATCGGCCCCACGCCGTGCGTCAGCAGCAGCCACCCTTTTTCCGTTTCCAGCGGCGAGCCGCAATTGCCGATCTGGACCAGTTCCCAGGGGTTTTCCGGCGCTTCGATCTTGACCCCTTCATGCCAGAAATGGATGTTCCGGGAATAGCTTACATAGAGATTTTCCCCGTCGCTGCGCGTGATCATGGCAAACTGGCCGTTGATGCGGCGCGGAAAAAGAGCCATGCCCTTGTTGCGCGCCATGGCGCCGTTGAGGGTCGAGATCTTGAAACGGTGAAAATCCTTGGTCTCGATCAATTGCGGCAGTATTTCCCGGCCATTGTACGCCGTGTAGGTCGCGTAGTAGGTGACGCTGCCGTCTTCGTCGATAAAACGGACGAAGCGCGCGTCTTCCACGCCGTTGCTTTCATTTTGCGACACGGGGAAAATGACCCTTTCCGAGATCAATTCCCCATGCGGGAAAAAGACTTCGTAATTCGATTCGGTCAGCCACTGGATGTGGACGACGGTCTCATCCATGTCCGCAACAGTAAAGGCGCCGCCGGCGCGGACGGCGTCGATGGCCTGCCCCATTTCTTCCGGGGTAAAGCGGGCCGGCAGGTGCTGGAAGATGGCCTTGGCCGCTTCGCTGAGCTGCCCCATCTCTTCCAGTTTGGCCTGAAAAAGCCCCGGGTCATAGGTCGCGTTCAGGACGATCTCGGGCGTGCCTAAAAACGGGCTGACGGATTCCAGGAAGATCGAATTGTCCCTGTCGATCAGGGCGCTGCGGAAAACGATCGAGGAGATATGCCCTTCGCCGGTGGCGCGGAAGCTGAAGATCACGCGGGTCTGTCCCTTCTGAACATGGCTCTGATTTGGATAGATGACGATCGAAGGATTGAAAAGGGCGGCGGATTCGATGGAGTATTCCATGGTAAAGCAAGAGCCGAGCAAAAGTTTTCTTTCCTCCGACAAAACCGCCGACCCAACCCCTTGGGCGGCGTCCCCTTGGGGGGCCGCCGGCTCAGGAATGCAGGTGCTGATCCTCTGGTAATTTCCCATCAGCACGGAGCGAATATCCTTGTGACGGTGGGCAAAATCCTTGAGCGTCTGCTTGAGAAGGGCTCTGACCTGGGTTTCGTCCAGCGCCAGGACGCGGCTGACGATATTGCCGGTGTGAGCTTCCTTACCCGGACGGAAAGGGCGGGTGATGACCCGGCGCGGGTCCGGGCGGATATTTTTCAGGGTCCTGTTGGTGATGCGCTTGAACAGGCGCGAAATAATGACCGGGTCAGGGAGCGCGGGCCCGCCCAGCTGCTCATGGGCGATCAAGACTTCGGGTTCGGCGTAAACGGGTTTTTTTTCGGTTATGCGATCCTTCGGTTTTTTGGCCATGCCTGGGTATACTAGTCCTTATCCGGCGAATTGGCAACACGGCGGCCGGGAGCGCTGAAGGGAGTTGAGAAAAAGTGCATGCCTTTATGTTATTCCTGAGTTCGGTCGCAAAGCCGCATTCATGGCACCGGGATTTGACAGGCGAACGACGGTCACGTATAATTTAGCCACATGGTCCTTGTCAGTTAACCCTCCTCTGTTTGCATCGCCTGATCGAATGACGGGCGCTATCCATTCCATCCGACAAACATAGAAAAGGAGCAACGAAATTGAACGAACAAGAGACAAGGATCCGGTTGAACGAACTGGGATTTGACGACTGGTTTGCCGCGCATGTCGCCGAGATGCCGCTCGGGGCGTACTCCATCGCGCGCGTCTCGGCGGTCGACCGGGGCGCATTCCTGATCAGAAATGAAACCGTGGAGCTTCCCGCCGAGCTGGCGGGGAAGTTCCGTTTCACTGCCGAGTCGCCCATCGACCTGCCGTGCGTGGGCGATTGGGCATATGTTCAGTACCACGACCAGGGGACCCTGGCCGTCATTCACGGCATCCTGCCGAGAAAAACCTTCCTGCGCCGCAAGTCCGCAGGCAGGAGCGTGGAATTCCAGATGATCGCGGCAAACATCGATGCCGCCTTTATCGTCCAGTCATGCCACTTTGATTTCAACCTGCACCGGCTGGACCGCTACCTGGTGATGGCCAACGAAGGGCATATTGAACCGGTCCTGATCCTGACCAAAACCGACCTGGTCACCCCGGCAGAGCTGGAAAAGACGGTCGCGGCCATCCGCCAGGCCGGCATCACTTCCAGGATCCTGGCGTTGAGCAACGCCTCGGGCGCCGGGCTCGATGAATTCCGGCAGCTTCTGGCCCCGGGCAGGACCTACTGCCTGCTGGGATCGTCGGGCGTCGGCAAGACCACGCTGATCAACCGCCTGATCGGCCGGGAGGCGCTCGCGACAAAGGCCACCAGCAAGACCGGGGAAGGCACGCACACGACCTCACGCCGCCAGCTGGTCGTCCTCGAGCAGGGGTCGCTGCTGGTCGACACACCGGGCATGAGGGAACTGGGCATCCTGGCGGCGGGCGCGGCGCTGGATGACAGCTTCGCGGAAATTCTCAGCCTCTCCCGGGAATGCCGTTATGCCGACTGCAGCCATGCCGGGGAACCGGGCTGCGCCGTGCGGGCGGCGATCGAGCGCGGAGAATTGCCTGCGGACCGCTATGACAGCTATGCCAAGCTGAAAAAGGAAGCCGAGCATCACGAAATGTCCTGGGTGGAGAAACGGAAAAAGGACAGGGCCTTCGGCAAGTTCATCAAAACGGCTAAGAAGCAGATGAAAGGGAAGAAATAGCGGGGGAAATATGCATTCGGGAATCGATCCTCCTCGGCCCCGGTTTATCCCCCATCCTTCTGCAATCGATCTCTACCCTACTTCAGCCTTATTGCTGTTGCCTATTGCCCTGAGCACGGAAAACACGTAAAAATGTCACAAAATTCCCCATTGTAAATAGACTCGCTCGCTGTCAAGCTGAAACGCATGAACAAAGGGGAATGAAAATGCACGAGAAGGACAGGCTGATCCCGACGCACGACGGCTACCGCAGGCTGAAGAGCTTCCAGATCGCTCAACTGATCTACGATTTCACGGTGCGCTTCTGCGAGCTGCATATCGACCGCCGCAGCCGCACCCATGACCAGATGGTGCAGGCGGCGCGCTCGGGTGTACAGAATATCGCCGAGGGCAGCATGGCTTCTGGAACTTCGAAAAAGACCGAATTGAAGCTGACCAACGTGGCCCGGGCCTCGCTGGAGGAGTTGCGCCTGGATTTCGAGGACTTCCTGCGCCAGCGTGGCCTGCCGCTGTGGCCGCCCGCCCACCCGGCGCTGGCGCGCT
>JBGSPO010000081.1:0-16381 GCA_041738575.1 Candidatus Aminicenantia bacterium
GTGCTGCTGGCCACCGGCGGCTACGGCCGCGCCTGGAAGGTCACCTCCAACGCCCATGCCAACACCGGCGACGGGGTGGGCCTGGTGCTCGAGGCCGGCCTGCCGCTGGAGGACATGGAATTCGTGCAGTTCCATCCCACCGGGCTTTACAAGCACGGCATTCTCCTTTCCGAGGCCGCCCGCGGCGAAGGGGCGTACATCATCAACGACAAGGGCGAGCGCTTCATGAAGACCTACGCCGCGGCCAAGATGGAACTGGCCCCGCGCGACATCGTTTCGCGCTCGGAGCAGACCGAGATCAACGAGGGCCGCGGCATCGGCGGCAAGGATTATGTCTATCTCGACCTGCGCCACCTGGGCAAGCAGAAGATCCTGGAGCGCCTGCCGCAGATCCACGACCTGGCCCTGAATTACCTGAAGGTCGACGCCATCGATGTGCCCGTGCCCATCCAGCCCACCGCCCACTACTCGATGGGCGGCATCCCGGCCAACGTGCGCACCGAGGTGATCAAGGACGGCAAGGGCACGGTGGTCAAGGGCCTGTATACCGCCGGCGAGACCTCCTGCCTGTCCCTGCACGGCGCCAACCGCCTGGGCTGCAATTCACTGCAGGATGCCGCCACCTTCGGCAGGATCGCGGGCAGGCACATGACCGAGTTCTGCCGGCAGACCGGTTTCGCCGAGCTGCCGGCCAAGCCGCTGGACGTTGCCCAGGGCAAGATCGACCGCCTGTGGAGCGGCCTGGGCAAGGAGCGCCACGCACCCATTCGCGAGAAGCTGCAGGTGAACATGACCAGGTATATGGGCGTCTTCCGCAACCAGGACGACATGCTGAAGATGCTGGCCATCATCAAGGAGCTGCAGGAGCGCTATCGCCAGGTGGCGGTGGACGACCACGGCGGCGCCTTCAACCTCGACCTGATCGAGGCCCTGGAGCTGGAGAACCTGCTCAGCTTCTCTGAGGTGATCGTCGAGGGTGCGCTGGCGCGCAAGGAGTCGCGCGGAGCCCATTTCCGCAGCGACTTTCCCAAGCGCAACGACGGCGAGTGGCTGCGCCACACGCTGGCCTGGCGCCGCAATGGCAAGATCGCCCTGGATTTCAGCAAGGCGGTGGTCATCTACCCGCAGTACCAGCCGCAGGAAAGGAAATATTAAGGAGGATGCACCATGGCCATGATCGATATCAGCGTTAAAATATTGAGATACCAGCCGGGCAAGGACGCGGACGCGAAGCCCCGCTGGCAGGTGTTCGCCATCCAGGTCGAGGACGAATCGACCATCCTCGACGTGCTCAACGAGATCCACTGGCAGCACGACGGCACCCTGGCCTACCGCCGCTCCTGCCGCAGCTCGATCTGCGGCTCCTGCGCCATGAAAGTCAACGGCCGCAACGTGCTGGCCTGCGAGACCCCCATCCACCGCTTCGGGACGAAATTGAAGATCGAACCGCTGTCGGGTTTCGAGATCATCAAGGACCTGGTCGTCGACCTCGAGCCCTTCTTCGCCAAGCTGAAGCGCATCAAGCCCTACCTGATTCTGGACAAGCCCATGCCCGACAAGGAGTTCGTGCAGTCGCCGCAGCAGCTGGAGCAGATCGGCGAATCGACGCTGTGCATCCTCTGCGCCGCCTGCAGCGCCGCCTGCCCGAGCTCTTGGCCCAACAGCGATTACCTGGGACCGGCGGCCCTGCTCAAGGCCTACCGTTTCGTCTTTGACAGCCGCGACGACGGCGCCGACGACCGCCTGGAGATCGTCAACGACAAGAACGGCGTCTGGCGCTGCCACACCATCTTCAACTGCATGGAGGCCTGCCCCAAGAAGATCAAGATCACCGAGTACCTGTCGCGGCTGAAGGTGAAGGTGGTCGAGAATTCGCTTTAGAAGAAGACGTTAGACGACAGACGGTAGACGTCAGCAAGAGAAGAAGCTGAAGGCGGCAGCCGGTAGACGTTTGATGTTATCAAGAAGAAATGAGCGGCAATTGCTTCCAGGCCAAAGGTCGAGGGAATGCAGCTTTCTTGCTGACGTCTGACTACTAACGTCTAACGTCTAAGAACAAGTTAAAAATGGAGGAGCATTATGAATAAAATGATACGGTTCGCCTTGATCGCAGCCCTGTTGTGCTTTGCTTCGGCTCTCTACGCCGAGCATATTCCCAGTGCCGAGACCGAGAGTACTGTCCCGGAGCTGATCGAATTTCACGAAGTCATATATCCCATCTGGCACACTGCCTTCCCGGCCAAGGATTACGCGGCCCTGCGCGGCTTCCTGCCTGCGATCGAGGCCGGCATGGCCAAGATCAATGCCGCGGTGTTGCCCGGCATCCTGCGCGACAAGAAGCAGGCCTGGGAGAACGGCCTGGCCGAGCTCAACAATGCGGTTGAGGCTTATAAAAAGGCCGCCGTGGGCTATGATGACCAGCCGCTGCTCGATGCCGCCGAGTTGCTGCACATGCGCTTCGAGATGCAGGTGCGCGCCATCCGCCCGGTGGCCAGGGAAGTGGACGCCTACCACAAGGTCCTTTATGTAGTCTTCCATAAATACATGCCCGAAAAGAAATTCGCCGACATTTGCGCCGTTGCTCCCGACATGGTCGCCAAGGCCGAGGCCATCACCAAGGCCACGCTCTCCAAGCGCCTGGAAGCCAAGACCGAGGCTTTCCAGTCTGCGGCCGCCAAGCTGCTCGCCGAGACCAGGCTCCTGGAAGCCGCCGGCAAAACCTGCCTGGAGAAGGACATCGTCGCCATTGTCGGCACGGTGCACGACGCCTACCAGGCGCTGGAGAAGGTATTCGATTAGAAAAAGACGTTAGACGTCAGACATCAGACGTCAGCAAGAGAACAGCAATAGAAACAGATAATTTCTTCTTTCTGACTTCTAACGTCTAACGTCTAATATCTAACGTCTGTCGTCTTCTTCTATAGCAAATCGCTGGCCAGCTCGGCCAGCATGGAGCGCTCCCCCTTTTCCAGGGTGATGTGCGAATAGATCTTTTGCCCCTTCATGCGATGGATCAGATAGGTGAGGCCGTTGGAGCGGGCATCCAGGTAGGGGGTGTCGATCTGGTAGGGATCGCCCGTGAAGACCACCTTGGTCCCCTCGCCGGCGCGGGTGATGATGGTCTTGACCTCGTGCGGGGTCAGGTTCTGGGCCTCGTCGACGATGAAAAAGATGCGCTCGAGGCTGCGGCCGCGGATATAGGAAAGCGGAGTGATGCAGAGCTTCTTGTCCTCCAGCATGTTGTTGATGCGCTTGCATTCCGTGGAGTTCTCGTTGAACTGGTGCTTGATCACCGCCAGGTTGTCAAACAGCGGCTGCATGAATGGGTCCAGCTTGGACTCGATATCCCCCGGCAGGAAACCCATGTCGCGGTTGGACAGGGGGATGATGGGCCGGGCCAGGTAGACCTGCCTGAATTGCCGGCTCACCTCCAGCGCCGCCGCCAGCGCCAGCAGCGTCTTTCCGGTCCCGGCCTTGCCCATCAGGGTGACCAGCAGGATGCCGGGGTGGGTCAGGGCATGGAGGGCGAAGATCTGCTCGGCGTTGCGGGGCATGATGCCGAAGGCCGCCTTTTTCTCGATCCGCTCAAGCCTGGCCGATTCGGGATTGTGGTAGCTCAGGGCCGACTTGCTGCCGTTTTTCAGGATGCAGTATTCATGGGGCAGCAGGTCGCGCAGACCGATGTCAACGGGATCGATTCCGCCAGCCTCATGGTACAGGCGAGAGATCATCTCGCCCGGAAAATCCAGCAGGGTGCGCTTGCCCGTGTACAGACGGTCGATGTCCTGGATGCGGTCGGTGAAGTAATCCTGGGCCACGATCTCCAGCGACTTGGCCTTCAGGCGCAGGTTGACGTCCTTGGAGACCAGGATGACCTGGCCGTTTCCCGGGCGCTGCTTGCGGGACAGATAGTAGGCCACGCTCAGGATGCGGTGGTCCGGCCGGTTCTCGGTAAACACCGCCGTCACGGCCGGCTCCTGCAGGTGCTCGGTGATGATGCGGATCTTTCCCCCCTTGGGGCTGATCTTCGTCCCTGTCTTGACGATCTTGTCGCCGGAGAGGGTGTCCAGGATGCGGATGAATTCCCGGGAGTTGAAATTGATCTGGTCGCTTCCCCGCTTGAACTGGTCCAGCTCCTCCAGGACGGTGATGGGGATCACGATGTCGTTGTCCTCGAAGCTGTAGATGCACTCGTAGTCGTGAAGGATGACGTTGGTGTCTAGGACAAATGTTTTTTTTGCCATGGTGCATCCATTCTATTCAATTACAAATTTTTAATAAATAGGATTTTTCGAGTTTTCACGGAACTCCGTCCATGGCGGCTTACAGTTTTTTTCCCGGGGCGCCTGCAATTCTTAAAAAAAGGGCAGGCCCGGAGGCCCGCCCCTGCATAAACGGCTTGATCTTACAGGTGCTTCTTGACCAGCTCGATCACGTCGGGAAGGTCCATGCCGATCTCTTTCAGGTGCTCGACCGTGGGCACGCCGTCCTTGGACCAGCCGCGGCGCTTGAACACGGCGTCGATCAGGCTCTCGTATTGCGCTTCACGGTACTGGCGCAGCAGCTTGATCTTTTCCTCGGTGCTCTTGCCGGCCGGGTCGATGTCCTGCTTTTCCTTCAGCGCCTTGTCGTAGCGCTCGGCGCGCGACTCATATTCCTCGATCGTCACCGGCCCCATGGCGCGATAGGGCGGATGGTCCTCGGGGCGCTTGCCGTGGCCCATCTTCAGGTTGAATACGCGCTGGAAGTTGTAGACGCGCTCCGACTGGCGGATCAGCTCTTCCTTGGTGATCTTTTCGCCGGTGATGGCGCCGTAGATGTCGACGTAGTTCTGCACGTGCTCGGGCACTTTGTTGGGCTCGGGGTAGCTGGCGTTGTCGGCCGGCTCGACGTCGTTCCATGGCAGCTTGCACAATCCCATCAGCCCGAACCAGGTGCGGAACATGGGGAAGTAGTGCAGGGCCTCGGCCTTCTTCTCGAAGGTGGGGATCTGGTTGTTGACCATGTCCATGAAGATCAGCCAGGCCTCGTCGTGCTGCGGCCCCTTGTTGGTCAGGTAGTAGCCGCCCTGCTGGGCCAGTGACTCCTTGGACTGGTACTCCGATTGCTCCAGCCCCTTGCCGTGCATGCCGATATCCTTGAGGAACTGGGCGTCGGCGCCGTATTCCCTGGCGAAATACTCCTGCATGAACTTGATGCCCTTGCCGGCGATCAGGCCGAACTTCTCGCCGCGGGCGATCTGGTGCATCATCTCCAGCGCCGCCTGCCAGTTGCCCCAGGTCATCTCCAGGCCGCCGCAGCGCTCCTTGTTCAGGATGCCGTTCTCGTAGCAGTCCATGATGAAGCCGGTCATGGTGCCGAAGGAGATGGTGTCCAGGCCGTAGGTGTCGCAGTAGAAGTTGATCTCCACGACCGCCTTGGGGTCGAAGATGGCCGGGTTGGAGCCGCAGCCACCGACCGTCTCGTACTCGGGACCGTCGACCAGCACCTTGTGGCCCTTGTAAGGGCCGGTGCGCAGCTCAAAGTTGTCGATGCCGTGGGCGCAGGACATGGTGCAGCCGAACCAGCAGCCGTCGGGGACGTTCTGGGTGAACATGTCCTTCCACACCCAGGAGGCGAGGTTCTTGGCGTCGGGATGGCTGCCGAAGCGGAAGTTTTTGGTGGGCAGCAGGTCGTAGTCGTTCATGATCTCGACCAGGTGGGCGGTGCCGATGGTGCGCATGTGGCACTGCTTGTCGTCGAGGCTGATGATCTCCTTGTGCAGCTTCAGGCCGGTCTTCTGCAGCGTCTCCATGTCCACCGGGTTGTTGGACTTGCCGGTCAGGCCCGAGTACTTGACCACCATGGCCTTGATCTTCTTGTTGCGGAAGACGGTGCCAATGCCGCCGCGCCCGGCCTGCTTCAGGCGGGGCAGCTTGCGGCGCTTGTCCCAGTAGGAGAAGTTCAGACAGCCGATCCAGGCGTGCTCGGAGCCGCGGCCGGCCGAGACCACCGAAACGTGCTGTTTTTCGCGCTCGTTGGCGGCGAACATCTCGTGCAACTGCTCGGCCACCACGTGCGAGTCGGTCGCCTCCAGCGGCGCTTCCATGATCTGGACCTTGCCCTGGTTGCCGTCGATGTAGATCAGCACGTCGCGGGCGGCCTTGCCCTGGATCTCCATGGCGTCGAAGCCGGAGAACTTCAGGTAGGGGCCGAAATGGCCGCCGACGTTGCTGTCGATGGGGATGCCGGTCTGGGGCGAGATGGTGGTGACCAGCGACTTCCCCGACCCCGGGTAGTTGGTGTTGCCGGCGATGGGCCCGGTGGCGATGCAGATCTCGTTCTCGGGGGAGTCCCAGCGCGTGTCGCCGCTGACCGCGTCCCAGAGCAGCTTGAGGTCGTAGCCCTTGCCGCCGATGAACTTCTTCTTCATCAGCGCCGGTACCGGCTTCTCCCTGATCTCCAGGGTGGCCAGGTTGATGTACAGCGTGCGGTCGTTGTAACCCTTGACCACCGGCTTCAGCTCGTAGGTGAATTCCTTCAGCACTTTGTGGGCTTGGCGCAGCTTCTCGATATCGTGTTTCGTTTGGTTGGCGCTCATGGCTCAATCCTCCTTGACTTCGATCTTCAGGGCCCCGGTGGGGCATTGCTTGGCGCAGGCGTCGCAGGCGATGCATTTGAAGGGCACCAGCCCGGAGCGCCAGGTCATCATGGTCCCTGTCGGGCAGGCGGCCACGCAGGCCAGGCAGTTGATGCACAGGGCCTTGTTGATCAGCACCACGCCCAGCTTGTTGACCGTGATGGCCTGGGTGGGGCACTCGGCCACGCAGGCCCGGCACTGGTCGCAGACGCTCAGGGCAAAGGCGCCCCCGACGGCCGGAGCGACGCGGATGGCCGATTTTTCAGGGTTGTCCTCTTTGAAATACAGCTTGGAGCATACGCTCATGCAGATATTGCAGCCATTGCACTTTTCGGCAAACGTTTTCAGGTATTTCATGGCGTTGCGGCGCCCTCCTTATTTTTTCCCGGCCTGCAGCTTGATCTCGATCTTTTCCCAGGGCTGGGGGATCTTGTCCAATGCCTGGACCGCTCCCAGTACCAGGTTGATGAATATCTTCTTGACGAAAGGGTTCAGGGCGATCACCCGGTCGTTGACCTTGAGCTCGATCTTATTTTCCATGGTATTCCTCCATAAACGCGCCGATGGCGGTGATGTCGTCGGGATGGAAACAGGCGCGGGCGCCGGGGCTCGCTGCCGTGCTGACCAGGGCGGCCAGCTCCTGCAACCGGGTTTTCAACGGGTTCTCCTGCCGGCTGTCTTCGACCTCGATGACCGGGATGCCCGTCCGCATCAGGCCCTCCAGCAGCACGATATCGTCGGGCCCCAGCCGCGCTTCCAAGTCGGCCAGCAGGTCGTCCGGGGATGCGATGCGCGTCATGCGCAGCAGCTCGCCGCCCGCCAGCAGGTAGGCTTCCCTGGCCCCGGCCTGGAGAAAGCGCGCCGTGTCCTTGCCCTCGGGTTGCAGCGCGTAGCCGGCGTGGACGCTTTTGACGGCGACGACCCTTTTATTCCTGGTCGCGAAATCCTCGATCAGGCGGGTAATGAGCATGGTTTTTCCGCTGCCCGACCAACCGACGATTGAGAACATCTTCATGGGCCCATATCTTAGTATAGGAGGACGGATTAGTCAATAAGGGCGGGCTTGAAAACGGGCTGCCGGCTCCTGCCGCCCGGCCGGGAAAAGCGGGCGCGGGCGGCGGCGATCCCTCCGAGTCACTCCTCCTTTTCGCTGGTGGCCTTCTGCCTGTTGACCGTCGTGGAACCCGTGAATTGGAACGGGTTGTCGCTGCGGTCGCTGTTTTTCGGCAGCAAGCCGGCTGCCTGGCCGCCGGGAGCCGTTCCCATGTCGCTGGCCGGCTGGGCATGCCAGAGGACCTGGACGCGGTAGTTGGCGCCGGCTAGGTAATTCTTGCCGTTGGCCAGCGGCAGGCCGGTGCGCCAGCGGTAGCTGAGGCTGGCGGCCGGCAGGTTCTCGGCGATCGGGCCCATCGGCTGTTCATCCTTGAACAGGCTCAGGGTGACATAGCCCTCCTGGCCGGCGCAGGACCAGCGGATGTCGTAGTCCTTGCCCATTTCCATGGTCTCGCCGCCGTTGGGCGCCATGAGTGCCACCACGGAAACGGGGGCGGCGATGGTGAACGGCTGGTCGCTCAGGTCGTAGGTCGAGTCGTTGTCGATCAACTCGATGATGATCTTGTAGTCGCCGGCCGGCTTGGCGAACGAGCCGTCCATCTTCTGCCCGATCAGCCATTCGAGCGAGCCCGCCGAGACTTTGCTATAGGCGATGGGCCCGAAGTCGGCGCTCCCTTCCAGGGCGATCAACAGGGTCTCGTTGCCGGTAAGCTTGGAAAAGTTCCAGGTGATCTGCATGGGCGTGCCGTTGACCAGGATCTCGCCGCCGTTGGGCGAAAGCAGGGTGACCTTCTGGGCATATGCCGAACCGATGCCGATTATTGCCATCAGGATCGCCAAAAACACTTTTTTCATTTTTCCTCCTTTTTGTATGGCCAATGATTTTTGAATATGCATGATATCAGAAATGCAGCTGCACGGCCTGAGCCTGCATGAGCTGGCCCCGGGAATTGAACAGTCGCAGTTCGAAACGGCCGCGGCGCCCCTGCGCCAGGTCCTGGAGCGGCAGGCTCAGCCGCGTGTCAACGAAATCTCTCATCCGCTTGCGGTTGCCGAATTTCCCCAGTTCGGCCGCTATTTCGCCGTTGGCGAACAGGGCAAGGCGAAAAATGCCCCGGCAGTTCTTGAATGGATCGAGCAAGGGCTTCAGCTCGATGCGCACGCATTCGGGACATCCGGGCAGGTGGCTCAGATTGAGCTGAGAAATGACGATCCTGGGAAGCTCGAGCTTGACGATGGCGAAGGTGCCGTCGCTGGCGTCGGAGCCGTCGATGGCTTCCAGGTGGATCTTGTAGCCGGGGCCCGGTTTGACGAAGGTGCCATCGCTGAGTTTTCCCACCTCCTGCCATTGATAAACCCCCTGGCTCATCGGGACCCCGCCCGGGCTGATCTGGCCGTGGTACCCCGGACCCGAATTCAGGGTGTTGAATATCTCGATGATCACGTTGGCGTTGCCGGCACAATCGCTGCAGTCCCAGGTGATGGAATGTTCTGACCCCAGCAACAGGTTTTCGCCGCCGTTGGGAGAGGTCACGGTGGCTTGCGGGGGTGCTGCCGGCAGGGCCACGGCCAGGATGCCGACCAGGCAAGCGAGTCGCAGCATCGATTTATTCATGCATTCCTCCACTTGCCTATTATATATGACCGCCGGTGATTTCATCTCATGTTTTTCGTCTGGAAAATCATTTGCCGTCCCAGCCGGCCAGGCGCGCCAGCAGCCACCAGAAGGCGCGTCCCTTGAGGATGCAGTTCAGGTTCTGCGAGTGGGCGCATTCGTCGCAGGCGGCGGCCTGCCGGGCCAGCTCGCTGCCGGAGTTGGCCGCGATCCATTCGGCGGCCCAGTTGCGGTCGCGGGAGCCGTTGCCGTCGCTGTCGTAGTCGCAGTTGTCGTCGGCCATCCGCTGCATGTAATTGCTGTCGCCTCCCGGGGCGAAACTCTCGATGTCGACGAAATCGAAAAGGTATTTGTTGTGGGCGCGGCAGTAGGCGCGGATCTGTTCGTTGCGCCGCTGCAGGTTGCCGTCGCTGCCGCTGCCGTCCAGGTGGCCGGTCATGTAGATGAACGTGACATGCGGGTAGGCGCTTTCCAGCCCGGCCATGGCCTCCAGGTAGGTGTTGATGCCGCTCTCGCTGTTGTCGCTCACGCCGCCGCACCAGGACCAGGCGACAACGTTGCGGTCATTGCCGGAACGGGAAAGCATCTCGATGGTGGCCGCGCGCCAGCCCAGGTCGCCGTCGTAGCCGAGATCATCGGCGCCGCCCTCGTTGCCCCAGTAATCGTTGAGGAAAACCCCGGGCTGCAGCCCCCAATCGGAATAGCCGAAGTAGAAAGCCGAGCCGCTGTCGCCTCGAAACGCCAACATGCCGCTGACCAGCTGGCTGCCATGGGAGGTGTGGCCGTAGCCGATGCGCAGCTTGGCGCGCGCCTGATCGATCCATTGGACCGGGACCCTGCTGAGATCGGTGCAATGGTGGTCGATGAGGGTGGTGGCTGCCGGGAGCGGGTCCGGATCGGGATCTTCAGGCGCAGGGTCGTCCTGGCTCTGCGGGCTGCAGGAAAAAAGGAATACCAGGGCCAGCAGCCAAGCGAACGCTCTGGTTTTTTTCATTATTCCTCCGGCGCGAATTCAGGATTTCTATACCTTATATATCCCGGGAGAGCTTTTTATCTCAACCTGCCGGCCGGGAACTTCAGCATCCCCCTCGGCGGGGAGCGCGTCGGGTGACCTTCAGGGTCCCCTCTGCGAGGACCTTCAGGGCCGGGCTATTTACTACGGATGGCAGTTCCATTATAATGGCAGCAATGAGAATCTTTACCGGCATCCAACTGGCTGAAGAGGCCAGGGAGAAAATCGTGAAGGAATTGGATCCTTTCAAGAGGATCGCTCCTTCCATCCGCTGGACCGGGAAAAACAACATTCACTTGACCCTGAAATTCATCGGCGACGTGGAGCCAGGCCTGTCCGGGAGGATCGCTGATGCGCTGACGGCGGCAAAAATCCCCCTCCCTCCCTCCCGTTTGCGCTTTAGCGGTTTTGGCAAATTCCCGGTGGGTGACGACCTGCATATTTTCTGGGCCGGAGTGGAAGACGATCCGCGCCTCCTTTCCCTGTTCAATGCCATCGAAGCGCTGCTTTTTCCCCTCGGCGTCGCCCGTGAAACGCGCCCGTTCCAGCCGCACCTGACCCTGGGGCGCAATAAGGCCCCCCGGTCCAGGAGGACCGGGACGTCGGGGTCCACAGGCCCCCTCGAGCCGTCTGCGGGGGGCGGGACGGCCCGTGCTGATTTTCGGGCGCTTTTTGAGCTGCTTGCCGAAAAAAAAGATCGATTCCTCGCCGAATGTCCGGTGACCGCATTTCAACTGTTCCGCAGCGACCTGACCCCTTCCTGCCCTGAAGGTCCTCGCCGAGGGGGGCCCGTTTATTCCATCCTCAAGGAGATCCCCCTTGTCGCAGCATGAGATCCTCTACGTCATCGCCTCGTACCTGCTGGGCTCCATCCCCTTCGGCTACCTGATCTTCTATTTCAGCGAGGGCAAGGATATCCGCACCATGGGCAGCGGCAACATCGGCGCCACCAACGTGCTGCGCAGCAAGGGCAAGCTGGCGGGCCTGGCGACGCTGGCCCTGGACATCCTGAAAGGGGCGCTGCCGATCGTCTATGGCCACATCCATTTCGAGCTGCCCTGGATCGTCCTGCTGGGCGGCCTGGCCGTGCTGCTGGGGCACGTTTTTCCGGTATTCCTGAAATTCCGCGGCGGCAAGGGGGTGGCCACCCTGGTCGGCGTTTTTCTGGTTTTTTACTACCCGGCCCTGCTGGCCTTCCTGGCCGTGTTCTTCCTGGCCTTGTGGCTGAGCCGTCATGTCTCCCTCGGCTCGCTGCTGGGAACCATGGCGCTATTCTTTTACATCCTGTTCACCCAGGTCGTCGAGGCGGCCATGGTGGCTTTCCTGATGCTGCTCGTGATCGTGTTCCGCCACCGCGCCAACATCGCGCGCCTGGCGGCCGGCAATGAGAACAAGTTCTCCTTCCGGAAAAATGGATAATATCCTGGTCATCGGCGGCGGTTCCTGGGGCACGGCCTTCGCTGACTACCTGGCCCGCCAGGAAAATGGCGTCCGCATGTGGGTCCGGGAAGGCGAGGTCCTGGAAGCCATCAATTCGGACCGGGAGAACAAGGTCTTCTTGCCCGGCATCGATCTGGCCCCGGGTTTGCAGGCCACCGCCGACCTGGAGGGGTCGGTCGCCGCCGCTGGCATCCTGGTCTTGGCTGTGCCCTCGAAATTCATCCGCTCGGTGATGCGGCGCCTGCAGCCCGTGCGCCGGGACGACCACGTCCTGGTCAACCTGTCCAAGGGCTTCGAGTCCGATTCGCTCAAGACCATCTCGCAGGTGGCGGCCGAGGTTTTCGGTCCCGGCGTCTCCCGGCAGTGGCTGACCCTTTCCGGCCCTTCTTTCGCGCGTGAGCTGGCCGACAGCCACCCCACGGCCGTGGTCGCCGCCTCGGAGAACGAGGAGCTGCTCACGCGGCTGCAGGGCCGCTTTTCATCGGCGACCCTGCGCGTCTACCGCTCCGGCGATCTGCGCGGCCTGGAAGTGGCCGGGGCGCTGAAGAACGTGATGGCCATCGCCTCGGGCATGATCAGCGGCCTGGGCTATGGCTTCAATACCACGGCCTCGCTGGTCACGCGCGCCAACATGGAGATCTCCCGCCTGGGCCTGCGCCTGGGGGCCAGGGCGGAAACATTCTGGGGCTTGGCGGGGATCGGCGACCTGATGCTGACCTGTTTCGGCAGCCTGTCGCGCAATTTTCAGCTGGGGCGGCGCATCGCCCTGGGCGAGTCGCTGGCCGCGGCGGAGCGCTCGACTCCCATGGTGGCCGAAGGCGTGGAAACGACCAAGGCGGTCAACCAGCTGGCCGAGCAGCTGGACATCGAGATGCCGATCGCCCGCGAGGTGCACCGCGTGCTCTTTGACGGCAAGGACGTGCGCGTTGCCGTCAGCGACCTGATGCGCCGCAGCCTGAAGAACGAATGGAATATAAGCTAGAATACCTGGCCGATGACGAGCTGAAGGTCTTTTTCCTGGCCAAGGACACGGTGATTATTGGCAAGCTGCCCGAGAACGACATCGAGCTCAAGGACAACACGGTGTCCCGCCAGCACTGCCGCCTGCAGCGCACCGCCAAGGGCTACAAGCTGGCCGACATGAACAGCACCAACGGCTGCTACGTCAACGGCCGCCGCGTCCAGGCGAAGGCGCTGGAGGTCG
Source organism: Candidatus Aminicenantia bacterium (assembly GCA_041738575.1). Taxonomy (GTDB): domain Bacteria; phylum Acidobacteriota; class Aminicenantia; order UBA2199; family UBA2199; genus UBA2199. The sequence continues at coordinate 12,944 of JBGSPO010000081.1, forward strand.
GCGACAAGATCACCATCGGCCGGACCATCCTCAGTTTCCTGGCGGTGGACAGGAAGGAGAGCTACCGCGACACCGATGACCAGAAGATCTCGCTGATGGTGCCGTTGGCGGAACTGCTGCCGGCCGAAAAAAAGCCGAAACTGAGGATCGAGGGACCAAGCTTCCTGGCCTCGCTGACGGCGCTGGGCAAAAGCCTGATCGCGTCCCAGGACATCGACGAGAGCTTTCACAAGCTCGGGGACATGATCTTCCAGTTCGTGCGCCCCGAGAAGATCTTCATTTTTTACTATGACGAGAAGCAGAACGACGTCCGCCTCAAGTACACCTATTCCATGCAGGGGCAGCCGGATGACATCGTCCACATCTCCAAGACCATCGCCCTGAAGGCCATCCATGAGAAAGTGGCCATCCTGTCGTCCAACACGCGCAACGACTCGCGCTTCGACAGCTCCAACAGCGTCATCATGTACGGCATCACTTCGGCCATCTCGGTGCCCATCTGGACCAAGGACTGCATCTACGGGCTGATCTATGTCGACACGGCGAGCGTTTCCCAGGTGTTCGGCGAAAAGGACCTCGAGGTGATGTCGATCATCGCCAACTTCGCCGGCTTCGCCATCGAGGGCGCCAACAGCCTGGAGAAGCTCAACCACGAGCGGCGGCTGCGCGCGCGCCTGGAGCGCTACCATTCGCCGGCGGTGGTCTCGCGGCTCATGGAATTCCAGGACAACAATACCGGCGAACTGATGCCCTACCGCGAATCGGAAGCCACGGTCCTGTTCATGGACATCGTCAAGTTCACGTCGCGGGCCGAGAAACTGACCCCCATCGCCGTGGGCATGTTCCTGAACAATTTTTTCAGCGAGATGACCGAGATCATCTTCAAGCACAACGGCACCCTGGACAAGTTCATCGGCGATGCCATCATGGCCGTCTTCGGCGTTCCCCTGGAATGCCCCGACCATGCTGAGCGCGCCATCGTTGCCGCCCTGGAGATGATGGACAAGCTGGGCGACCTCAACCGCCAGGCGGAGGAGGAGAGCCGGATCCAGGTGCGCATCGGCATCCATTCCGGGAAGCTCATTTCCGGCGATTTCGGCTCGCCCAAGCGCCTGGAGTTCACCGTGCTGGGCAACACGGTCAACATCGCCTCGCGCCTGGAGTCGGCGGTGGCCGGCTGCGACGAGATCGCGGTGTCCGAACAGACCTACCAGGCTACCCGGGAGCGCTTCCATTTTGATCTCCTGGGCGAAAAAAAATTGACCGGCATCTCCAAGCCGGTGAAAGTGTTCCGGGTCAAGGGCCTTAAGGGGGCAACATGAACAAGATCGTGATTTTACTGCTGGTGATCGCGTTATTCCTGGCCTGCGGCCATAGTACGCCGCGGACGGTGCCCGGGCAGCTGCAGCCCGGGTCGGCCGAATTCCTGGCCAACGAGGGGATCGGCTATTTAAACAACGGGCAGCTGGACCTGGCGGCAGCGAGGCTGGCGGCGGCGCTGAAGAAAAACCCGCAACTGGTGCCGGCCTTGAACGGCATGGCCCTGGTACATGTCTACCGGCGCGAGTTCCCCAAGGCCGTCGAGATGCTCAAGCGCCTGCTGCAGGTCAACCCGAAGTTCCTCGACGCCTTCAACCTGCTGGGCGCGGTGTACACCGAGCAAGGCAGCTACGAGCTGGCCAAGGAAAACCTGCTCATCGCCGCCAATGCCGAGGAATACCAGACCCCTGAGAACGCCTTTGCCAACCTGGCGCTGCTGGAGATCAAGTTCGCCAAGTACGACTCGGCCCTGCGCTATGCCGAGAAAGGCCTGCTGCTCAACCGGCGCTTCGCCCCGCTCTTCAACCTGAAGGGACAGGCGCTGGAGAACCTGAACCGCCTGACCGAAGCCGCCGAGAGCTATGCCAGGGCCCTGGCCCTGCAGGGTTCTCCCGAGCCCCTCACCCTGGTCAACAGCGCCCGGGTAGCGGCCAAGCTCGGCGACCGCAAAAGAGCGCTGGACCAGCTGGAGCAGGCGCTGGGCCGGACCCAGGACGTGGCGCTGAAGTCCGAGATCCTGCGCCTGATCAAGGAACTGGCCGACAAGTGAACCGGGGCGTTGACAGGCGGCGGATTTGACCCTATAATTTGTGGCCCGGGGAAGGGCCGGAAGCGGCCCGGGTCCCCGCAGTAATGAAGGAGGCTGGCATGAAAAAGTATGTTTGCACCGTATGTGGCTACGTATACAATCCCGTCGACGGCGATCCCGACTCGGGGGTCAAGCCCGGCACCGCTTTCGAGGACATCCCCGAAGACTGGGTTTGCCCGGTCTGCGGCGCCGGCAAGGATTCTTTCGAAGTGATCGAGTAACGGGCTCCACCCCGGAACGGCCGGTTCTTCCGGATTGAAAACCACCGGCGTCAGGGACCTGTTCAAAATGGAGGCAATATGGCGGCAACGGAAATAAGGGAAAATATCATCTTTGTGGGGGCCCTTGACTGGGACCGGCGGCTTTTCGACGAGCTGATCCCCCTGCCCGACGGCACGTCCTACAACGCCTATGTCGTCCGCGGCAGCGACAAGGTCGCCCTGATCGACGCCGTTGATCCGGCCAAGACCGGCGAGCTGCTCGAGAACCTGCAGGAGGCCGGCGTCACCCGCATCGACTACATCGTCAGCCAGCACGCCGAGCAGGACCACTCCGGCGCCATCCCCGAGGTGCTGGAAATATTTCCCGAGGCCGTGGTCGTGACCAACGAGAAATGCAAGTCCATGCTCATGGACCTGCTGCGGATCCCGGAGGGCAAATTCCTCGTCGTGGCCGACGGCGAAAAACTCGACCTGGGGGGCAAGACCCTGGAGTTCATCCTGGCGCCCTGGGTGCACTGGCCCGAGACCATGTTCACCTACCTGCGCCAGGACAAGGTCCTGTTCAGCTGCGATTTCCTGGGCGCGCACCTGGCCCAGAGCCGGCCGCTGCTCAGTGACGAAACCCACACCCTGCGCGCCGCCAGGCGCTATTTCGCCGAGATCATGATGCCGTTCCGCCTGCAGATCCGCAAGCACCTGGAAAAGTTGAAGGGCCTGGAGATCGAAATGATCGCCCCCAGCCACGGCGTGGTCTACCCGCGCCCGGCCCTGATCCTCGACGCCTACGCCGAGTGGATCTCCGACCGCACGCGCAACCTGGTGCTCATCCCCTTCGTTTCCATGCACGGCAGCACGCGGGAGATGGTCGAGCACCTGACCGGCGCCCTGACGCGCCATGGCGTCGACGTCATCCCCTTCAACCTCATCCACACCGATGTCGGTGAGCTGGCCAACGAGCTCGTGGACGCCTCCACCGTGGTCCTGGCCTCGCCCACGGTCCTGGGCGGCGCCCACCCGGCCGTGGCCTACGCCGCCTTCCTGGCCAACGCCCTGCGGCCCAAGCTGAAGTTCGCCTCGATCATCGGCTCC
>JBGSPO010000089.1:0-6934 GCA_041738575.1 Candidatus Aminicenantia bacterium
GCTGCTACTCATGCCGGGGAGGCGGCGGGCTCGCAGCGGCTTCGGCGGCATCATTCCGCTCTTGCGCATCGCCGGCCAGCTGCTCGAGACGCTTCAGCTTTTCGTCGAGGCGGCGCAAGCGGATGAAAGTGGCCAGGTGGAAGGCCACCAGCTGCTCGTTGAAGCGGTTCTGGCGCACGAACAGCGAATTGGTATAGGGGCGAAGGACCTTGAGCAGCAGCTTTTTGCCGAAGACGATGAGCGGGCCGATCAGGCGGCGGTGCGACGAGATGGCCACGGTGGGACGGCAGTCGATATCCTCGTTGAGAAAACTGAGGCGCTTGCCCATCTCGCCGTCGAGCTCGCTGTCAGAGAGGGACCAGAGGTCGATGGGGTAGTGATGGCGCAGTGGGCTTCCGGCCAGCTCTTCCAGCGAGCGGGCGGCGTCCCTTGCCGAGCGCAGGCTTTCCTTCAGCGCTGCGATCTCACTTTTGGCTCGGTTGTCCTTGTCGGCGGCCATGTTTTCTCCAGGAGCAATAGTAACACGATTCGCGCTTGAATGCCAAGCAAATCGCCAGCGCTCCGGGAGCGGCCGGCATCAGGCGATCGGCTTCTCGTAGATGGCGTAGGTCTTGGTGACCTGTTACTCAACAGGGCGGATCGATCCAACGCCCGGCACACGCGTCAATCCCGTTCCTCATCGTCGGCAGGGGCCAGAGCGGCGACGTCCATGGCCCACAGGCCGCGACCGTGGGTGGCGATGACCACTATGTTCTCCCGGGGCTGCAATGCCATGTCGTGGACGTAGGCCCAGGGCAGGTTTCCGCCCAGCACCTGCCAGCTGGCCCCGCTGTCGCGGCTGATGAACACGGCGCCGTCGGTGCCCAGGTAAACCGTGTTGGCATCGCGCGCATCCTCGCGAATCACGTTGACCGGCCCGAGCGGGATGCCGGAGGCAATATCGCGCCAGGTCTTGCCGAAATCGTCCGAACGCCAGGCGTACGGCGCGAAGTCGTCGTCTCGCTTGCCGTTGCGAGCCATGTAGACCGTACCCATCTTGTGCCGTGAGGCCACCAGGCGCGAGACCCACTTGCCGGCGCCGGTCGCGATCTCCTGCCAGCTGCGGCCGTTGTCGCGGCTGACGTGGGCGCGGCCGTCGTCGCTGCCGGCGTAGATCAAGCCGTGCATCAAGGGGGACTCGGAGATGGTGAACAGCGCCTGGTAGGGGATGTCGCCCATTCGCGACTTGTCATTCGCCGTCAGGTCGGGGCTGATGCGCTCCCAGGTGTCGCCGCGGTCCGGGGAGCGGAACAGGTACTGCGCCCCGAAGTAAACGATGTCGGGGTTGTGCTCGCAGAGGATGAAAGGGGCCAGCCACTGGCCGCGCAGGCGGGGCTCATCCGCGTAGGCGCGCGGCACGATCCACTTCGTCGCCTCGCGCCCGGGGCGGTTGAGATCGCTGCGGCTGAGCATCCCGTAGAAATAGGCCGAATAGACACGGTTCGGGTCGCGAGGGTCGATGGCATGGATGGAGCCCTCGCCACCCGGCGCCTCTTCGAAGGCCACGGCCGGGACGCGGTCGCGGCCGTGGCTGAGGTCGACCGTGCCGCGGAAACTGCCGTGATCCTGCATGGAGCCGTAGGCGCGGAAGGGGCTGGCATGGTCGAGGCTGACGTTGAAGAACTGGCAGACGGGCAGGTTGTCGGTGAAGCAGCGCCAGTTCCGGCCGCGGTCATAGGAGACGGCCATGCCGCCGTCGTTGGCGTTGACCAGGTAGGCGGGGTTGGCCGGGTCGATCCACAGGCCGTGGTGGTCGACGTGCATGCCGTCCAGGTGGCGGAAGGTCCTGCCGCCGTCGTTGGAGACGCTGAGCGGCACGCCCAGGATATAGACCGTTTCGGGGTCGCAGGGATCGGCGCGGACCTGGCCGAACACCCAGCCGTAAGTGCCGGAATGGCGCTCCATGAATTTCTTCATCTCCGGGGTCTGGCCGCTGACCTGGTTCCAGGAATCGCCGCCGTCGCTGGAGCGGTAGACCGTGGCGCCCTTGATGAAGCCGCAGGAGGGGACGCCGTAGGGGTTGCGCAATTCCTCGGGTGTGGGCTGGCGTGAGATCTCGTAGTTGTCCACCAGGGCGTAAAGGATCCTGGGAGAGGAAAGGCAGACATCGATGCCGATGCGGCCGCGGAACCTGGCCACCGGCAGCCCGTGGTTGATCGCCTGCCAGGTGCTGCCGCCGTCACGGCTGCGGAAGATGCCGCTCCCGGAGCTCCGGGCGTGGTTGCGCGGGTCGTTCCATTTCTGCCGCGTGCGCTGCCAGAATGCGGCATAGAGGGTCTCCGGATCGGCCGGGTCCATGGCCAGGTCGATGGCGCCGGTCTCATCGTCGACGAGCAGGACCTGGTGCCAGCTTTTGCCGCCGTCGACGGTCTTGTAGACGCCGCGCTCGCGGTTGCGCGTCCATTCGGCTCCGGACGCGGCCACGTAGACGATATCGGGATCCTTGGGATGAATGACGATGCGCGGGATGGTGTAGGTGGCTGCCAGGCCCATGTGCTGCCATGTCTTCCCGGCATCGAGCGACTTGTAGACGCCGCAGCCCGCCTGCGAGCTGCGGAAGATGTTGGCCTCGCCGGTGCCGATCCAGAGGATGTCGGGATTCGAAGGCGCCAGGGCCACGTCGCCGATGGCCACCGACGGGCCGGACTCGAAGATGGGCTCCCAGGTAGTGCCCTCGTTCACCGTGCGCCACAGTCCGGCCGATGCCGTGGCGGCGTATATCGTGTAGTTTTTGCCCTTGGGCGCGACCACGGCCACGTCGGTGCAGCGGCCGCTGACGTTGACCGGCCCCAGGAACTGCCATTTCATATCCTTATATGGGCCGTTCTTTTTCATATCCTGGATCTTTTTGAAGCCCTGCAAACGCAGCTCCGGTTCGGAGCGGGAAGGGACCAGAACCGGCAGCAGGAACAGCAGGCAGGGGAGCAGGGCCGGGACGCGGCGGCTTTTGGTGTTCGGGGTCATGGGAACCTCCAAAAATGGATTTGGAAATTCCATATTATTGGCAAAATCAATGATTTTTCAATAGGGAAATCTGAATAGAAGGTGGAGGAACCAAATGACCCCTGATGGAATCGAACCATCAACCTATTGATTAAGAGTATTTATGATAAGAATCGTAAACCCTTGTCCATTCATGGTTTCAAGGGTTTTTATCTCGTGTTTCTTCCTGTTTTCCCGTCCCAATTCCGTCCCAACTTTATTGCTGAATTATCGGTATTCTACAACTTGTCGTTAGAATCTAACAGGTTTTTAACAATGCCAACCGTCCTAAAATCCGTCCTGAATATATTTATTTTGGAATTGAACTTTAAATCCATTTTATCCTTAATAAAATCAATAAAAAACTTTTATAAAATTTATCAGTTTGAGTTGAATTGATTGCAAATTCCGCATATAAATAGAATAGTATTTGTACAAATAAATTTAATTATTTTTGTGGATAATAATAATGAAATGTAGTTTATGCGGTGAAGAAAAACCTCTTTTAGAAAAGTCCCATATCGTATCTGATTTTTTGTTTGCTGATATATTTGATGATAAACACCGAATAGCGGAATTGAGAATCAAAGATAAAAAACTAACGGATAAAACTGTTCAGTCAAGTCATTGGGAGAGTGACCTTTTGTGCTTCTCTTGTGACAATAATATCATATCAAAATTGGAAGGATATGCTAAGAATAAATTGTTTGTCCCTGTAATAAAGTATTCAAAAAAACTTCCACCCCCACAAGAAAATTTATCAGAAGTATTCGATGTAGATAACCAACAAATTAAACTATTCTTTTTATCTTTGCTTTGGAGAATGAGTATCTCAAAAAATCCAAATTATAAAACCGTTGATTTGGGAAAACATGAGGAAATAATAAGACAGATGGTCTTTGAAAATGACCCGAAGGATGTTTTTGATTATCCATATATCGTCTATTCACTAATCAACCAAAACAACTTTAATGAACCAGAATCGTTTTATAGACTCTTTTATAGTCCTCAATTAAAAAGGATAGATTGTGGATATGAATATTTGATGCAAATTCCCGGATTTTTGATTATCATCAGAGTATCAAATGTAACAAAAAAAGAATATACATCATCTTCATATGTTGGCAATGATAAACTTAGAGTGTTTTTTCTTCCAGAAAAGGATGCAAAACATTCGGTCAATCGATTCTTTGGAAGAAAGGTGTTTTGATTTTATTCGTTTACTAAAACATCATTACCTATTGATTAGTTATCAATAGGTTTTACATCGACCAAATCTATCAGTTTGTCTTAAATAAGGACAAGAATAAATCGACCCGTCCCAATTTCCGTCACAACTTTTCTTCAACTTTTCAACCGTATCTGAAAACCCTTGTGGGTACTGAGTTTCAAGATGACCCCTGATGGAATCGAACCATCAACCTATTGATTAAGAGTCAATTGCTCTGCCAATTGAGCTAAGGGGCCATCGAAATAAAAAAATATCATATTTTAATGCGCTTGTCAATAATGTATCGCGTCCGTATAATGAAAGGCCATGCCAGAAAATTTCCAAGCCGGCTCAAGCCCAGCTTCTCCCGATCTCGCGGCCATCATCGCTATTTTTTCCCCGAAAAGCAAGCCGGTCAAGGCCGCGCCCTACGGCTCGGGGCACATCCATGAGACCTACCGGGTAGGGATCAGCGCCGGGTCGCATCCCGGCTTCATCCTGCAGCGGGTCAACCAGCGCATCTTTCCCGATGTACCGCGGCTCATGGAGAACATCATGCTCGTCACCGGGCACCTGCGGAACAGGCTGACCGCCGTTCCCGGCAGCGATCCCGACCGTGAAGTGCTCACGGTGCTCCCGGCCCGCGACGGCCGTCCCTGGCACCGGGACGCGGCAGGGGACTTCTGGCGCTGTTTCCGCTTTATCGAGCACCTGGATCTGGGCGAACGGCCGCAGACGCCCGGGCAGGCATTCGAGGCCGGCAGGGTCTTCGGACGATTCATCGACCTGCTGTCCGACCTGCCGCCGGTCTCCCTGCACGAGATCATTCCCCGTTTCCATGACGTGGAGTTCCGCCTGGAGCAATTCCAGGCAGCCCGGCAGGCCGATCCGCTGGGGCGCAGCCGGGAAACCCGAGCCGAGATCGACTTTGTCCTGGCGCGTGCTGAGGAGATGAAACGGCTGCGTGTAGCCGGGCGCCAGGGGCGCATCCGGCTGCGCGTCACCCACAACGACACCAAGTTCAACAACGTCTTGTTCGACCGCGCCCAGCGGGGGCTGTGCCCGATCGACCTGGACACGGTCATGCCCGGCTACCTGGCCAGCGATTTCGGCGACGCCGTGCGCTCGGCCGCCTCCAGCGCCATGGAGGACGAGGGCGACCCTGCGGGCATCCGCATCGACCTCGTCGTTTTCCGCGAGCTGGCCCGCGGCTTCCTCTTCTCCCTGGGCGCCGGCATCGAAGAAGGGGAGATCGGGCTTCTCGCCTTCGGGGCCAAGCTGCTCACCTTCCTGGTCGGGCTGCGATTCCTGACCGATCACCTGGCCGGCGACGTCTACTTCAAAATCGCCGGGCCGGGGCACAATCTTCAGCGGGCCCGGGCGCAGTTCGCCCTGCTGGCCGACATGGAACGGCACTTCAGCGAGATGGAGGAGATCGTCGGCACGACAACCGCAAAAATGAACAGGGGATGATCCCGGCTATTTTTTCAGGAACACCGGCTGGCAGAAGGCCATTTCGCCCATGGAGGAGACGACCTTGGCCCTGACGTAAAGCTCGTCGCCCCTGAAGGCATACGTCGCCTGCAGCCCGTCCACCCTGGCCAGTTCCTGGCCGTTGCGGCCGATGAAGAACGTGGAATAGAGGGTGTTGCCGTGGGGCTTGACGGTCACGCGATATTCCTTCTGGTCGCAGGCCATATCCGCCAGCTCGATGCCGGTGGATGCGTAAAAATCGCCCTTTTCCAGCGCGGCGCAAACCTCTTCCGCCGTCAGCTGGTTGACCCGCGCCACCACCCAGCCCTTGCCCGGATGGGCGAGCCCGGGAAGAAACTCGCCGTAAAAATCATGGGCGTCGTCCGAGGCCACGCCGTACAGGATCATCCCCGACGTCAGCAATGCGTCCCAGAGCCCTTCGGTGCCGCTGCTGCCGCCGGCGGGGAAGTTGTTCGACTCGCGCGGCATGTTGAGAACTTCAAAAAGGCGGACGTTGCGCAAGCCCTGCATGTCGTCAGCCCGGAGCGACCAGCGGCGGAAGGGATGGTTGATCTGGGGTATGCCCCCGGCCTGCCGGGCGGCGTCGATGGCATTCTGCAGGGTCGCGGCCAGGGTCGCTCCCTCCTTGGCCTCGGCGGGGCGTCCGGGGTTGAGCGAATTGACGTGGACCTGGCGTTGTTGCAGGGAGAAGGATATTTCCTCGCCCGGGATGACGATGAAGTCGTCATTGGGGTTGGAATCGATGGCCGCGGTCGCGGTGACCATGTTGTGGTCGGTGATGAACAGGAATTGGTAGCCGTGTTCCTGGTACCAGCGCGCAACCCGGTGCGGGTATTCCTCGCCGTCGGAACGGTTCGTGTGGGTATGGGTATTGCCCTTGACCCAGCGCGCCGTCTGCGCCTGCGCCCAGAGCGCAGTGGAAAAGAGCAGTACTGCCGCGATCCATGTTTTTTTCATCCGTGCCTCCGATCCGGGATCCGCTGTCAGGGACCCATTGTAAGGAAATGCCGCCCGCAAGTCAAAGGTAAGGGAAATCGGAAAAAGGGTTGCAAATCATTTTTTCATTTTGCTACAATGAAAAAACGGAGAGCCCATGGCGGGAACAGTTATCCTGAAAAGAACATTCAGCGGCGGCCAGACGTTCGCCGTCGTGGTCAACGACATTCTCTATGAGCCGGTGCAGTGCATCGTCAATGCCGCCAACGGCGG
>JBGSPO010000097.1:0-5440 GCA_041738575.1 Candidatus Aminicenantia bacterium
GACATGGCGCCGGGCGACGTTTTCATCATGAACGACCCGTTCGACGCGGTGGGAGGTCAGCAGGCGGGCGCCGTTTTTCAGTGCCTGGTCCAGGAGCCGCCGGCTGTCCCACTTGATGCCGTGCGGGCAGCCCAGCACGCAGCGGCCGCAGCCGCGGCAGTGGGCGTAATCGCCCATCTTGGGCATGGCCTGCGGGTCAAGCCCCATCTCCCGGCAGATCGAGAAAAAGCCGGAGGTGAGGGGGCGCCAGATCTTCTGATGGCCGGAATACACGGGGATCTCGCGATAAAGCTCGGCGAATTCCTCATCCAGGTCGATCCCCAGTGCCTGCAAGTCCCTGTCCTGGCGCTGGGCGTTGCCGGTGCTGAGGGTCGTGGTGCCGCCGCTGCCGCGGCCGCTGACCAGGATCATGCCCGCGCCGGTCCTGCGGATCCTCATGGCCGGGAAGATCCATTCGATCTCGCGGGCATCGAACAGCAGCCCGGTCTTTCTGAAGCTTGCGATCAGGCCGAGGTTGAGGCCCAAGGGGCGGAACTCGCGGCCCGCTTCCAACACGGCAACCTGGTATTTCCCTTGCAGTTCCCGGGCGCACATGGCGCCTCCGGCCCCGCTGCCGATCACCACGGCCTTATTCATTTTTCCCGTCCGGCCGGTCAATGCGGGCACGGCAGCAGTCGGCGCCCTCGGTCAGGCGCTGGGAGAAAGCGAGTTGGCCGCCGCAGAAGCCGGCGACGATTCCCTGGTCCATGGCCGACATGAAACGGCAGACCTCGGGTGTGTAATGGGCCGCGAGATAGCAGCGGCGGATCGTCACGTTTCCCCGGGCGTCAACCGCCAGTTCGATGGCCAGCAGGCGATAGAGGGCCCGCAGCGCGGCCGCGGCGTCGGCGCGGTCCCGGATGGGCAGCCGGGAGTGGATATCCCGGCCCAGGCGCAGGGAGCGGTCGTGCAGCTTTTCCCGCAGCGCGGGCGCCGTTCCCCCGGCCAGCGATCTTTCAGCCTCGGCGCGGGTGAAGCGCGCATAGTTCAAAAGAATTTCAGCGCGTGATGATCCGCGCAGGTCGGGTGGCTCCTGGCCGAACGCCTCTGCCGTCAGCCGGAAAAGGTCCTTCAGGCCTTTTTTCCTGCCGGCCAGGAGGAGGCCAGCCAGCAGCAGCTTCAAGGTCAGGTTGGCCATGAAGCGGCGCGTCGTCGCTGCAGGAAAGACAGTCCCAGCGCCAGCGCGCCGATGCCCCCGTCAATGACGGCGTTGGCCAGGCAGACCAGGTACGGCGCGCGCCCGAAAAAGAAAACCAGCGACAGGATGGAACTGGCGAGTTTTGCCTGGGCCAGCAGCATCGGGAAAAGGGGATTCCCCGGCTTCTTGAACATCAACCCGGCCAGCAGGGTGACCAGGTACATGTAGCCCAGCGCCAGGATGGGGAAAAAGCTTCCGGCCTGGACCGGGGCGGGGGGGAGGCCCAGCCCAGGGGACAGGCGGTTGAATAGTTCGAGGGTCCGTTCCGGTATGGCGAAAAAAACCAGGCCCACGGCCCCGAAGCTGACAGCCATGGCCAGGCTCGCGCTGCGGTATAAAAACAGGCCTTGATCTTTCATGCAGATCCTTGCTTTTTGCCGCGGAGATAGATCCGGAAAAAGCCGGAGCGCTCGCCGAATTCGGCCTGGGCCATGACCTGCAGCGAGGTGGCGGGATCGAGAAAGCCCCGGCCGCGGCTGGCGTCGCGGATCAGGGGGAAGTTCTTGTTGATGAAACAGGAGTCGTCGGAAGGGAAATGGGATTTCATCGCCGTGAATATATCTTTCAGGGAGCGGTCGCGGATGTTGCCGAAGGTCATGGGCGTGAACACGCAGGGGCTGACTTCGCCGCAGGCGTCGATGTAGACCATTTTGTGCCCGGCGTTGCAGCCGAAAAACTCCCGGCTTTCGAAATGACCGAGGTAGTTGACGGTCAGGCCGCTGCCGCGGTTGCGGCGGTCCTGCAGGTCGGAGAGCTGCCGATGCTCGGCCTGGCTGATCACCTGGTCTTGATCCCAGAACGCGGCCACCGATGGCTTGGCTTCGCAGAGCCAGGCCTCGTCGACTCCAAGTCCCTGCAGGAATTCCAGGAATTCCTCCACCTGGCCGCCACGGATCATGTCGCGGCTGACCACCGCCGATACGCCGACTTGGATGCCGCCCGTTTCCTGGAACAGGCGGATGGCATTCAAGGCGGTGGCGAACGCTCCGTCCAGGCCGCGGTTGCGGTCGTGGATCTCCGGCAGCCAGTGGTCCAGGCTGACCGAAACCGAGAAGAGCCCGGCCTGTTTCAATTCCTGCGCCTTTTCCCGGGTCAGGGTGCTGCCGGTGGTGAACAATTTGACCGCGCAGACGTCGGCGGCGCTGGCGACGATGCGCGCGATATCCGGGTTCAGCAGCGGCTCGCCGCCGGTAAGCCCCAGCCAGCATACCCCGATCTCCTTCAGCTCGCGCACGGCGCGGAGGATGGTCTTGGTGTCCATGGCCTGGCCGCGGCGTTCGCGGTTGTAGCAATAGGCGCACGCTTGAGGGCAGGCGTTGGTCAGTCCGATCTGGGCGTGCGTGGGGCCGGCGATCCGCTCCAGCAGGTGGTCGCTGACGAAACGGCCGAAAGCCGCATGATTGAGGGGCGGCAGGTGGGAATGAACGGTCCAATGACCGGCGCTGTTTTTAATACGGAATTTACCGATATAACGGAGGAAAAACAGGTTCAGCGCCGGAGAAACCCGCAGCATTCGCGGCTGCCGCCACACGGTCCATGCCAGAAAAATGAAATTCTTCAAGGGGGCCATTTTATTGGCAGAATATACCCTAAATTTCCGGCGAATACAATTCCACAGATCGGCGGCGGCTGGCGAAAATGGTAGTTTTTCTGATCCTGGAAATGCCCCGTCCCGGCTCCTCCCCGAGCCCTTCATCAGGACATCGATTTTACGCGGATCGCCGCAATTTTGGCAGGCAGGCCTTTTATTGCATTGCGCGATTTGCTAGGATGATCCAGAGCGGAGGATCTCCATCATGGCGAAACCGCGCCGAGGGAGGGGACAAACATGTGGGTGCTGACCAAGAAATGGTGGATCATTTCGGCCATGATGCTGGCCCCGGGCGTGATCATGCTGCTCGCCGGGATCGCCGATCCCGGCGCGCGCACCGACGACAATATGTCGCTGAAGACCTTCGGCATGATCTGGATCTTTCTGCAGATCGTCATCAACGGCGCCCTCTTTGGCTACCTGAACTGGCAGAAAAAGCGGGCCGCCTACTTCCGCCTGAACGGCATCCGCGGCACGGCGACGATCCTGTCCGCCGAAACGACCGGCACCACGGTCAACGACATGCCCCGGATCGAGCTTCGCCTGGAGATCGCTCCCCCCGACCGCATGCCCTATGTCATCACCGACAAGCGCTGCTGGAATCCGCTCGCCCTGGCCGGGCTGCAGAAGGGGGCGAAGCTGCCGGTGCTCATCGACCCGCGCTGTCCGAAAAAGATCATGTTCAGCGAGGAAGAATAGCCGTGATCGCCATGAAGCGCGAGCTGGTGGCGTCGTGCGGCATGAACTGCAACCTCTGCAGCTGGGTGCTCGACCCCGGCAAGCCGGGATGCGCGGGCTGCCGGCCGCGGGGCCGGGGCTGCGTCCATAAAAAAGGGCTGTGCCGCAAGCTCGCCAAGGGGGAAATTGACTTTTGCTATCAATGCGACCAGTTCCCCTGCGCGAGTTTGCTGCTGGTCGAGAAGCGCTATGTCCATGCCCATAACTACAGCTTCGTGGAAAACCTGAACTTCATTCGCCGGAGGGGCATGCCGGCTTTTCTTGAGCGCGAGATAAAAAGATACACCTGCCCATCATGCGGCAAGCTGCTCACCGTGCACAGCGACATCTGCCCCCACTGCGGGCAGCGGCATAACCGTAGGAACAGGCGCTAGTCGGGACTTGCAGATTCAAGACCCGGCCCCGTTTTCCTCACGGGTTAATCTTTTGTTCTTCGCCCTGCAGGTCACTACCGTGTCGACCAGCTTGGCGACCCCTTTTTTCACGGGACCCCTGACGACGTTGAGGAGCAGCCCGTTGCCGACGACCGCGGTTACCTTCATGTTGGCCTCCCCGTATCCGTTAAAAACAGTATTTCTTTCAGTTCGCTGTCAATAGCGACGATCCCGACCGGTTCCTTTTAAACAATTTTAAGATCGCATACACTAAAGGAGCGACTCGTCCGTCGATAACGGTGAACGCCATGAGTGAACGATCCGCAATTTACCTGGATGCCGGCCCCCGGCTCGAGCGGGCCTACAAGAGCGAGAAGCCGCGCCTGCTGGCCCGCGTGCGCGCCGCCGGACGCAGCTTGGAAGAAGCCGAGGACCTGGTGCATGACGTCTACGCCGAGACTCTGGCCAGCCTGCCCGCGGTGGCCGGGATCCGCAACCTGCCGGCCTGGATCAACTCGCTCTTCACCCGGCGGCTGATCGATGCCTGGCGCCACGAGAAAGTGCGCCGGGCTTTGGGCGAGACCGATGTGGCCGAGGAGACCCTGAGGGAAATCATCCAGGGGGTGGGGCTCGATCCCCACGAGGCGTACGTCCGCGAGTGCCTGGTGGACGCCCTCAACGACGCCATGCGCGCCCTACCGGCGGCCCAGCGCCGGGTGGTGGAGGCCCAGGTGTTTGGCGGCAAGACCTTCAGGGAGATCGCGGAGGCCACCGGCGAGAGCATCGATACCCTGACAGCGCGCAAGCGCTATGCCCTGCGCAACCTTTCCCGCGCCCTGCGGCACTGGATCGACGGATGAATGAGCAAGACGGGCCGCGGCTGTGCCGCGGCCCGAAGCGATATTTTTACCGGGCACACCCGGAGGAGGCAAAAAAATGTCTGAGCTTGAGAATGCCGGCGTGGGCGGCACTGAGAAATCGACGGACCGCTGCGGTCATTTCGCGCGGCAGCGGAAACATGGCAGTGAATGCTCTGAGTGGGGCTGGTGGGAAGACCGCAGCCTGCTCCAGAAAATACTGATCGGAATCGGCTTCGGCATCCTGGGGATCAGCCTGCTCTTTCTCTGCGGCTGGGTGGTGATGCTCCTGTGGAACTGGCTGATGCCGGACATCTTCGGGCTCAAGCGTCTGACCTACTGGCAGGCTTGGGGCCTCCTGATCCTGAGCCACATCCTCTTCAAGGGTTTCGGCTCGGGGCACAGCAGCGTCCGCAGCGACCGGAAGCGCCGCAAGCATTTGCGCAGTTACATGCAAGAGGAGCAGATTGCCGCCGGGGAAGCGCCGGCAAATAAATGAACGCGGCAAAGAATGACGCCAGGCGGGTGTTCCTGAAAAAAGGCACCTGCTCGCAGGCCATGTGCTTCCTGCTGGACCGCGAATTCGACCAGCCGCGGATAGACGAGGAACGCGCCACCGACCTGCTGGCGGGCGGCATCAATC
>JBGSPO010000143.1:0-6494 GCA_041738575.1 Candidatus Aminicenantia bacterium
CCGCTGCCCAGGCAGGCCGGGCAGGCCCCCTCGGGGGAATTGAGCGAGAAGGTTCCGGGCTGGGGCTCGGGCAGCGAGATGTCGCAGCGCGGGCAGTACAGCCGGAGGGAGAAGAAGGCCTCCTTGTTGTTGGCGCGCACCAGGATCTCGCCGTCGCCCTCGTTCAGGGCCAGGGTGACACTGTCGGCCAGGCGGGCCACGGCGACCGGCTCAACCTCGATGGCATCGACCTGGACGGCGATGCGGTGGCGGCTGTTGCGGTCCAGCTGCGGCGGGTCGTCCAGGTAGTATTCCCGGTTGTCGACCAGCGCCTTGAGGAACCCGCGCTTGCGGTATTTTTCGAACAGCGCCTGGTAATTGCCCTTGCGATTGCGCACCAGGGGGCTGTAGATGCGCGCCAGGGAGCCGGCGAAACGGGCGAGCAGGGCTTGCTGGATCTTCTCGGAGGAATAGCGGCTGATGGGGTCGCCGCAGCGCGGGCAAAGCGCCTGGCCCAGCTTGGCGTACAGCAGGCGCAGAAAGGGGGCGACCTCGGAAACGGTGCCGACCGTGGAATTATAGTAGAAGGAGGAGTGCTTCTGGTCGATGGAGATGGTGGGGGCGATGCCCTTGATCGACTGCACGTCGGGGCGCTCGAGCGACTTGATGTACTGGCGGGCATAGGCCGAGAGCGATTCCAGGTACTTGCGCTGCCCCTCCTGGAAGATCGTATCGTAGGCCAGCGTGGACTTGCCCGAGCCCGAAACGCCAGAGATCACGATCAATTGTTTCTTCGGCAGCTTTAAATGGAGGTGTTTTAGATTATGTTTGTGTGCATCTATGATTTCCAGATATGGCATGGGTTGTTATTTTAGCACAGAATCCGGTTTCTTAATTACGTGACGCGTAACACGTGACGCGTGACGCGAAACAGCCTTCATCGAACTTTTGGGACACGCAAGACCTAATAAGGTCACTAACTTTGTCTTCCATGTCGATTGTTGTTTGGTGGAATTTTTCGTTCCATGACCACTTTATGTCATGCTTTGCGTTAGATCGCTCAATGTTCGCAACTTGTCACGCGACACGTTAGATCTTTTAGTGCTCGCTACTCGTCACGCGTCGCGATAGATCGTTCTATGCACGCTACTCGTCACGCGTTACGCGTTACGCGTCACGAATTCCTTCTTATTCCTGGGCCTTGAACCTCTTCAAGTCACTGGGATTCTCCACCCACTCCTCGATGTAGCCGCATTCGGTGCAGACGAAGCGCGTGATCCAGACGTCCAGGCTGGTCAGGTTGATGGAGATGCGGCTCCAGCTGTTGAGCACCGGGGAACCTCTCTTGCGGGCGATGCTGGTGGAATTGCATTTCGGGCACTTTTTATTGTTTTTCATTATTGCACCTCTTAGGGATCGGTTATAGCAAAAAGAAAATGAAATATCAAGGGAAGAGAGAGGGAAAGGCAGAGGGAAGAACGAGGGAGGAGAAAGTGGGAAAAAGCGCTTTCCTTTTCTTTCGCGTCACGCATTACGCATCACGTATACAAGTGGTGAGAAAGGCACTTTCTTTTTCTTTCGTGTCACGCGTTACGCGTCACGCGTCACGTAGTCTTTCTTCTCCTCCTCAGGGTTGACTCAGGCGCTGAAATATCATAAAGTTAACATTCTAACAAGCACTAGGAGGTCCAATGGCCAAAGAACTGCTCTCGGGCAACGAAGCCATCGCCCGCGGCGCCTGGGAGGCGGGCATCACCTTCGCCTCGGCCTACCCCGGTACCCCCAGCACCGAGATACTGGAGAACATCATCCGCTACAAGGACGACATCTACTCCCAGTGGGGCGCCAACGAGAAAACGGCCATGGAAGAGGCCCTGGGGGCCAGCTTCACCGGCGCCCGCGCCCTGGTGGCCATGAAGCACGTGGGACTGAACGTGGCCGCCGACCCGCTGTTCTCGGCCAGCTACATCGGGGTGACCGGCGCCCTGGTCATCATCTCGGCCGACGACCCGGGCATGCACAGCTCGCAGAACGAGCAGGACAACCGCCATTACGCCATCGCCGCCAAGATGCCGGTGCTCGAGCCCTCCGATTCCCAGGAAGCCAAGGACATGGTGCTGGAAGCGGTGAAGATCAGCGAGACCTTCGACACGCCGGTCATGATCCGCATGACCACGCGCACCTCGCACTCACGCTCGGCCGTGGAGCTGGGCGGGCGCCAGACGCCTCCGGTCCCGGAATACAAGAGCGACTTCGCCAAGCGCAACCTGCTGCCGGGCAACGCCCGCAAGCGCCACGCCGTGGTCGAGGAGCGCCTGAAGAAGCTGGCGGTGTTCAGCGACAGCTTCGCCTACAACACGATCATCAAGGGCAAGGAACGCGTCGGCGTCCTGGCCTCCGGCGTCTCCTACCAATACGGCCGCGAAGTATTTCCCGACGCCTGGTTCCTGAAGCTGGCCCTGCCCTACCCGTTCCCGGTCAAGCTGTTCCAGCGCTTCGCCGCCATGGTCGACAAGATCTACGTCCTGGAGGAGAACGACCCCATCATCGAGACCTTCGCCCGTTTAGCCGCGCCGCAGAAGGAGATCGTCGGCAAGGAGGTCTTCCCCCTGCAGGGCGAGCTGTCGCAGGACGTGGTCCGCGCCAGCCTGGGCCTGAAGGACATGACGTTGCGCCATGCCGGCGAGGGCGTGCCCGGACGGCCGCCCTCCCTCTGCGCCGGCTGCCCGCACACCGCCTTTTTCTATAACCTGGGCGTGCTGAAGGTGCAGTCCAAGGGCGACATCGGCTGCTACACCCTGGGCGCCCTGCGGCCGCTGAGCGCCATGGACACCTGCGTGGACATGGGGGCCAGCATCACCGTGCAGCTGGGCATCGAGAAAGCCCTGGAAAAAGCGGGCAAGACCAACCCGCAGGTGGCGGTGATCGGCGATTCCACCTTTTTCCACTCGGGCATCACCGGCCTGATCGACGTCATCTACAACCAGGGCAAGTCCACGGTGGTCATCCTGGACAACTCGATCACGGCCATGACCGGCCACCAGGAAAACCCCGGCTCGGGCCGGACCCTGATGGGCCAGCCGGTCCGCCAGATCGACATCCTCAAGCTGGTGCGCGACGGCCTGGGCCTGGAGCACGCCTACGAGGTGGACGGCTACGAGGTCAAGGCCATCCGCGAGCTACTGAAGCGCGAAATGGCGCGCCCGGAGCCCTCGGTGATCGTCATCCGCCGCCCCTGCGTGCTGCTCTACCGCAAGGCCAAGTGGTCGCCCATGGTGGTGGACAAGGAAAAATGCACCCGCTGCAAGACCTGCCTGCGCCTGGGCTGCCCGGCCATCAGCACCGACGTCGACGGCAAGTCGCTGATCAACGTCTCCCTGTGCACCGGCTGCGGCGTCTGCGCCCAGGTCTGCCCCTACAAGGCCATTTCCTACGCCGACGAAAAGGGGTTGCACATCGGCGCCATGACCCTGGAATCGTTCGCCAAGGGAGGTGGCAAATGACTACCCAATCGATCCTGATCTGCGGCGTCGGCGGCCAGGGCATCCTGACCGCCAGCGACCTGCTCTCCGACGTGCTGCTGCAGGCCGGCTACCAGGTGAAGAAGAGCGAAGTGCACGGCATGAGCCAGCGCGGCGGCGACGTCATCTCCACCGTGCGCTACGGGGACCAGGTCTTCTCGCCCCTGCCCGCCCTCAAGGAGACCCACTACATCCTGGCCTTCGAAAAGCTCGAGGCCCTGCGCAACATCAATTACCTGAGCGAGAAGGGCATTGTCCTGGTCAACGACTTCGAGTGGCAGCCGCTGCCGGTGGCGGCGGGATTTGAAAAATACCCGCAGGACGTGGTGGCGCAGCTGCAGAAGCTGTCCGGCGAGCTGGTGCTCATCCCGGCCACGCGCCTGGCTGCCGAGCTCGGCAACGACAAGGCCTCCAACGTGGTGCTGATCGGCCTGCTGGCCTCGCGCATGGATATCGACAAGAAGATATGGCTGGAGGTCATCCACCGAAAAGTGCCGCCGCGCTTCCTGGACCTGAACCTCAAGGCCTTCGAGAGCGGCTACGGGTTCAAGCCCTGAGGCTCAGCGCCTCCGGGGCCAAGGAGCATGAAATGATACGCAACCTGCAGGAGCTGGTGGAAGCGGCAAAAGACAGAAAAGGCGTGATCGCTGGAGTCCCCTGCCCCGAGGACGACAGCACCATGCTATCGGTCATCGAGGCCAAGAAGGAAGGGCTGGCCGATTTCATCCTCTGCGGCGACCGGGCCAAGATCAGCGAGCTGCTGCGCCGTCATGGCGGCAGCGAATCCGACTTCGACATCCACGACACGCCCGGGGCCGAGGCGGCCGTGGCGCGCGTGGTGGAACTGGGCCGTCAGAACAAGCTGCAGCTGGTCCTCAAGGGTTTCCTGCCCACGGCTTCCCTGATGAAGCCCATCCTGGACAAGGAAAAGGGGCTGCGCGGCCCCAACCTGCTTTCGGACATCATGGTGGTGGAGAACCCGGCAGCTGAGGAGCTGCTGGGGCTGAGCGACGGCGGCTTGAACATACTCCCCGACCTTGCCCAGAAGAAGCAGATCGTGGAAAACGCGGTCGCCGTCTTCCATAACCTGGGCTACGACGAGCCCCGGGTGGGGATCATGGCCGCCATCGAGTCGGTCAAGGACTCCATGCCGGCCACCCTCGACGCCAAGGCCCTGAGCGAGATGAACGAGCGAGGTGAGATCACCGGCTGCCAGGTCTACGGGCCGCTGGCCCTGGACATTGCCGTATCCCGCGAGGCGGCCGAGCACAAGGGGATCTTTCACGACGTGGCCGGTCGCGCCCAGGTCCTGATCATGCCCAGCATCGAGGCCGGCAACCTGCTGGGCAAGGCCTTCACCTACTACCTGAAGCTCACCGTGGCCCACGTGGTCATGGGCGCCCGGCTGCCGGTGCTGATCCCCTCGCGCAACGAGAGCGACACCGACAAGTTCCATTCCATCGCCCTGGGCGTCCTCTCCGCCCGCTCCTGAGGATGATGGGGCACCGCCGCCTTTTTGCCATCCTCTGGCTGCTGGCCTCCCTGGCCCCCCAAGGGGACGGCGGCCTTGCAGGCACGCCAGCCACCCCTGCCGTTCACCAGGGGGATGCCGCCCTGAAAACGACGACCGATCCCTTCCTGCTGCGCGTGCGCGCGCGCATCCTGCAAAGCCAGCCCTTTCGCGTCGACTTCGTCCAGCAGGTATACATCGACGACGAGCTGACCCTGAAGGAGAGCGGCGTCATCGTCTTCGCTGACCGCGAGCACGTCAAGTGGCAATATCTCGACCCGGAATACAAGGTCTTCATCCTGGAGCAGGGCCGCTACCGTTTCTATGACCGGGAGAACAACCAGCTGCTCCGGGGGCAGCTGGGCGAGCGCAACGAACAGCTGATCTGGGAGCTGCTGCTCTCCGACCGGCCCGGGAGGGCCGCCAGCTGGGATGCCCGGGCGCGCACCATTCTCCTGCGCCTCGGCGACGAGGCGGGCGCCGAGGGCGCCCAGGAGCTGAAGATCATTGTCGGCGCCGACTTCCTGCCTCGGCGCGTGGAGCAGACGTCGGCGAACGAGATCACCACCGTCTATGTTTTCCGCAACTACCGCAGCCGCGTCGCACTGGCAGCCGGGGAGTTTGACCTGGACCTGCCCGCCGACGTGGAGGTCATCGAGGGCCAGGCGCCTTGAAAACCTTTCCCGCGCAAAAACCGTAGATGCTATTGGACGAAGATCAGGCACTGATCAAGAAAACGCTGCGCGGGGACCGCAGGGCGTTCGAGGAACTGATGCGCAAGTACGAGAAGAAAATTTACAGCTTCGTGGTCCGCATGGTCCGCAACGAAGACACCGCCGTGGACCTGACCCAGGATTTTTTCTTCAAGATCTTCACCGTGCTCGACAAGTACAATTTCGAGTACAAGTTCTCCACCTGGGCCTACCGCATCTGCTACAACCTGGTCATCGACCACATCCGCAAGAACCAGGCAGCGGTCGACTCGCTCGACGACGAGAGCGTCACCTCGCGCGACCTGCTGGAATCGGGCAACGTCAGCCGCGAGGACGGTTTCAAGGCCCTGGCCCGCGCCGAGACACGCGACTACGTCTGGCGCGTGGTGGACCAGATCCCGCTCAAGTTCCGCGAATTGATCCTGCTGCGCTATATCCAGGACCTCAAGTACGAGGAGATCGCCGAGATCACCGCCCTGCCCGTCGGCACGGTCAAGAACCGCATATTCAAGGCCAAGGAGATCCTGAAACAGGAGATGGAAAAAGATGGCATGCTTATCTGACGCTACCCTGATCGCCTATAACGAAGGCAGCCTGGGCCCCATCGAGGCCGCCCAGGCGCGCGACCACATGCTGCTCTGCCCGGACTGCCGCCGCTCGGCAGCCGCCTTCAGGGCCCTGGACATGATCCTGGCCACCCCGACACTGCATACCCCGCCGGCCCGGCTGGTGCCCCAGGTCATGGAGCGCCTCTTCCCGGCCCTGCCGCGC
>JBGSPO010000147.1:0-4513 GCA_041738575.1 Candidatus Aminicenantia bacterium
GGCCAGGCGGTCCTGCATCTCCACCTGCAGGCGCAGCTCCCTGTCACTGGCCAGGGGCTCGGGCGCCTGGGCTTCACCCTCAAGCCAGGCGGCGATGGCGTCATAGCAGAGCTTGGCCCGGTTCTGCACCAGGGCCGGAAAGATGCGGCTGCGGAGGATCTGCCCTTCGGCGCTGATGCGCATTTCCACGACCATGGCGCGGCGGCTCTTCCCGGCCAGCAGCGAGGTCAGGTCGATGGAGAGCCGCTCGGGGAGCATGGGAAAATTTTTCACCCCGGTGTACACCGAGGTGGTGTTGACCCGGGCCGCCTCGTCGATGGGCGAATGGGCGCCGACATAAACATCGACGTCGGCCACGGCCACCAGCAGCTTGGTGCCCTTGCCCTCGGGGAACACGACTTCCAGCTGGTCCAGGTCCAGGGAATCGTCGTTGTCGATGGAGGTCCAGGGCAGGTCGCGCAGGTCGGCGATGCGGCCGGACCTGTCGAGCTCGCCGCCCAGGTCGCGACAACGGGTGGCCTGCTGCCGTGCCGCTGCCGGGAAGTCGACGGTCAGCCCCTTCTCGCGCATGGCGCGGCGGGCGATGGTCTCAAGATCCGGGGCTTTGCTGGGCCGCAAAGGTCTATTTCCTTTTCTCATTCTCATGGGTTGTTCCTGTGCATAAACTGGAAACGATGCTTTACTTTACCTTTTCGCCACGGCAAAAGCAAGCGCCGTCCGGAAGAGATGGGTTCAGGGGCTGGATCCGGGGAAGGCAAGCGTACAATGAACGATCTTTATTTCATCCATGTCACGCGTTACGCGTCACTCGTCACGAAAGCTCGTCTTCACCTTTACTTGACCGGTATGAAACGCACCGTCAAGGTGCCCGGCGCATCGATATCGCCATGGCGGAAGGGAAACTCGTAGGTCAGCGGCTTGCCCTGGAGAAGCCCGGCCGCCGGCAGCGCGAAGCAGAACTCCATGCCGCCCACCACGTCCTCCTGGTGGCGGACCGCGCAATCGTCGGTCCAGGCCAGGGTTTCCATCAGCGGCAGCTTGCACTCGAAAATATAGCGCGGGATGGGCACCAGCGCCTGATCGAGGTCGCGCGAGAGCTTTTCGTTGACGATATCGTCGCGGCCGGCAACGTCGCTGTCGGCGACCACGGCCAGCACGCCCGTGAACGAGGTGTTCTCGGCCGTGAACCAGGCCTTGACGATCTTGCCGTCGCACTGGGTATGCGGGCACAATTCATGGGCGGTGATCATGCCCTCGCCGAAGACCACGTAGATCGGCAGGGTCGACCTGGGCCCGGCCGCCAGCCACCAGCTCATGGGCTCGGGCCCGGCCTTTTTCCGGCCGAAGCCGAAGCGCAGGTCGCGGAAAGCGGCGTCGAGCGACAACTGGGTCAGGTACGGTCCGTCCTCGGGAACGCATTCCGAGGTGGCAGTAAAACCGATATAGAGGTGATAAGCCGGGGACAGCTTCTCCTGACCCGGATGCGCGCGGCCCCAGGACAGAAGCGCCAGGAACAGCAAGCTGATGACCGCGGTAATTTTCATTTTCCCCCCCTTGTGACAGGAACGTCCATGCACCTGATTATAGGACTCCGCCGGCTGGTTTTCAACTTGACCGGTATTGTGGCGGACAAGCTGCGACATCCTGGATGGCGCCGCGATCCTTCCCGGAGTGCCAGTCGCGCCATTTCCAGCGCCACCGCCAAAGCTTTGCTATTGACAAAGCCGGGAAATGCGCCCAGAATGGGAACATAACTGAATTCAATTTCCCGGCGTGGAGCCTGAGGAGGATGGAATGAAACTTATGCGGACATGGATCGCCTTTTTTTTATTGTGCGCTTGGCAGCAAACCCCGGCGCAGGAACAGCAGATGGACATGGAGGTCATGATGCGCTGGGGCAGCGCTAAAATAGTCAACTACCACATCGTCGGCGTTTACCAGGCGCGAACCGACGTCATCGGCGACACGAACTGGATCGGCTACGCCGACGTGACCGACCGCGTTGTGATCGACCTGAAATGGGATCTGCCCGAGTCCAAGCTGGCGAGAACGCCCACGTTCCAGAACGCGAAATCCGAGGTCAAGAACCTGCGCAACTGGGAGGCCAAGTGCCAGCCGCCGGTGCTCAAGGGCGAATACGAACATTATGAGCTGCTGGCGATCAAGGATGGCATGGCCGGCGCGCTCGAAATCCAGGTGCGCACCACCTACCCCGCGGCCGAAGTCGTGCAGTTCTGCAGCGGCAAGCGCAAGGCCGTGCCCGGGCACGTCGATACCCGGCCCGAAGAATTCGGCGTGATCTCGCCGGTGGTTTTCGGCATGCCTTTGCCCGATTCGGACGACCTGCGCATCTCCAAGGACAAGAAATCATTGATCGTCAAGAAAAAAGGGTGGACATGGACCTTCACCCCCAGCATCGCTCCGGGCAAATAGAGCGCCCGGATTCGGCCCTGGCTAGATCTTTGCCAGGGCTTGCCCCAGATCGTTGATGATATCCTGCACATCTTCGATGCCCACCGCGAAGCGCACCAGGCCGTCCGTAATGCCGGCTTTCTCGCGGTTCTCCCTGGACATCTTGCTGTGGGTCATGGAGGCGGGATGCTGGATCAGGGTTTCGATGCCGCCCAGCGACACGGCGAGCAACGCCAGCCTGACATTGTCCATCAGGATCTTCCCCGCGCCGAGCCCGCCCTTCAGCTCGAAGCTGATCATGGCGCCCGGGCCATCCATCTGCTTTTCAGCCAGCGCGTGCTGGGGATGGGATTTCAGGCCGGGGTATTTTACCCATGCGACCTTGGGGTGTTTTTCAAGATAGTCGGCGACCTGGATGGCGTTTTCCTGGGCCCTGGCCATCCTGATCGCCAGGGTTTTTACGCCCCGCAGGACCATGTAGGCCTGGTGCGGGTCCATGTTGCATCCCATGCCCACCATGGCCGCCCTGATCATTTTATACAGTTCCTCGTTTTTCGCGACGATCATGCCGGCAACGATGTCGGCATGACCGTTGATGAACTTGGTCATGGAGTGGAACACCACGTCCGCGCCGAACTCGATCGGGCGCTGAAGGTAGGGGCTGCTGAAGGTGTTGTCGACAACGACCGCCAGGCCGTGCTGATGCGCGATCTCGCAGCACGCTTCGAGGTCGGAGATCTCCATGGTCGGGTTGGTCGGGGTTTCGATATAAAGCATCCGGGTGTTCGGCTGGATGGCCTCGCGGATCGCATCCAGGTGGGTCGTGTTGATATACGAGCTTTCCACGCCGAACTTCCTGAAGTACGACTCCATGATGCTGCGTGACGGCCCATACACGGCATCGGTGCTGACGATATGGTCGCCTGATTTCAGGAAGGCCATGTAGATCGTCGATACGGCGGCCATGCCGGATGAGGTGGCGATCCCGCCGAATCCTTTTTCGAGCATCGCGATCTGCCTCTCCAGGGCGGCGATGGTCGGGTTTCCGATCCGCGTATAGATATACCCGTCGCTTTCGCCGGAAAAGCAGCTCGCCCCATCATCGACGCTCTTGAAGGCAAACGTGGATGTCTGGTAGATCGGCATCGTGGCGCTGCCCAGCGGATCCACGCCCATGCCGCCGTGGATCAGAAGGCTGTTAAAACCTAGTTCTTTGTCATGTTTCATGAATTATCCTTTATTTTTTTGGGGGGAATATTTTCCGACCATTTTTATAATACATCAAAAACGGCCTGAATTCAAGCTTTTTAGCTTGATAGCAGTGACAGTGTCAGCAAGAAGCTCCAGCGAACTAGAAGTGTTAGTGTTAGTGGCAAGCAATATAGTGAACAATTCAGCTCGGTAAATTGCTGTTACTAACACTAACACTGAGATTTAGCTCGCTTGAGCTACAGTTCGACCACTAACACTTTCTTCTCTACCTATTGCCTTTTTACTTTTGCTTTTTGCCTTCTGCCTTTGCTTGCCGTGTGCCGTGTGCATTTTTCTTACTTTTACTTCTAAAGTTCCTCCCTCCTGCCAGCCGCCATTTTTATGCTACAATATAAAAATGTCCTCTCATCCTATCCCCCAGGGGGACGCCGCACGCAAGGTGTCGGCGGCCCGCCCGGTAATGGCCATCACCGCCGCCGGCACCCTGGCCATGGCCGGCTACGAGATGGTGCGCTCATCCTCCTCCTCGGTCTTCCTGGCCCATCACTCGGCCTCTCGCCTGCCCGAGGCGCTGATGCTGGTGCCCCTGGCCATGTTCGCCTTCACTTGGCTCTTCAGCGTTTCGCTGCGCCATTTGGGCGCGGCCCGCACCTTCATCACCACCCTGCTGCTCTCCGCCCTGGTTCTGGCCGCATCGGCGACAGCGGTGCTGCACGGAGTTCCGGGCGCCCCCTTCCTGCTCTACATATTCGGCCAGGCCTACATCGTCTTCATCGTCGAGGAGGTCTGGGCCTTCATCAACAGCCTGTTCGTGCCCGACCAGGGCAAGCGCTGGAACGGCGTGATCATCGCGGTCAGCACGGCCGGCTCGGTGACCGGCGGCGTCCTT
>JBGSPO010000151.1:0-8080 GCA_041738575.1 Candidatus Aminicenantia bacterium
CGCTGCGCGGCGACGTGCGCCACACGCCGCCGACCACCCGCGGCGACTTTACCATTACCGCTCCCGACTTAAGCTCCAGGGCCGACCTGGCGATCACCGTCGGCAGGACCGTCATCCGCTTCCCCGATGCGAAGGGCGAGGCGCGCAAGATCATGAGGCTACTCGGCCTGGACATGGACCTGGAGGGGAAGATCGCCGGCGATTTCACCTACAGCACGGGCAAAGCGCTGAAAGAGCCCGACGTGCAGGGAAGCTTTACGGCGCCGCAGCTGAAGTTCATGGGCTATGCGCTCGAGCAGGTCAAGGGGTCCTTGCGCTCCAACCTGCAGGGCATCGAGCTGGCGGGGCTTGATTTCGCCTACCAGGGAGGCCGGGCGCGGGAAGCCGGCGTACGGATCGATTTCGCCGGCAAACAATTCGACATCAACGGCCGCATCGCGGGCATTGACGTCTCCCGCCTGCAGCGGGACTTCAGCGGCCGCGCCGACCTGGAGATCAGCGGCCGCGGCGAATTCATGAAGGACCCGCTGACGATCGCCTATCGCCTCCAGGACATGTCCTACTACCGCGACCGCGGCTTCAGCGCCGCCGGCCGGGCTTCGCTGCTGACCGATTTTTCCGATTTCCAGCTGTCGGCCGCGGGAGACGTGACCGACGCCGCCGGCGCATCCCCCTTCAAGCTGGATATCGGCCGCCGCCAGGGTCGCTATGAAGGCTCCTTCCAGTTCGTGCTCAACGACCTGGACCTGCTTATCCCCTGGAAGAACAACGTCGGGAGCATGCGCCTGCTTGGACAGATCTTCACCGCGCCCGACGGCGGACTCGGCAGCCGCGGCGTGGCCATTTTCTCCGGCCGCACCCTCTCCCTGCCGAACTTCTCCCATTCACTGGACAATTTCCAGGGAACGGTCACGTTCATCAACACAAAATTCTCCCTGCAGTCGCTGCTCGGGGAAATGGGAGGCGGCCCGGTGGAGGGCAACGGCCAGTTGACCATCGAGGGCAACGAACTGCGGCGCATGGTCTTCTACCTGCAGGGCAAGGGACTGCGCCTTTATCCCATGGACCGCACCTCCTGCCTGGTCAACCCCGACCTGACCTTGAAATACGAGGACAAGAAGCTGCTGCTCTCCGGAACCCTGGCGTTCCAGGCGGTGGAATGGCAGCGCGAGATCGACGAGCGCATCGTGTTCAGCACCCGCTCGGAGCTCTCCACGGCGGAGTCCAAGATCCGCGAGATGCTGCAGCTGGACATCGCCCTCAACAGCGAGAACATCCTGATGCAGAACTCGCTGGGCCGTATCCGCGGCCGCTTCAAGCTGCGCTTGACCGGCACGGCCAGCTTCCCGATCCTCCGCGGCACCTGCGAGGGCAACCAGGGCGAGATCTATTTTTCCGACCGCTCCTTCAACCTCGTGAAAGCCAAGCTGGTGTTCAACAACAACTTTTTCATCGATCCGCTGATCCATGTCGAGTCTGAGGCCTTCATCCAGAACTATCGCATCCGCTTCGATATCCGCGGCAGCGCCTCGCGCGCCAAGCCGGAGCTGACCGCCTCGCCGCCGCTGCCGCCCCAGGACATCCTGGCCCTGGTGTCGCTGGGCGAGGTGTTCAAGCGCACCCCCTCGACCGAGGTCAGCTCGCAGCAGGGGGGCACGGCCCTGGTCACCGGCAAGCTGACCGAGGAGATCAAGAACCGGGCCAACAAGCTGCTGGGCATCAACCTGCTGCGCATCGACCCCGTCTTCTCCGGGCAATCGACCGTGGACACCTCGCGGCTGACCATCGGCAAGACGATCTCCAAGGACCTGGTCGTCGTCTATTCCACCAACCTCTCCACGTCGCGCCAGGAGATCCTCTACCTGCAGTACCAGTTGTCCCCGACCATTTCCCTGATCGCCATGAGAAACGAAGAAGGGCGCTACAGCCTCGACCTGCGCCTGCGCTCCCGGCGCTGAGCCAGCTATGAGCCACCGCGTCACCCATCCATTCCGGCCGCTGCTGGCCCTGGTCCTGCTGGCCCTGCCGTTCCTCGGCGTACTGCCGGCCGCCGTCCCCGCCTGGGAGAACCGGGGCATCGGGCAGGTGCTGCTGCTCAACGGAGACGAGAGGGCCGATGGGCGCCTGCTCGCCTACCGCCCGCTGGTCGTACTGCGCGCGGGCGGGAAATACCGCTACCGCGATGTCCGCCAGAGCATCGAGAACCTGAACCGCACCGGCGTGTTCGCCGCCATCGAGGCCAAGGTCCAGGAACAACAGGGAGGAGCGCTGGACGTCCTGTTCATCCTGCAGGCCAAGCCGCGCATCCGCGCCCTGGAGTTCACCGGCAACTCGCCGCTGGGCGAGAAGGAAATGCGCGCGGCCGTCTACTCGCTGCGCCGGGGAGAGCTGTTCGAGGAGAGCCTGCTGCCCAAGGCCCTGGCCGAATTGAAGTCCCTGTTCAGGTCCAGGGGCTACTTCAACGCCCTGGTTTCGCCGAATGTCAGCCTGGACAAGGACCGCGCCGCCTGCCGCATCCAGTTCGTCATTGCCCCGGGCAGGATCGCCCGCATCGCCGGGATTCGGATCAATATCGACGACCCGCAGCTGTCCGGCAGCATCCGCGGCTACTTCCCCGCCGCCGGCGCCTACATTCCGGACGAGTTCGCCAGGGGCAGCGAGAAAGCCCGCAGGCTGCTGAAAAAAAATCTCTACTATTTCCCGGAGATCAAGGTGCAGGAGGATTTCCTGGACGCCGCGCGCTTGGCGCTGGACGTCACGGTGACGGTCACCTGCGGCTACCGCTACCATTTCATTTTCCAGGGCATGGCCCGGCGCATGGCGCTGATCGCCGACGTGTGGGAGAGGCAGGTGTTCGAGAAATGGGCCGAGGAGGAGAGCCGGGCCCGGCTGCTGAACGACCTGAAGAACCAGGGCTACCTCGATGCCCGCATCGCCTCCGCGGTCACCAGCAAGGGCGCGGACAAGACCATCGTCTTCACGGCCGAAAAAAATCGCCGCTACCGGTTGGGCCGGATTGCGGTCAGCGGCAACCAGGCGCTCAGCGACGAAAAGATCGGCGAGATCATCCGCACCGACGACCTGCTCTTCCACAAGCTGATCTGGCTGCGGCTCAACTCCCTGGTGGCCGACATGGAAGTGCTAAAGCTCTACTATTACTACCAGGGAATCTCGCCCGTCGAGATCCGCCTGGAACCGAGCTTCCGGGACAAGCGCGCCGACATCGCCTTCATCATCAGCGAAGGCCGGCAATACCGCATGGGCAGCGTCGAGTTCAACGGCAACCGCGCCTTCAGCGCCGCCGAACTGTACCGGCAACTGAAGAGCCGGATCGGCAGCCCCTACGTGCCCAAGCAGTTCAGCGAGGACATCGACCGCCTGCAGAATTTCTACTGGGACAACGGCTATGACGACGCCGCCATCAGCTACGAACTTTCACCGGGCGAGGAAAAATCGCTCCTGGTCACCATCCGGGAGAATGGCCAAAAAAAAATGGGCGCGCTGATCGTCATCGGCGCCTCCGCCGCCCAGAGCCGCCTGCTGAACAAGCTGTTCCCGCTGCGCCAGGGCGAGCCGTACAGTCGCAACCGCGTCGAGGCGTTCCGCGGCCAGATCGAGGGCAGCGCCATCTTTTCCGATATCCGCCTGGAAAAGTTCGCCAAGGAGGAGGGCGTCATTGACGTGCTGGTCAAGGTCACTCCCGACCGCAGCCGCCTGTACGGCCTCGGCGTCGGCTGGGAGGAACGGCGCGGACCGCGCGGCACCCTCGAATACCAGGAGAAGAACCTGTTCAACACCATTTCCTCGGTGGCCGCCACCCTGCAGCTGGGCGTCAACGAGCGCCGCGGCATCCTGGCGGTCGACACCCCCTACTTTTTCCGCGACCAGATCACCTCCTCGTTCAAAATCTGGGAGGAAAATGAGAACTACCCCAGCTACAGTTTCAACCGCTGGGGCCTGGGCGTCTCGCTGGTGAAAAAATTCTCCGACAAGCTGTTCATGATGGGTTCGGCCAAGTGGTACCGCACCACGCTCACCGATCTCGCCATCCCGGTGTTCGGCGTCGACCAGCTGCGCCAGCCCTTCGACACCACTGCCCTTTCGCTGTCATTCGTCAACGAGAACCGCAACGACCCGTTCAATCCCCAGAGCGGCCATTTCCTCACGGCCGAGCTCAAGCTGGGCCTGCCTGTCTTCGAGAAGGACTACACGTTCCTGAAGCTCTTCTGGAACTACCAGAAGCATTACCCGTTCCTGCGCGAAGGCACGTTCAGCTTCTCGGTCAAGAATGGCATCGGCTTCGGCGACATGTCGATCAGCGAGCGCTTCTTCGCCGGCGGCTCGCATTCGTTCCGCGGCACGCGCAACGACCGCCTGGGCCCGATCAACCTGGACACCGTCGACCCGGACGGCGAGCCGCAGGGCGGCAATATCCTGCTGCTCTTCAACCTGGAAGCCACGTTGCCCAGCCTGTTCATTCCCATGAAAAACCTCTATTACACCTTCTTCGCCGACGTGGGCAACGTGTTCTCCAAGTCCAGCGACCTCAACCTGAACAAGATGGAGCGGGCGCTGGGCTTCGGCCTCAAATACCGCACGCCGCTGGGGCCCATCCGCCTCGAATTCGCCTTTAACCTGCGCAAGGCCGCCGAGCAGAACTTCCTCATCCAGGTCGGCATGGGCAACGTGTATTGATCTAAAACGAACGGGGTAGACGGCAGACGGTACACGGTGGACGGCAAGATCAGAAACGAACTATCGTGAAAAGTGACGAGTGACAAGTGACGAGGAATACGTTATGCGTGACGCGCAGCTCCTCTTCCCACTCTCTCTTCCCTCATTCTTCCCTCTCTCTTCCCTCTGCCTTCCCTGAGTCCTTCCTATAGGTTGAATCGATACGTGGCCTTGAGCATGAAGACGGTGTCGCCCTTGGCCGAGACCAGGTCACCGAGGTCGCGGCCGAAGTCGAAGTCGCCGGGGTTGGCGAAGTCCTGGCGGTTCTGCGTCCACACCAGGTAGAAGGTCGAGCCCGGGCGGTATTCCCAGCGGAAGACGACCGTGCCGCGCAGCGACTTGAAGTTGAAGTCGGGATCGGCAAAGGTGAATTCCGGGGCGGGCCCGCCGCCATCGGGATCCACGGCATACTCTCCCCCGCCCTGGACGATGGTCGAGCCGGCGCTGCCGTATGGGTTGAACGAATACGTCGCCGGCCGCGCCAGTTCCTTGAACTCGGAGTATTTGCCCACGGCGATCAACGGCTGCAGGTACGCCTGCAGGCTGACGCGCGGGTTGAATATCCAGTCCAGGCGGATCTCGGCCGCCAGCACCTTTTCGTTCATGCGGGCAAAGACATAGCGCTTGCCGTAGGTGGCGGACATCAGCGGATCGGCGACGTTGGCCACCCACTGGCGATAGGTATCCAGGAATTCCACTTCAGGATGAACGGACAGCGAGACATTGCTGCGCGGCTTCCAGCGCAGCTGCGGGCCGATGCTGAAGTCGCGAGTGCCGTCCCGGCGCCGGGACATCTCCCCGGACAAAGAGAACACCACGGGCTTGCGGCTGTCGCTGTAGGCGTCGAATTCCACCCAGTAACCCGGGGGCAGGCGCAGCAGCGGGCCGCCGCGGCTTGCTTCCTTGTCGAAGCTGGCATCGACGTAGCCCAGGTAAATGCCGCCGCCCCAATAGTTCAGGAACTCGCCGCTCGAGAAAAGATAATAGTTCTTCATCAGCCTATCGCCGCCGAAATCCCAGCCCCGGGCCGCGGCCACCAGCAGCTGGGCGCTGCGGAACACCTTGCCGGGGTGGAGCCAGTTGTAGCCGGAAACCACGTGGGCATTGACGTAATCGCCGCGCCACTGGAATCCCAGGTCGTTGGCTTCGAAGCCGGGAGACACGGCGCCCAGGGCGGCGTTGAAGATCATGTTCCCCTTCTGCTTGTTCAGGGCCAGGCGCCCGGCCCAGCCGCTCAAGGATCCGGCGCCGGGATCGAGCGCCAGGTGCTCGGCGTCCGGGCGCTGGAAATAATGCAGGGGGGATCGCTGCAGGTCGAAAATATAATTACGGCTGCCGCTGACGCGGGTCGTTCCCAACCAGCCGGTCAGCGCCCACTCCTGCTTCTTCCCCAGCTGCAGCCAGCCGTCGGCCCCCAGGGCCAGCGCCCGGCTGCCCAGGATGCTGCGCAGCTCCGGGTCGTCCAAGTCGCGAAAGACGCCGGTGGCGATGAAGCCCAGGCCCTGGCGGCCCTGGTTGAAATCCTTCTGGGCGCGCAGCACGGTGTAGTCGCTGAAAGGCTCGATCTCCTGGCTGGAGCGGCTGCCGGCGAGTTCCACGGCGGCATACTCGCGGGCGGTCACGGCGTTCAGGAAACCGATATTCCAGCTGCCGGCCACTTTGCCGCTCAATTTGGCCGCGCCCAGGATGGTGGTCATCTCCGGGAAGTCCGCGTACCCGTCGCCGTCGACCCCGCCCTGCGGCGTCTGGCCGATGCGACGGCTGTAAAAGAACTCGGGGTTGCCCCAGTTGAAGCCGAAATTGCTGTTGGCCCCGCCATAGCCGAAGTTGAACGTGCTGGCCCCCTCGATGAAGAAAGGCCGCTTCTCGGAATAATAGGTCTCGAATACGGAAAGGTTGACCTCGGCCGGATCGACCTCGACCTGGCCGAAATCGGGATTAAGGGAAAGATCAAGGGTCAGATTGCTCTTCAATCCGTACTTCAGATCAAGGCCGGCGCTGGCGAACAGGTCACTGCCGGTGCGGAAAGGGTTTCCCTCCTCCTTGGGGCTGAATGCCATTTTGCCCACCGTATAGGGAATGGCCTCGAAGTGGCGGCCCGGGCGTATGCCGCGAATGCCGGTCAGGCGGGCGAAGTGCGAAACGAACCCGTTCTCCTCCTTGGGCACCCAGGAAAAATAATCCTGCTCGTTCTTGCGCTGGATGGTGCGCTTGAAATTGACCCCCCAGACGTATTCGTCTTTGGCCGGGAAGCGCAGCTGATCGTAAGGAATGCGCAGCTCCACCGTCCAGCCCCGCTCATCGACCTGCGCCGCCCCTTGCCAGACCCCGTCCCAGGTGTTGTCGTCCCACTCATCGTTGTACAGGGTGCGGTCGATGAGCGAGCCGGCGGGATTGATGCTGAACGAGTAGCCGCTGCGCCGGTCGAAATAGGGGTCCACGGCGAAAGTGAACCAGTCGGAATCCAGGTCGTCGTCACGGCGACCGAGCAGGCCGACGATCTTCCCCGGTTCGGCGTCGTGTAGCCGGGCGGCCACATAAAGCGCTTTATCGTCAAACGCCACCCAGACTTCGCTGGCCTCGCTGGCCGGCTTGCCGTCCAGGGGGTTGCGCTGAATGAAGGCGCCGGAACCGGCTCCCTGCCAGGCGTTTTCATCGAGGCGACCGTCGACGCGGATCGCTTCTTCCGCCCGCCGGGCTTGTACCTCCCTGCAGGCCGCAGGCTGCTCCGCAGCAGCGGCCGGCATCGCGCAGCAAATGACCACCAGCATTGAAACGCATAATTTTTGCATGGAAAAACCTCTTTCTGAGCGTACGGGTACCGGCTCCAAAGAATGATTAGACGGGGAAACGGGTGAAAAGGTTTACTCCGCCCGCCTATAAAAAATAAGCCAGAGCCAGCAGCAAGTCGGTCACGATCACCAAGGCCACGTTCAGCCCCTGGGCCGGCACCAGGCGCGACGGATCATCATAATGCTTCAAAGCCAGGAAGGAGGCGGCAGCCCCCAGGGGCAGGGCCAGCAAGGCGATCAGCACGGCATGGGGGATGTTCAGCATGAACGGGCCGGCCGCGACCAGGGCGAACACCAGCAAGACGCCCCCGGCGTAGATGAAGGCGCTTTTTTTCCTGCCGAACAGGATGACCAGGTGGTGACGGCCGCCGCGGCGGTCGGCCTCGGCGTCAGGGAACTCGTTCAGGAAAAGGAGCAGCGCCGTCAGCAGCCCGGGGGGAAGCGAGATGAAGAGGATGTCGAGGGTCATGAAACCCGTCAGGGCATAGTGGGAGCCGATGACCACGAAGCTGCCCAGGGTCAGGCCGCTGGCCAGCTCGCCGACGTGCCAGCGT
>JBGSPO010000208.1:0-2395 GCA_041738575.1 Candidatus Aminicenantia bacterium
GCCTTCCCGGCGGCGTTCTCGGCCGGGCCGAGATAGCGGTAGCCGGCGGACTCGATCGCCCGCTGCATCGCCTCCAGGCCGGTTCGGCTCTCGTCGTAGGTCACGTAGGCCTGCTCGGTCGCCAGGTTGACCGCAAGCTCCTCGATGCCGGGCACCTTGCCCAGCGAGTCCTCCACCGCCTTGACGCACATGGCGCAGCTCATGCCACCGATCTTGATCTCGACTTTGCCCGTCTTTTTTACCGCTTCGCTCATATTGTCTCCATCATGGTTATATTATATGCCAATCCGGCCGTTTTTCCTACAAAAAAATGGCCCGGCCGCGTCAGGTCCCCTGGGTCCCGCGGCTCCCGATTGACAGCCGGGCGAATCCGGAATAAAATAGGCTTCCGGAAAAATAAACCGCAGCGCAATCATGGGATACGACCAATGAAAAAAGCGACAAGCTCGAAAACGGTGATCCTGGCCGCCTTCAGCGCCAACCTCTTCATCGCCATGGTCAAATACGTGGTGGCTTTTTTTTCCGCTTCATCGGCCATGCTGGCCGAGGCCATCCACTCAACCGCCGACACCCTGAACCAGGTGCTGCTCTTCGTGGGCATCAAGAAGGCCGCCAAGAAAGCCGATGAGCTCCATGCTTTCGGGTTCTCCGGCGAGGCCTATTTCTGGTCGTTCATCGTGGCCATCATCCTGTTCACCACCGGGGCCATCTTCTCCATCTACGAAGGGGTGCACAAGCTGCGCCACCCGGCCCCGGTCGATCACCTGCCGATTGCCTTGCTGATCCTGGCCATGGCCATCGTGGCCGAGGTCTTCTCCCTGCGCGTGGCCGTCAGGAAGATCAACGCCGAGCGCGGGGAGGCCGGCTTGGCCGCCTACCTGCATCAAACAAAAAAAGCCGAGCTGGTCGTGGTTTTCCTCGAGGACACCGCCGCCC
Source organism: Candidatus Aminicenantia bacterium (assembly GCA_041738575.1). Lineage (GTDB taxonomy): Bacteria > Acidobacteriota > Aminicenantia > UBA2199 > UBA2199 > UBA2199. The sequence goes on from JBGSPO010000208.1 coordinate 937, forward strand.
TCGTCGGCCTGTCCATCGCCATGGCCGCCCTGCTGGTCGAATACTTCACCGGCATCCTGTTCTTCGACGGCCTGGCCTCTGTCCTCATCGGCGTGCTGCTGGCCGTCACGGCGCTGCTGATGGGCTACGAAACCAAGTCGCTGATCATCGGCGAAAGCGCCGACCCGGCGCTGCTGCGCCATATCCGCGGGCTGCTGCTGAAAGAAGAAAGTATCACCCACCTGATCCATATCCGCAGCCTGCACCTGGGCGCCGACGATATCCTGCTCGCCGTCAAGGCCGAGTTCGACCCGCGCTTGAACTCGGCGCAGATCTGCAGCCTGATCAACGGCATCGAGGCCGATATCCGCATCCAGCACCCCGAAGTCACCAAGATCTTCATCGAACCGGATATTTATCGCAAAAGCTGAATTTTCCTCATCTCCGGGGCCGGCCGCCGGGTAAACGTGTGTGCATTTTGGCACGTGCTGCCGTGCGCTGGGATCCCGGCCCCGGGCAAGACCGCGACACCTTGATTATTGCAGAACGCGGCGGCGGCCTACCCTTGGCGCGTCATGCCCTTGGCCATCCACTTGCGGGCCAGGACCAGGGCGATGGGCGAGACCATGGCGATGAAGGCGTACATCAGCCACATGGCGCCGGTGTTCATCGGCAGGCCCAGGCCGGGCTTGGGACAGTAGCGGGCGATGACATATCCGGAGTAAAGGGACGTGAGCATCTTGGTCAGGAACCAGGGGAACTGGCCGATGCCCATGTACAGGCCGGTTTTGCCTTCGGGGGCGATCTCGGCCACCCACTGCAGGAAGCGCGGCTGCCACATGGCCTCGCCCACCGACATCACGAGGATGTACAGGAGGAAAAGGTAGACGTTCGGACCGATGGCCAGCAGGAAGGTCGGCAGGGCCATGACGAAGGTGCCGGCGATCATCATCCGGTAGACATTGCTGCGCGCCGTCAAGGCGGCGATCAGCGGCGAAAGGATGAAGATCAGGACCGGGTTGAGGTTGGAAAATACCTCGAAGTAGCGGCTGACGCCGGTGCCGGCGAAGGCGCGGTCGAGGTAATAAGGGATGGTCAGCCAATTGTGGGCGAAGAGGGTCTGCACCGGGATGAGGACGAAGATGAAGAAGACGAAGCGGCTGTCGCGGAAGGGATGGTCGGGACGGCGGCGCAGGAACTCCCAGATGGCCCCCAGGAGCGCGATGCCCAGGAGCAGGTAGACGGCGATCCCCGGCACCACGATCTTGCCCATGCGCGCGAGAAGGACCAGGGCCACTGCCGCCAGGCAGGCCGCGACCCACGACAGGAAAGGCAGCAGCGGGATGGGCGGCGCCTTCTCCTTCTTCGGGGCGGCGGCCTTGTCGTCGGCGGCCTGGTTCTGCTCGGCGGTATTCATGGCGCGGGTCTCGCGGGCGACGCGCGCGACGGCCTGGGCGTCCACCTTGCGGGTGATCAGCAG
>JBGSPO010000227.1:0-27371 GCA_041738575.1 Candidatus Aminicenantia bacterium
ATCCGCCGCCTCCTGCCGGCCGGAAGCCGCAAACAGCTCCTGGATTTCCTGCGCGAGATGCTGCGGCAGCCGGCCCAGGACCCGGACATCAAGGAATTCCAGACCCGGGTCGGCCATTTCGTCCTGGGCATGACCCTGGAGGTCGGCGGCACGTTCCAGGATGAATTCGACCTGGCAGCGGCCTGCAAGGAGAAGGTCGGAAAATTGCTCGCCGCGCTGGAAAAATCGCCGCGCCCGGACACTGAAGCGCTGGACCGGGCCCTGTTCCACGCCGATCTGACGGTTGGGGAATTGCGCCGCATCCGCTCCCTGGAGAGGAAATGGAAAAATGTTCCCGACGGGGCCTCCCCTTTCGCTGAATTCAACATCCTGAAAAAAAACGCCACCGGGCGTGAGCACGACCCCGACCAATGGCTTGCTTTCGAACTCGCCGGGCATTACCGCGAACCATTCCCCTTCCTGGGCGAGTTCATGGAAAATTACCGCCGCCTGGCTGCGGATTTCCGTGAAGCGGTGCGCCAGCTCAACCAGCTCTTGGTCTTTATCGAACAATAAGCGAGTGAAATGTGAAAAGTAAAAAGTAACAGCCAAAGAACAATCTCGGGCTTTTCCTCCTGCTTTTCACTTTTTACTTTTAACTTTTTACTTTTTTTGGGCTTCCACGATGACCGCGTAGCCGCGGCTGAAGAACAACAGGTGATCGAGCCGGGAAAAGGTCCAGAATAATGGGTACAGGAGCATGTACAGGCGGTAGCTTTTCTTGACCACCTGCAGTTTTTTAAAGCTGCTGGGCGCGATGCCCGAGCCGGGAACCCGGTCCCGGCGGTTGAGGACCTTCACGTACGTCCAGTTGATGACCAATTCCAGGAATTCGGTGAAGAACTTGGCATACGATCCGCTGCACATGGGCTTGAAGCCGCCTGCAGCAAGCAGGGCCTGCAGGTCGGGGATATCGAAACCGGTGCGCACATGCCCGTATTCGAGATTGTTCATGCCCGTCCAGCGCTTCAGGCGCACGACCAGTTTGCGTTCATTGCCGTTGGGGGTGGTCACCACGGCCCGCCCCCCCGGCTTCAGCACCCGGAAAAATTCGCTGACCAGGAGCTCGGGCCTGGCCAGGTGTTCGTGCACGTCGATGCTGACCAGTAGGTCAAAAAAGCCGTCGGCGAACGGCAGCCGACAGTTCGCCTTGTCCAGGATATGCACCGGGGCCGCCAGGAGTTCTTCCATGTCGGACTGCATCTCGCTTTCGAATTCGGCCCAGCTCCAATCACCGCCGCTGGAGCGCAGATGGTAGTTGATGGCCCCGTTGTTGTCGCCGCAAGTGATCAGCAGGCATCGGCGGGAAACGCCGGCATCGACATATTTTTCCAGGGCCCTGACCTTCATCCTTTTTTTCAGCGACTTGCGGAACATCTGCAGCTGCCAGGGAACGTTCGTTTTTTCCGCCATGCGCTGGATTCTAAGCCGGTCAGCCGTGATTGTCAACCTCGGGCGTTGACGTCCGCGGCCGATTGGCATAAAATGCAGGACGCCCCTGCCGGTCGACGCCGGTGTTCCCTGAACGCGGCCTTTGCCGGCAGAGCCCGAAAGGACGGGTGCCAAACGACAATGAAAGGAACGGCCGGATACTACCTGCGCCTGGCCAGGCTCTACCTCAGCTACCGCCGCCGGGATGCCCAGGTAGCAGCTCCTCCCCTGCGCCTGTGGGTGGAGATCAGCTCGCGCTGCAATCTTCGCTGCCCCGTTTGCCCCAACCACGACCTGGCCGCCGACCAGAAAGGCGACATGGAATGGGGCTTGTTCAAGAAAGTCGTCGACCAGGGGCGCGACTTCGCCTTCGAGATCAACCTGCACCACCGGGGCGAGTCGCTGCTGCATCCGCAAGCCGGGCGCTTCATCCGCTATGCGGCGCAAGCGGGGATCTTTTCCAGGTTGCATACCAACGCCACGCTGTTGCAGGGAAAGCTCGGCCAGGAAATTCTGGCTTCTGGATTGCAGCGCCTCTCGATATCTTTCGACGGGTTCCATGCCGCTGCTTATGAAAAAAACCGCCCCGGGGCCAGTTTCGAGCAGGTGACGGACAATATCGCCTCCTTTTTGCAGCTGCGCCGCCTGGCGGGGAAAACCAGGCCGCGGTTGGCCATTGAAGTCATGGAGCATGCGGCCGAGCCGGGTCAGGCGAGCGCAAGACAGGCATTCACCGCCCGCTTCAAAAAGCTGGGCCTGGATGAACTGGTCATCAAGAAGCCGCACAACTGGGCCGGGCACCTGGGGGCGCCGGCTGACGGCGTTTTTTCCGCCTGCACGTTTCCCTGGAACGCCCTGCTGGTCTTCTACAACGGCGACGTGCTCGCCTGCTCCCAGGACTTTTTCGGCCGCAACCCACTGGGCAACGCCCATGAAAAGCCCCTGCTTGACATCTGGAACGGATTGCCCATGCAGGAACTCAGGCGCGCGTTCGCGGCAGGCCAGATCTCCGCATTCCCCGCCTGTGCTGGGTGCGACCGGGTCAGGCGGCCTACCCTGGGTGGACTGCCCCGGGAATACCTTAAAAGATTGCTCTGCCGCCGCATGTCCTGAAGTCCGGCCCCCGCGCCTCCTTTTCCTTGCCCGCGGAGATATGCTATAATGCGCATGCAAATCCTCTTTCAGGAGCGAGGAATGAAACCCTTATCCCGCCAGCTGCGGCGTCCGGAATTGTGGATCGTCCTTTTTCTGCTGCTCTTCACCCTGGTCAACCGCTGGCCCCTGCTCACCCACCTCGGCACCCACACCTATTACACGGCCTTCGACTACTGCATATACAACTGGGAGCTGCTCTGGAACTGCCACACCCTGGAAACCATGAACTTCGCCGGCTACTGGGCCAGCAACGGCATGTACCCCTACCCCCACGCCTTCGCTTTTTCCGAGAACATGATCGGCTTGACGCCGTTCGCCCTGCCGATATGGCTCCTTTCGCGCAACCCCATCCTGACCATCAACCTGCTGCAGCTGCTGCTGATGTGGCTCACGGCGGTGGCCACGTTCTTTGCCATGCGCAAGATGATCGGCGGCGGGCTGCCGGCCCTGGCCGGGGCGCTGATTTTCTCCTTTTACCCGTACCTTTCCTGGAGCTTCACCATCGGCCATCCCCACATCCTGGCCCTGATGTGGATACCGCTGATCATGTACGCCAACTGGCAGTTCTGGCAGAACGGCAGGATGCGCTATCTTCTTTATATCTTTTTATTCTGGTTTTGGACATTCCTGATCAGCATCTACCTGGGGATATTCCTTACCGTGTTCATGGTGCTGTGGAACGCCATCTGGTTCCTGCACGAGCGCCGGCTTTTCAGCTTGAAGAAAATCGTTCGCTGGTGCGCCGTGGTGTTCCTGGCCTGGGCGCTGATGATCCCGATCTTCCTGGTTTATTACAACGTGACCCGGGACATGGGCGTGGTGCGTACCCTGGAACAGCAGATGCAGTTCACCGGCAATATCTGGAGCTGGTTCTCCATCCCGCCCGACAACTGGCTTTGGGGGCAGAAGCTGAAGGTCCTGCCGCCCTCGCGCCTGATGTCCTTTGAAGACGCCATGTTCCCGGGCCTGATCGCCCTGGCGTTCTTCATCGTCAGCTTTTTTGTCAAGGGCATGCCCCAATGGCTGAAAAGCCTGCGCTGGAGCGCGGTGGTCATGGCCATTTTCGCCCTGGGCCCGTTCGCGCTCGGCATCCGCTGGAAACTGCCCCTGCCCTTCATCCTGCTGTATTATTCCTTCCCGCCGCTGTGGGCCACGCGCAATCCCCACCGCTGGGGCTTGTTCACCGTGCTGATCATCGGCTTCCTGGCCGCCTACCTGCTGAAGCGCCTGCCCAAAAAGCCGCGCTACACGCTCATGGCCATGATGGCCATCGCCGGCATCGCCCTTGAGGCCTGGACCTACATGACCCCCAAGGAAGCCCTGCATCCCGGGGTGACCGCCGTCTACCAGAGCCTGGCTGAAAAGGACGGCAAACATATCGTCGCCGAGCTGCCCATGGGCAACCGCTGGTCGCAGTGGGGCTGGGAAACCAAAACGCTGCTGACCTCCACCTACCACTGGCAGACCGTGATCAACGGCGTGACCGGTCTGTGGCCGGCCGTGCAGTTCCAGCTGGGGAGGGAACTGAAGGAATTCCCGTCGCCGCACACGATCTCCCTGTTGCAGGCGCTCGATGTCGACCGCCTGGTCCTGAACGAAAGCAAGCTGCGCCGTCGGCTGCCCCAATTGCTGGCTCACATGCAGGAAACCGGGCAACTGCAATTTCTCCGGCGCATCGACATCCATTCCGTCTGGTCGCTGCAAAAGGGCGCCAGCCGCACGCGGCTGGATCCCGATGCCGACTTCGCCCTATCCGCGCCCAGCCAGCTGGCTGCCGGACAGGCGACCGTATGCCTGGAGATCCCCGCGGCCCGGGAAAAAGTGATCTTCAACCCCAAAGCCCCGGCCCAGTGGAAATTCCCCATCGCCAGGCCCTGGTACATCGTGGAAAAAAATCCGGGCAGCTCGGGAACGCCCCGGCAGCACGACTGGTTCGCCCCGGGCCTCTTCCATGCCCGCAACAACCGTTTTCCCCTGGCCATGGCCATCGCGCCGGCACAAAGCCGGATCGGGCTGGAACTGGACATCATGGGCGAGAAAGTGACGCTGCATGAGCCGATCCGGGTTTTCGCTCCGCAAAAAACAAGCGCCGCAGCCCCGCCATTCGTGCTGCTGCCCCCCGGTTACAGCGAAGTACCCCTGGCAGCGCTCGCTGCCGGTATCGAGGTCACGCTGCCGGAAAACCCGCGATCCCGTCCAGGCGAGACTCTGGATTTCACCGTCCGGGTCACCAACCCCGGCCCTTATTACTGGCCGGCGGAAAAAAGCAACGGCGTATTGCTGGGGCTGACGCTGGTTTCGGACGGCCGAACCCTGATTTTCGAATTCCCCCTGGCCCACGACCTTTTCCCCGGGGATGCCGTCGACCAGCGCCTGCACATATCCATCCCCTACGGCTCCACGGTCAACCAGGTCACGCTGAACTGCTTCGGCCGCAGCCGGGGAACGGAGCGCACCTGGTTCCCGGTGACGAACGCCCGGCAGGTATTGCCGGCGGAAAGCCCGCTTCAATAACTGCCTGAACAAAAAGCAGGCCAGGCAACAACGGCAGCCCGCGGCTTCAATTCCCTGCCGATCTCTGCTATAATCCCGGCATGGCGAGTACGAGCACGATGAAAACCCATCTGATCATCCCGCCCAGCGGCTACATCGCCCAGCGCTGGAAAGAGCACAACACCATGCCTCCCCTGGGCATCCTGTACATCGCCGCCGTCCTGGAACAGAGCGGCCGCCCGGTGCGGGTGACCGCCACCGACGTCCTGCAGCTGAAGACCCGCGAGATCCTCGCCGAGATCCGCGGCTACGACGCCGATATCATCGGCATGTCGATCACCACCGAGAACCGCTTCGAGATCTTCGAGCTGGCCGGGGCCATCAAAAGGGAATTCCCGCAAAAAATGGTCATCATCGGCGGCCCGCACGCCACCATGGCCGGGCTGGACATGATCGCCAGCATCCCGGCCATCGACCTGGCCGTGGTCGGCGAAGGCGAGCGCACCATCCTGGAGATCGCGGCCTGGAAGGAAGCGGGCGGCGACAGCCGGGAACTGGACAAGATCAAGGGCATCATCTTCCGCCTCCAGGGACGCCCTTATTTCAGCGGCGCCCGCCCCCCCATCGCCGACATCGACCCCCTGCCCTTCCCGGCCAAGCACCTCATCCCCATGGAGCGCTACGATTTCCGTTGGCCGGTGGAAGGGAAGTTCCTGCGGGCGACCAATATCATCACGGCGCGCGGCTGCCCGTTCAACTGCAACTTCTGCTCCACGCCGACCAATTGGGGGCGCCAGGTACGCAGTTACTCGCCGCAGCGGGCCATCGAGGAGATCCGCTGGAACCGCGACCGCTTCGGCGCCGAGGTGATGTGGTTCTTCGACGACACCTTCAACTTCAACCAGAAGCGCACCGAGGAGCTGTGCCGGTTGATCATCCAGGAAAAAATGAACATCCGCTTCGTCGCCGAGCTGCGCATCGACGTGCTTACGTACGACCTGCTGGCGCTGATGCGCGATGCCGGTGTGCACTACATTTCCTTCGGCGTCGAGGCCGGCTCCGAGCGGGTGCGCCGCGACATCATCCACAAGAACATCAGCAACCAGCAGGTTTTCCAGGCCGTGGACTGGGCAAATAAACTGGACATCAAGGCCACCGCATTCTTTATTTTCTCGCATCCGACCGAAACCTGGGCCGAGGCCCGGGAGAGCCTGCGCTTCATCGACCAGATCAAGGGCAAGGTGGACATCACCATCTCCATCCTGCATATCTATCCCGGCACCGAACTCGAGGCCTATGCCCGGGAAAAAAACCTCCTGCCCAGGGATTTTTCCTGGTCCCGGCACGACCGTCGGGCGCAGACGCTTCCCGCCGCCCAGGGCGATGTGCCCCTTTTCAAGGAGCAGTTCACCTGGGCCCAGATCGGCGAGCTGATCATCAAGTGGTCGGAGGGGGCCAGCAAGGTCTCCATCTGGCGGAAGCTGCCCGATGTGCTGAAATCCCTGCGCTCGTTCCGCGACCTTTACAAGTACCTGGTCATCGGCCTGGTCTATTTCCGCATCAAATTGTTCGGCAGGTAATCCTCGGGGTTCAGTCGTCGCTGGGAGCGAGGTCCTCGCCGCTGAACTGTTTCTGCCAGGAGGAGGACCGCCAGCTGAACCCGTCGACCAGATACTTTTTCAACCGGAACTCCCGCAGGATCTTGCCGCTGACCACATAGAAAGGCCGCTGGCGCAGCTGGTTTTCCCGGAGAGCGAACAAGGACGACCCGGGAGCGTCATTGCCGATGCCGAGCTCGGCGAAGACGGTGCGGGGAATGTCGGCCATGGCCGCGGGGGCATCGGAAATGTTCATCTCCGGCTGCGAGGCGGAAATTCTTTTCACCAGCAGCAGCGGGATGGCGGCCTGCCGGATCTTCATCAGCAGGTTCTCTTCGTTCTCCACATGCCACTGGCCGGGATCTTTTTCGATGTAGATCCCCAGTTTTTCCAGGACCACGCCATGGTCGCCGATCACGAAAACCAATGAACGGTCATACACGCCCTGCATTTTCAGCTTGGCCAAAAAACGGTCGACCAGGCCCAGCAAGCATTTTGCCTGGCCGAGATAATTCTCACGCGTATATTCCAATCTCTCGTATTCGCAGTTCTCCCTGCGCGCCAGGGGCCGGTGCAACCCCTGCCAGTGCCAATACTTGAAAACCGGGCGCTCGCCGACCCGGAAATCCGCCTCGAACTCCTCGAGATGCTCCCGGTCCTGGTTCAGGTCCCGGTACGTTTTTTTGTGGAGCAGCGGTTTTCTCTTCTTTCCCGGCCGCGATGCCCGCGGATCATCAAAGTGCCGGCTCAGGAACCAGGCCTGATCGTTGTAGACCCTTCTTTTCAGCCACTGCGGCAGCTGGCGAAAAAGGGAGAGGTCCAGCAAGAATGCCACTTCGGCTTTGCCGATCGCTTTCTTTTCCACGAAATTCGAAGCAATCCTCTTGCTGAACAGGATATCCGGCATCTGCAGGGGATAGAGCCCCGCATGATAGCCCTTCTTTTTCAGCACGAACGGCAACGACCAGGACAGGTAGGCGTTTTGGGTATAGTCCTCGATGGATAAGGATTCGTCCCAATACCGGCCGGTCAGGATCAGCGGCACGGAAAAGAAAGTGCCGGTGTAACCGCCGACGTTGTTGCGGAAAAAAGTGAAATCCTTGAAAATGCCCTTGTAGCGGGGTTCATGGTCGATGATCTCCTGGAAGGCATCGCTCTGAAAAGAATCCAGGACCAGGATGATGACGTTTTGCTCGCTGGAGTACAGGTGCTTCTCGCTCATATCCAGGGTCAAATGCCGGATGCCCTCCCTCTCGGGAGCGCGCCAACCCGAGGCGCCGACGACCAGGAGTTGCATTACCAGGAAAGCCGCGCTGCCGGTGCGGGCCAGGCGGTAGACCGGCTTGGACCCGACCAGGGCCAGGATGAGCACCAGTCCCCAGGTGGAAGCATCGATCAGGCCGCGCGTCGCGTATTTCTCCCAGAGGATCGTCCGGCCGTCCAGGGGACCGTAATTCCATAGCAGGATATTTCCCTGCAGCCAGAGGAGGAAACCCAGCGCAAAGAACAGGGCGACGGTTTTTTCGTGCCATTGGTTCTTCAGTACCATGCCCAGGGTGAAGGCCACGACCGTCAGGGATAGAGCCAGAAGCAGCAGGACCGGCAGGATCGCGGTGATCGAAAAAGTGAAATCGAATGAATTGTTGAAGAAAATATAGGCCGGAGTGAATAAAACAAGGGTGAAGGCGAAAAAAGCGGCCGTGAGCAAGGTGGTCGGCCAGCGGCGGGATGCCCCCGGGATACTGCCGGCGGCGTTCAATTCATTTGCCGGCATGGATCTTGCTGCGCATGGCGTACAGGATGCGCTCGGAATGGGCGATGGCTTCGCGGCGCTCGATGGTGAAAAAGCGCAGGAATTCCTTTTCGAACCCGGCCACGTGGTAATCGGGGAAGATGTCATCGCGGGTGGCCAGCAGGAGCTGGACCTGGGAGTCGCTCTTCGGGATGAATTCGACGATCAGGTTGCGGCAGAAGCGGCTGAAAAAATCGGCGATCTTGGCCAGCGGCAGGTTGTTGGCGATGGCCAGGTGGTGCACCAGGGCCAGGGCCATGACCGTGTCGACCGGGCAGCGCTGCAGCAGCGACTGTCGCTCTTCGTTTTCCCAGCCGATGCCCGGGCTGGGATTGGTGATGTCGCCGACCAGCGGTAGCAGGAACTTTTCGCCGGAGTCGCGGCATTGCAGGTAATTCTTCTCCACGGCCGCGGCATCGATATCCAGGGCCACGGTCGGGATGTTCCGCTGCGAGGCCAGGCGGCTGAAGACGCCGGTGTTGGCCCCGATGTCCCAGACGTGGAGCGGGCTGAGCGACAGCAGGAATTCGCCCACGAGCTTTTCCTTGAATTCGCCGGCCTGGTCTGAATAATTCGTATGGCCGTAATACTCGGCCCATTCGCTGCCGCTCGGCCGCCAGTGCAGCTTCTTCACGGCGGTCTCCAGGCTGTTGAGCAGTGCCAAGAGGGCGAAACGGCTCATGGGGCGCTGCTGGGAGCGCACCGGCTTGTCGGCGTAGCGCTTCTGCGAGCGGGCATGGAGGTGGATATGCGAAAGCAGGGAGAACTTGAAACGGGTGCGGGCGGGCAGCAGGCTCCCGGCCAGGTCCAGGGGCACACCGTCCAGGTGCAGCCGCGACAGCAGGTTCAAACGTACGTCGCGGTGGGCGATCAGCGCCAGCGGCGCCAGGAAATGCTGGCAGAACTGGCGGTAAGCCACCCAGGGGCGCCCCTCGGGGGATTTTTCAAAGGAAAGGGTGTCGATCAGCAGCGGCCGGCCATGGAGGAACTGCACATTGTAGGCGCTGGCATCCTTGAGCGACATGCCGTGCTCCAGGGCGATCTTCTGCAGGTTCAAGGTTAGCAGGGCCGCGTCCTTGAGCTGGCTGAAGCACCATTCATGGGGATAGGAGATGAAAGGCACGAGGTCGGGCCGCAGGACCTTGTAGGCGCCGGGAGTGCGGGCCAGCCTCAGGTCACACTCTTCATGGCCGACCAACAGCCCTTCGCCGCTCAGCCGGCGGTAAAGCCCGGAGGCGAGCAGCAGGTCGTAATGCTCCTGGTAGGCGGCGTTCACCTGGCGGTAGAGCACGCCATCATGCCGGAAAAGAAAACCGCTGGGATCGCGGAAGGATCCCGGCTGTTGCCCTTCTGGCAGAGTCATTTCTCTTTTTTGGAAAAAAGCCGGCCCACGAATTGCCGGATCTTCTGCCAGTACACCTTGACCGCGAAGGAAAGGGCCACGAATGCGGCAATGACGATCTGGAAGACATAGCTGCCGGTGCCCGGGTCGATATAGCAATAGGCGTAGCGGGGGAAAAGCAGGCAGCTGGCCGCTGCCAGCACTAGCATTTTCATCGTTTTGCTCAATAAATTCATCGGTTCACCTCATGATGGATAGACATCCGGGCAGCGGAAAAACAAGCGGTACGGAAGTTCCGAAAGTTCAATTATAATACAATATGGGGGCCAATTCAAGCGTGGGCGGCGGGAGGTGCCATTGTTAATTCCCCTGCCGTTCTGGTATAATGGTTCTGTCCATGACAAGCAAAACGATCCGAAATGTTTTTTTATTCCTGCTGCTGTTCATCATTTTTTTCTCCTTTTCCACCGACCTGGCCAAATCGAAAAAAGGCGGTTTTTTCTCCGACGAATCCACTTATTTCGCCATCATGCAGAGCCTGGCCTTCGACGGTGACCTGCAGTACACCCGGGCCGACATCATCCGCATCCGGGAGAACTTCTGGGTCGGCCCCATGGGCCTGTTCCTGAAAAAGGGCAGAGACGGCCGGCTGTTCTACGCCAAGTCCTTCATTTATCCCCTGGCCGCGGCTCCTTTCTTCAGGCTGGCAGGAAACCACGGTATCCTGTTGTTCAACGGACTGATGATCCTGGCGGTACTGTTCATGGGCTTCCTGCTGCTGCGCCAGCACCATGAGCCGGGAAAAAGCTTCGCCTTCACGCTGATTTACCTGTTCGCCTCGATCACGTTCATTTACATATGGTGGATCACCGCCGACCTGTTCAATTTTTTCGTTAATTTTGCCGGCCTTTTCTTCTTTTTTTACGAATTCAGGAAGCCGGCCTGGAGCCTGCTGGCCGGAATTTTTTTCACCGCCGCCGTTTTCTCCAAGCCGAATAATCTCCTGCATATCGGCTTGCTGTTCCTGCTGCTCCTTTTTTTGAAAAAATGGAAAAAATTCCTCAGCCTGTCCCTGGTCTGCCTGCTGGCGCTGGCCGCCCTTTTTTATTTCAACTACAGCCAGACCGGCTCGCTGAACTACCAGGGGGGCGAGCGCCGGTCCTTTTACGGCGATTTTCCCTTTGAACGCCCCGACTTCGCGTTCGCCGGCGGGCACCAGATGAGCACCGACACCTACTGGAACCGCTTCTACATCAGCCCGGCCATCGTGGGGTTCAACCTGTTCTATTATGTGTTCGGCCGTTTCACCGGCATGTTCATCTATTTTTTCCCGGCCTGCTATCTCCTGCTGCTCTTCTTCTTCCAGAAAAAGAAACCCGAGGACTGGTTCCTGCTGGCCGGCATCGTGGCGGCGGTCCTTTTTTACGTGCTGCTGATGCCGGACAACTATTTCGGCGGCGGCGGCTCGCTGGGCAACCGCTATTTCCTGAATATATTCCCCCTGTTCTTTTTCCTCGGCCACCGGGAGCGGATCTTTAAATTCACGCTGCTGCCGGTGATCGCCGCCGCGGCTTTCCTGTCGCCGGTCTACATGGACGGCATGTATCATTCCGCCTTTCCCCGCTTTCCCGGCGTGCAATTCCCGGTGAAGTGCTTCCCAGCCGAAAAAACCCAATTCGCCACGTTGCCCAGCAACACCAACCCGCGCGCTTTCAACAAAAAGATCAGCGACCAGTACACCCTGTTTTTCCTGAACGACAACTACAACCCCATCGAGAACGATGCCTTCTGGACCCATGCCGACCAGGAGCTGGAATTGTTCCTGCTCGCTCCCAGGCAGGTCAAAACCTTCACCGTGCAGTTGAAAAACAACCCCCTGGACAACCAGGTGGCTTTCCAGATCGAGCATAAAAAAAAGACCGTGTTCATCGCAGCGGACAGCGTGCGCGTCGTCACCTTCAACAGGATCCCCGGCTTGTGCGTCGACCGGCGCTATATTTACCACATCAAGGTGAAAAGCAACCGCTACTTCTGCCCTTATTTCGCGGCCGGGGCCGCGACCATGGACCGGCGCCTGCTGGGCGTGGAGGTCCACATCCAGTTGTCGTATTGAAACCGCCGCCAGGAGCCGGGCATCCCCGGCTCAATCGCCATCCGGGAAAGAATCATTCCCGGGAGACTGATCGCGCCATGATGCGGGATTCCGGGCGAAGCCGTCGACCACTATCTTTTTCAGCTTCGCCCCGCGCTGGAGGTTCCCCACAACCTTATAGAACGGCCGCAGGCGCCTCTGGTTTTCGGTTAGGGCGAAGAGCGAAATCCCCGGCCCGGAGCGGTTCACGCCGATCTCGGTGAAGACCGTGCGCGGGATGTCGCTCAGGACCGCCGGGGCGTCGGAGACCTTCATCTCGGGCTGCGCGGCGGCGATCTTCTTGACCAGCAGCACCGGAATGGAGGCCTGACGGATAATGGTCGCCGGATCGCCGCGATCGTCCAGCTGCCAGCAGCCTGGACTTGTCTCATAGCGGATGCCGATGTTCTCCATGCGCACCCCATGGTCACCGACGATCACGACCAGGGAATCGTCGTAGATCCCCTCTTCCTTCAGCTTCTTCAGGAACCTTTCAAGCAGCCGCAGGATGCAGCGGGACTGGCGCAGGTAGTTGGGGCGGTTGTAGGATAGCGGCTCGTATTCGCAGTCCTCATTGCGCGCCAGGGGCCGGTGCAGGCCACGCCAGTGCAAGTACTTGAAGACCGGGCGGTGGATCAGCGTCATGCCAGCCTCGAGTGCCTCCACGTCCTCGCGGTCCTTATTCAGGTCCGTGTAGCTCCTCTTGCGCGGCTGCGGCTTACGCTTCCCGCCGGGCAGGTAAGGCCGGGGACCGGCGAACACGCGGCTCAGGAGCCAGGCTTGGTCGTTGTAGACCTTTTTTTTCAGGAATTGCGGCAGCTGGCGGAACAGGGCCAGGTCGAGCAGGAAAGCCGCATCGGCCGCGCGAACCCTATTGCGGGTTACCAGGTTGGAAGCGACCCGTTTGCTGTAGTAAATGTCCGGGAATTGCAGCGGATAGAGCCCGACGCGATAACCGGCATTCTTCAGGACGAACGGCATGGACCCGGACAAGTAGGCCGTTTTCGTGTATTCCGCGATGGATTGGGCTCCATCCCAATACTGACCGGTCAGGATCAAAGGCACCGAAAAAAACGTCCCGGTATATCCCCCCAGGCAGTTGCGAAAGTAGGTGAAATCCTTGAAATTTTCCTTGAGCCGGGGCTCGCGGTCGAGGATCTCCTCGAACGCATCGCTCTGAAACGTATCCACGACCAGGATGATGACGTTCCGGCTCCTGGAGAATACGTTCCTGTCGCTCACGTCGAAAGCCAGCTTGCTTTTGCCCTCGATCTCAGGGGCGCTCAGGCCGGTGACGACTAGGGACACAAGTTGCACGCATAAAAGGAAAAGGCTCCCTACGCGGGCCAAACGAAAGACCGGTCGCGGTCGGAAAAAAACGAGCAGAAGGACCAAAAGCCAAGCCACGGCCTCCAGCCAGCCCTGGGTGCGAAACTGCGGCCAGGAAATGGGGCGGCCGTCCAGGGGACCGTATCCCCAAGGCATGAGATTGCCCTGCACCCAGAGCAGGAATCCCAGGCAGAACGCGAGGGCCACCGCCCTTTCATGCCATTTCCTGAATGACAAGGATACGAGGAATACGATCGCCGACAAGGACAGGGCCAGGGCCGAGAGGATGGGCAGGATGGCGGCGAACCCGAAGGGGAAATCGAAGGCATTGCCGAAAAAAATCTGGGACGGGCCGAAGAAAACCAGGGTAAAGGCGAAGCAGGCGGCAGAGGCCAGGGATGCCCGCCAGTCGCGAAGCGTTCCCTGCTCCCGGCCGGGAGAGGCCGGCTCAGGCGATGGCGCGGATAATGACAAAAGCAAACCTCCTTTTATGCTCATTCTAGAACATTTTAGTATGTTTTCCTGCAACTTTCAATCAATCACTCGAGCACGAGCAGAGGCTGGTTTGACAATGGGCCCGGTTTTTCCTAAGATAGTTTCCAGCCATGAGAATCGCCGCCGATCTGCATATTCATTCCACCCTGTCGCCTTGCGCTTCGCTGGAAATGTCCCCGGCGGCCATCGTGCGACGGGCCAGGGAACTCGCCCTGGACCTGATCGCCATCACCGACCACAACAGCGTCGAGAACGGGGTCATCGCCGCGGCCCTGGGAGAAAAGATCGGCGTCAGGGTCCTGTTCGGCATGGAAGCGCAGACCCGGGAGGATGTCCACCTGCTGTGCCTGTTCGCCGAGCGCAGCCAGGCCGAGGGCTTCAACGAGCGCGTTTATTCCTTGCTCCCCGACGTGCCCAACAATCCCGATTTTTTCGGCGACCAGGTGGTGGTCGACGGCCGGGACAACATCGTCCGCCATGAAACAAAGCTGCTGCTGAACGCCCTGGACGCCTCCCTCCCGGAACTGCTCGAGCTGGTCCGCTCCCACGGAGGAACCGCCATCCCCGCCCATGTCGAAGCCGCCCCATTCGGCATGCTGGTCAACCTGGGCATGGTGCCCGACGAGCTCAGCGGGGCGGTGCTGGAGATCTCCTGCGCCACCCGGGCGGAAGCGGTGCTGAAAGCATATCCCGCCCTGGCCCGATATCCCCTGATCAGCAGCTCCGACGCCCATTTCCTGGCCGACATCGGCCGGGCCTACACCATTTTTGAAGCGGCCGGCCCCACGTTGCCCGACTTGATCGCAGCGGCGCGGCAGAAAACCTTCCAGGTCGTTTATCCGGGATGCCATGGTTGAAGACCTTTGTTTCCATCTGCTCGACCTGGCGCAGAACTCGGCGGCAGCCGGGGCTCAGAACATCTCGCTGACAATAACGGACCCAGGGCCGGGCGGACCCTTGACCCTGATGGTAGAGGATGACGGCCGGGGCATGGACGACCGGACCCTGGGCAAGGTCCAGGATCCATTTTTTACCAGCAAAAGCTTCAAGAAAGTCGGCCTGGGCATTCCCCTGCTCAAGGCCACCGCGCAGCTCTGTGGCGGAGAATTCCGCATCACCTCCCGGGTAGGATCCGGCACCACCGTCAGCGCCAGCTTGAACAAAGGTCACGTGGATTGCCCCCCCCTGGGCAACCTGGAGGATACCCTGCTGGGGCTACTGGTCAGCCTCGACCCCATTGGCATCCACTTCAGCTACCGCGGCCCCAAGGGGGAATTCGCGCTGGCCAGCGCGGAGATCCGCAAGCAGGTCGGCGACTTGCATTTCTCCCACCCCGAGATCTACCGTTTCCTGAAGGACTACATCCATGAAGGTCTCAGCCGCGTGCTGGTCCCCCCGGGCTGATGCCGACCTGCCGGCCGGCGCGGCTGTTCAAGCTTTGGGCGCTATGCTACAATGACAGCCATGAACCCCGACAAAGACATCATCATCGATATCCTGAAGAACCTGACCCTTTTCCGCAATTTGAACTACAACGCCGTCAAGGAACTGACCTACCTGTTCGCCGAGCGGGTGTTCCAGGTGGGCGAAACGATCTTCGAGGAGAACGATGCGGGCAACTCGCTGCTGGTGATCATCTCCGGCGAGGTGCGCATCAGCCAGCGCGCCGATGTCAGTGGCGAGGAGACCCTGATCGTGCTGAAGCAGGGCGATTTTTTCGGCGAGATGGCCCTGCTGGAGGACCTGCCGCGCAGCGCCACGGCCATCGCCCACAGCGACGCCTTTGTACTGGAGATCGGCCGCGAGCGCTTCCTGCATTTTATCGAAAAAGACCCCGCCAGCGGCGTGCAGATCCTGCTCACCCTGGCCCGAAATTTGTCGGCCCGCCTGCGCGAGGCCGACGGCAAGATCAAGGCTTTCGTCAACCTCAGCCAGTGGGTCTGAGCCGTCCCTCCTAAAAAAGCCCCCGCTGCTGCAGGAAATCGCTCAGGACCCTGGCAATGACGGCATGGGCGTCGGCATTGGGATGGTGGTCCTCGACGCTGGCCCACCATTTCGAGGCGGCGCGGCCGGCGAAATGGGGCAGCATCTCGATGAACGCCACCTTGTTTTTCAGGCAGGCGCGACGCAGCAGTTCGCGGGCATCCCGGTAGAAAGGCCGGGGTTCCTCGTTGTTGACGAACATGGGGAACAACAGTACCACCCCCCGGCGCCGCGCCATCTGCTGCAGCAATTCATCGAGGGCGGCCGTCATTCTGTCGAATTCGGGGTTCCGGGCCGGATCGTACAGGCCGTCGAGATATTCCGTGTGCTTGCGGTCCATGTCGGAAAACAGCTGGAAAAATGTCCAGTCCAGGAAATACGCCAGCCGTGAGAACTTTTCCAGGCGCCGGAAGACCAGGAACCTGTTTTTTTCGTCTCGGTAGACCTGGCTGAAGTCGCGGCGGGCCTGGCGGTAGGTGAAATCATTGAGCACGAAGCCCAGGACCACGATATCCGGATCATAGGGCAATATGTCCTTCTTCAGGATCTCGAGTTCATCCATGGTGTCGGCACCCTGCTTGCCGAAATTCAGGATTTCGATCCTGCGGCCCGGGTTCAGGCGTTGCAGCCGCTCGCCGGTCTGCATGGAAAATATCCTGCTGTAATCGACTCCCTGGCCGTATACATAGGAATCACCGAGAAAGGCGATGCGCAGCTGCCCGGTCTTGGCGGCCGGCACCTGTCCGGGCCGCAGGAAGCGCTCGTGCGAGCGGAGCTCCTGCACGGCCTTGACCGCCCCGGGAGCGGGCATAAACAGCCGCACTACCCCTTCGGCCAGGAGCAGCCCGATCACGGTGCCGGTCAGCAGCGCCGCCAGCCGGAAAAGGAACTTCTTCATGGCCGGGGGATCAAAACAGGGTGTAGATGAACGGGGCGACCGCCGTGCCCTGGGTCAGCACGATCAGCAGCGCGATCAGCAGCAGGATCAGGATGATGGGGAGCATCCACAGCTTCTTCCGCTTCCACATGAATTCAAAAATTTCCTTGAGGATTGAGCCTTTCATCATTTCTCCCTAGAATTGCTTGCTGATATCTTCGGCGCCCTGCCATGCCTCATAGTAGGTCGCGGCCTGCGCCTCGAAGCGCCGCTGCATGAACTTTTTCCCGGCCAGGCGCATCAGCAGGGAGATCGGGGTCAGCAGGACGAAAAAAACCACGGCCGTGATCAGGGCGAAGATGACGCTGCCGACCTTGGCGGTGATCTTCAGCACCAGGTCGAATACCGGCAGCAGCGGCCTGGCCAGCAGGATGAGCAGCAGCAGGCCGGCGCCGAGCAGCAGCCAGGTCCAGGCCCCGGCCTGGTCCAGGAACCGGGTCTGGCGCTGGGCCAGGAAAATCGCCAGGCCGTACAGGATGGCGAAAAACACGGCGGAATTGATTATTCTTTTTTTCATCGGGTTCAATCCATGGGGAACTGCCTGAGCCATGCCTCATCCACGTCAATGCGGTCCTGGTCCATTTTTTCGATGAGGAAATTCTCCAGCAGCAGGTAGTCCAGGTTGGTGTGCTTGAAGCACTGGTAGGCTTCCCGGGGCGAATTGACGATGGGCTCGCCCCGGACGTTGAATGAGGTGTTGATCACCACCGGGCAGCCGGTGCGCCGGTAGAACGCATCGATGATCCCGTGGAAAAAGGGGTTGTTCTCCTTGTCCACGGTGTGGATGCGCGCCGAAAAATCGACATGGGTGATGGCCGGGACATCGGAACGAATGACCGACAGTTTGTCCAGCCCCGTTTTTTGCCGGTCCTCGTCACTCAAGGGGCGGCGCCTTTCCGGGCGCACGTTGTAAACCAGCAGCATGTAGCGGGAAGGATAGTCGTAATCGAAAACCTCGGCCATGCGCTCCTCCAAGACCGCAGGCGCGAAGGGCCGGAACGATTCGCGGAATTTGATCTTCAGGTTCATGATCTTCTGCATCTCGCGCGAACGGGCGTCGCCGATGATGCTGCGGTGGCCCAGGGCGCGCGGGCCGTATTCCATGCGCCCCTGCAGCACGCCGATCACCTTCTGGCCGTCGATCAATTCGGCGACCTTGTCCGGCACGGCCGCCGGGTCCAATTCCTGAAATTCGATGCCCTCCTCCAGCAGGAAGCTCTTGATGGCCTGGGGGCTGTGGCTGGGCCCCAGGAAAGAGCCTTTTTGCGAATCGTTGCGGCCGTCGGCCCGGCGCGGGTTGCCCAGGTGCTCGTACCAGAACTGCAGGGCCGATCCCAGGGCGCCGCCGGCATCGCCGGCCGCCGGCTGGATCCAGATATCCTTGAAGACCTGTTCCTTCAGGATTTTGCCGTTGGCCACGCAATTCAAGGCGGTGCCGCCGGCCAGGACCAGGTGTTCGCCGCCGATCTCCTTTTTGGCATGGCGCACGATCTTGGCCATGACCTCCTCCAGGACTTCCTGGATGGAACGGGCCATGTCCATGTCCAGCTGGCGCAGCTGGGCTTCCGGTTTCCTGGGCTTGGCGCCGAAGAGCCGGTCGAACTTTTTATTGGTCATGGTCAGGCCGACATGGTAGTTGAAGTAATCGAGGTTGAGGCGGAACGAGCCGTCGTCCTTGACATCGATGAGATGGTCAAAGATCCGCTGCACGTATTTGGCTTCACCGTAGGGCGCCAGCCCCATCAGCTTGTATTCGCCCGAATTGACCTTGAAGCCGGTGAAATAGGTGAAAGCGGAATAGATCAGCCCCAGCGAATGGGGAAAATGGATGCTCTGCCTGATGTCGATGCGGTTGCCGTCCCCCCGGCCGAGGGTCAGGGTGTCCCATTCGCCGACGCCGTCGACGGTCAGGATGGCCGCCTGCTGGAACGGGGACGGGAAAAAAGCCGAGGCGGCGTGGGCCTCGTGATGCTTGACGAAATAGATCTCCTTGCCAGGGAAATAGCTGGCCAACAAGCCCTTCATGAACAGCTTTTCCTTGAACCAGACCGGCATGGCCTGCAGGAAACTGGCCAGGCCGCTGGGAGCGAACTGCATGTAAGTGGAAAGCAGGCGCTCGAATTTCAGGAAGGGCTTCTCGTAAAACACAACGCGGTCGATGTCTTTCGGCTCCAGCCGGCAATATTCATAAAGGTTCTGCAGGGCTTTCTCGGGAAAGCGATGATCATGCTTCTTGCGGCTGAACCTTTCTTCCTGGGCGGCGTAAACGATGTCGCCGTCTCGGACCAGGGCCACCGCGCTGTCATGATAAAAAGCCGAAATGCCGAGGATATTCATGCCCGAATTGTAGCTTGATTTCCTACGCCTGTCAACCCTCTACGCAGGCGGTTCTTGCCCGCGGCAGCCGTTTTCCAGGGAGTTTTTCCCTCCGCCTCGGCCGGCTTTTTATTTCCGCGGCGATTGTGTTACAATGCCGGCGGAAACGCAAAGCGCAATCCCGATGAAAATTCGCAGCCTGAAAACACTGTTGCCGACGTTCAGCAGCGCCGTGGGGCTGCTGCTGCTACTGGTCACCTGGCATCTGGGAGACGGCGGCGCGTTCCTGCTGATCGGCTTCGCCGCCTGGATCGCAGTCAGCGAAACCGCCTGCCGCTTCCTGTCCGGCACGGCCGTCACCCCCTACCTGGCCATGGCCTTGTCGCCGCTGCTGCTGGTGCACTATTCATCGGTCGGCGATTTCCGCATCCGCCTGGCCTGTTTTTTCATGCTGGCCTATATTCTCGTGCTGGCCTGGCGGGGCCCCGGCTGCCGGCTGAAGGTCTTTTCCGGCCCGGTTCGTCCCGGGCATATCTGGCTGGTTTCCCTCCTGGCATTCACCCTGGCCGCCGCCGCACTTTACTCCCAAGGCATCCATTTGTCGGGCGACGAACCGCATTACGTCATGATCGCCCAGAGCCTGGCCGAGGACGGTGATTTTGACCTCAGGAACAACCTGGAGCAAAAGACCTATTTCGCCTACCTGCCGGTGGAGATCCGTTTTCACGGCTCGGTCCGCTCGGGCCGTTACCATTCGTTCCACCTGCCCGGCATGTCTTTCCTGCTGCTGCCGTTTTTTTACCTGTTCAGGCTCCTGGGCGGAGCGATCCCCGCCAGCCTCTATTTCCGCCTGGTGGCCGCCCTGATCCATTCATTCTTCGCCCTGGGGCTTTTCCTGGTCCTGCGAACAAGCATTCCCGACAAGGACGGCAGCCGGCTGTTCCTCTTTTTCCTGGCCACCTTCCCGCTGGTGTTCCAGGCGGTGCACCTCTTTCCCGAATTGCCCGCCGCCACCCTGATGGTCTTCGCCTATGTTTTCGGACGTGACAAAAAGCGCTATTTCCTTGCGGGTTTGCTGCTGGCCGGCATCCCCTGGCTGCACCTGAAATATATCATTCCCACCGCGATCATGGCCCTGTTCTTTGCCAGGCGCATCTGGCGCGACGCAGGCGGACCCGGCGCCCGGGCCGCCCGAAGCTTGGCATCGTTCTTTTCCGCACAGGCGGCAAGCCTGGCCGCGCTGGGCCTGTACAGCCGGATGCTGTACGGTTCATTCGATCCCCGCGTCATCTCGCCGGAAAAAAATTTCCTCGCCATCCCGTTCAAATTCAGGATCGAGACCCTGCTCTCTTTTTTCCTTGACCAGCGCGACGGGCTGCTGGTCTATGCCCCGGTCTTTCTGCTGGTCTTCCTGGCGTTCAAAAAAGAGGTCAGGGAGAAGATCCGGGATTTCCCCCTGCTGGCAGCGATCTTCGTTTCCTATGTCCTGTTCCACGCCTTCACCACGGTGCGCGGGGGCTATTCCCCGGCGGCGCGGCCGACCCTGTTTGTCCTGTGGGTCATGGTTGTTTTTCTGGCCGCCTGGAGCCGGTACGCCCTGGCGGGGATGGGGCGCACGCTTTTCCGCTTCCTGGCCGGCATGACTGTTTTTGCCACGGCCTGGCTTTTTTATTACCCGCTTTTTCTTTACCAGCCGGTGACCCGCGAGGTCAGCCAGCGCGCGTCGGCGCTGCTCCTGTTCCTGGGCAGTGAAGCGGTTAAGCTGACGAGCCTGCTCCCGTCGTTCTTGAAAACAAGCAATGCGGCTTACCTGCCCAATTGGGTCTGGCTGGGCCTGCTCACGGCAGGTCTTGGGTTCTACTACGTCAAAAGCGACTGGCCGAAGGCGTCCGCGGCGGCCCGGTTGCTTTTCCCGCCGCTGGGGCTGGGGCTGCTGTTTCTCCTTTGTCTTTTCCCTCACGTGCAGCTGCAGACCCGCTATCAGGCCGGCGGCCTTTCTTTTTACTGCAACTCCAGGAATTTCGCCTATAAAAAGGAAGTAAAAGGATTCAAGATCCTGGCCGGGCAGGACTACGACCTGTTCATCGATACCCAAGGCAGCGCCGCCAGGCGCCTGGACCTGCGCCTGCTGAACAGCGGCCGGGTTGCCCTGCAGGTCAAGAACGGGAGGCGCACCCTGCTCGCGGAAAACACTGCCGCGGAAAACCGCATCCAGTGCCCCATGGGGGCGTTGCAGCGATTTTCCCTCGGCAGCAAAAAAATGATCCACCTGGGCCTGGAAGCAAAGGGGGGGCCTGGGCCTGCTTTTTTCTGGCTGGAATTACGCTGAGGTACCTTAATTCAGGTCGCTTTCCCGCCCGGCACCGTCGACCGAACTGATCCTGTATTCGTATTCGTACGCCGTCCTGCCCAGCGAGCGGTCCAAGTACTCGTAGTTGGGCTGCCCTCCGGAAGGATAGGTATAGAAATGGCCGTATCCGTAACTGCTGCCTTTTAAACGGCGGTAGATCTTGTAGGCGACGATGCTGGCCCCGACATCGATATTGTTGGGATTCTGGCTCCAGGTGATCTTGTACAGGTATTCAATGGAGAACAGGTTGCGGTTCTCATAGCGCGCGAACTGCACGTCCAGCGGCGGATACAACCCGAACACTTCGACCTCGCCGGTGGCCGTGGCCGAAGCGCCGTCGTCATCCGTGACGGTCAGGGTGACGCGGAAGCGGTTCTTGCCCTGGTAGACATGCTCGATCGCCGATCCCGAGCCCTTGGCGCCGTCACCGAAATCCCAATTGTAGCTGACGATCTGGCCATCGCTGTCGCGGGAGTTCTTGGCGTTAAAATTCACGCTCAGCGGGTAAAGGCCCTGGAGCGGCGTGAAGGAGAACGTGGCGGTGGGAGGCAGGTTCGCTTCGGGGGCAGGGGGCGGCGGTTCCGGGGCGTCCCCCTCGCTCTGGATCAGGTAAACGGCCTTGTTGGTGCTGGCCACGGCGATGACCACCTTATAGGCGGAAGTCATGTCCACGGAGGCCATGGTCGGTTGCATGGCCAAGGTGCCGGGGAGCTCTCTGAGCCCCCCCCAGACGCCGTTGTTGGCCCAGTTGTAGTAGATGGCGCGGCCGCCGTAATAGCCCCCCATCTGCATGGTGGCGATCATCTGCGTGCCCTTGACCTCGAAATCGGCAAAGTGATAGGCATAATAGGCCGAAGGGTCGGATACGACCTGGCTCGATGAAAAAGAAGTGCCGCGCCAGTATTTGTAAAACAGTTTCCGGGTGGCGCCCAGGTCGTGCCAGTAGATCACGTGCGGGTTGTAGGAACTGTCGGCGTCGGTGCGCGGCCGCTGGGTGTCGTAGTGGCGCAGGTCCTGCGTAGCGAGCCAGCTGCCGCCGGCAACATTGTTCTTCTTCTGCGAGAGGATGGTATAGCGGCTGCTGACCAGGTGCTGCCAGGCGATATAGACATAGCGGTCGTCCACGGCCACGTCGGGGTGCTTGGAGCGGCCCGTGACCGGAAAATTCTGGAAAGAGACCGCGGAGCCGTACTTGCTGATGAACTGGCAGCGGCCGGCCGGCCAGACCATGAACACGACGAACACGTTGTTGTTTCTGTCGACCGCCATGCGCAGGTCCTCGACCAGGTCGGTTGAGGTCACCTGGCCCAGGGTCTGGATGGTGGACCATGAACCGCTGTAACTGCGGTATTTGATGGATTGGGTCGTTGGGTTGTTGGGCGCGTACTCCACCCAGGCCAGGTGGATGCGCCCTGAAGCCGAGATGCCGACATCGCCTTCATAGGCATGGTTCGAGGTCTCGGACACATTTTTGACGAATTCGACCGATCTGCCGTCGAAGCGGCTCAGGAATATGTTCGATTTCTTGGATCCCACGGTGTTGGCGGTATAGGAAACATAGGCCGTGCCGCTGGAATCGTATTTCACCTGGGGCTTTTCGTAGGTATAGCCCGAGTCGTTGGCCACGGTGATGGGCCTGCTCCAACCCCAGAGCGGCGCCTGGAAGATGAAAAGCAGTGAAAAGACCATGACGAAAGCAAGCCATTCCGTGATTTTTCTTTTGGTCATGCCGGTATTATAAAATAATTCCATTGGCTTTTCAACCGGGCATGAGAAATGGGCCGCCAGCAGCCGGCTTAAAAGTTAAAAACCACCCCCAGGCGCAATTCCAGGCCGCCCAGATCGAGCTTGTTGTCGGTATCGAGCTCGGGGTAGACATCCTTGCTGATCATGTTGTACTTGAGCAGGGCCTGGGCCGACAGTTTGGGGGACAATTTGAAATAGGTTCCTCCCAGGGCGCAAAAACCCAGTGCCGTGGTCTTGATATCCTTGACCGGGTTGATCTCCCGGATCAGGTAGAAATTGGCCCCGGCGCCCAGGTGGATGTCCCATTTTGCCTTGTCCATGATGTGATAGCGGAAGGCTCCGGAAAAAGGAAAAAGCGTCAGTTTTAGGGTCTCGCTGGTCCAATCAGGATTGGCGGCCCGGGTGATGTAGGCGGCGCTGAGCCAGAAATCGGCCTTGGGAACGAAGCGGTAGGAAAAGTCCACGCTGCCGCCCAGCAACCTGCCGTAAAGGCCGTCGATGTTCTTGTCCATGGCGTAATAGTAAATCCCGGCCACGCCGGCCTTGAGCTTGTTCTTCAGAGAAAATCCATGGCCGGTCTTCACAACGGCCTCGCCCTGGAAAGCCGCGTAGGTGACCACTCGGTCCGCGCCGGCCATTTCGAAGCGGAATTCCAGCACCGCGAACTGGTCTAAAACATCGAGCAGCTTCTTCTGGGTCTCCAGCGAACAGTGGATCTGGACGGTGATCTTATCCCCTTTCTGCGACTGGGAATATTTTTCGTATTGCAGGTTTTCCTTGTTCTCTTCAAGGTATTTGATGAAATCAGCGGCTCCGCCTTTGGCGGTTTGCGCGGTCAGCAGCACTGACGACAGCAGCAGGAAAGCGGCGATGATGGCGATATTTTTTTTCATTTTCTGCTCCTCGTTGGTTACTGGACGCGGTATTGCGGATCGGCCTTTTCCGCGGATGGAACGCGGGCCGGCGTGGAGGCCGCGAAATGGTCCAGCGGGCTGATGCGGCCCTGGTCGTCGACGGCGGCTACGCCGTAGGCATATTCATGCCCCTGCAGGCGGGTGGCGTCCAGGAAATACATCGCGCCTTCCTTGGCGTCGCCGATCTTGACGAAATCGTCGGCACTGGCGATGTCCCTGCGAAAAACCTGGTAACCGCTGATGGCGGAGGATCCGTTCAGGCTGTTCGCCTGCCATTGGATCTCCATGCCCATGCGGTTGAAAACGGCGGTGCGGATGAAGACCTCGCGCAGCGAGGTCACCACCGGGGTGTACAGGGCGTTGACGACGATCTCTTTTTGCAGCGAAGCCCGGGCCTTCTTGTCGTCGGTGACGGTCAGTTTGACCTTGACCACCCCGTACTGCTTGATATCCTCGTAGGTGTAGGTGGCCTGGGCCCCTTCTTTCCTGGTGCCGGCGAAATCCCATTCATACTTGGTGATGGTCGCCCCGGCGGCCGGAGTGCTTCCCGAAGCGTCGAACTTGATGGTGTCGCTGCCGCCCCAGAAAAGCTCGTTGCGGTCGGTGGTGATGACCGGGGTCGGCGGGTTGCCGGGGGTCACTTGCTCATAACTGATCAGCCAGACGGCCGTGTCATTGGAAGGATAGACGACCACGGCGTTGCTGCCGTCGGGCGAGAGGGCGGAAACGGTCAGGGCCGGGAAACTCACCCCGGGCAGGGCGGTGGGGCCGCTCCAGGCGCCGTCCTTGTACCAGTTGTAATAGATGGCCTGGCCGCCGCGGTCGTAGCCCAGCTGCCAGGTGGCGAACATGCTGTCGCCGCGGATCGAGAAATCGGCGAAATGGTAGGACCGGGGCTCGCCGACGGATAGTTTGGTGGTCATGGCCGTGTTGGTCAGGTTCTCCTCGCCGCCCTTGCGGTAGAACAGCTCGCGGGTCTGGCCGTAATCGCGCCAGTAGGTGATGTGGGGCTTGCTGTCCTTGTCCAGGGCGATGCAGGGCCTCTGCGTTCCCACGCTCTTGAGGTCGATGGTCGGCCCCCAGGCGCCGTTGGCCTTGTTCTCGCGCTTTTTGTAGAAGATGCCGTAGTCGGTAGTGATCCAGTGCTGCCAGGTGAGGTAGACATAGTCGCTGTCACAGGCGATGTCGGCGTGCTTGGAGCGGCCATCGACCGGAAATGAATCGGTGGCCGCCTGGCCGAAGTACTTGGTGATGAAATGGCAGCGGCCGTTGGTGGAGTCGTAGAGAACGATGAAGGCGTTCTTGTTGTTGTCGCAGGCGATGCGGATATCCTCGCAAAAATCCGAATTAATGATCGTGGTCAGCAGCACGGCCGGCTGCCAGCTGCTGCCGTCAAAAAAGCGGTACTTGATGTACTGTGTCCCCTGGGAGCCCTTGGTGTATTCGGCCCAGACCGCGTGGATCTCGCCGTTCTCGGAAACCGCCACGTTGGGGAAATAGGTGGACTGCAGCGGCCCGGATTCTTCGGACAGCTTTTTCAGCTTGGTGACCGTCTCGCCATTGTATTTGAACAGCTCGATATAAGAAGCCATGCCGGTGGTGCGTACCTGGAAGATCACGTATACTTCGCCCACGGAACTGATGAACACGCCGGGGCGCTCGTAGACGTCGCCGTCATTGCCGCGGATGCGCAGGGGCGCCTCCCAGGCGGGCAGCAGTGCCGCTGCCGCGAAGACCAGAGAAAAAACAGCCACAACGGCCGAAATTTTACGGATTTTCATGCCTGAAATTCCTCCTGAAAAATTGTATTTCACATGGGATGCAAACCAAGAAGATAAATTATACCAAATTCACCTTTAAAGTCAACCGTTTTCCCAGCGGCCGGCCCGGCTTTCGTCCAGCCGCGGCCTGCGTCGCGGCCCGGGCAAAAAAAAGGGACAGCCCCGGGGACTGTCCCTTGCGATCGCGGTTGATGCTAGATCGAATAGGAGAAGCCGAAAAGCAACTCCAGCCCGCTCAAGTTCAGCGGGTCATCCACAGTTGAATCCGGGACCATATCCTTTTGGATCAGGTTGAATTTGGCCGTGAGCTGGGCGCTGATTTTATTGGTCAAGTTATAGTAAAGACCCGCCAGGGCGTTGAAGCCGATGAGCGTGGCCTTGATGTCCAGCACCGGGTTCAGGTCCTTGACCAGGAAGACATTGGCGCCGGCGCCGACAAAGGTGCTCAGCTTGCCTTTTTCGGTCAGGTAATAGCGGATGGCCGCCGACAAGGGGATCAATTTGAACTGCATCTCGTCGGTGCTCCATTCCGGGGTGACCTTTTTATTGGCCATGCCGCCGCTGACCCAGAAATCCATTTTATTGGAAAAACGATAGGACAATTCCCCGCCGAATCCGATCAGGCCGCCGTAGGTATCCTTGAAATTCTTGCTCAGCATCAGGAAATAGGTGCCGTGAACGCCGAACTTCAACAGGCGGTTGGCGAACCGCGTCCGGCTTGCTTGCTCTTCCCGGGCCCGCGCTTCCATTTCAGAGATGAACTCTTCCACTTTCTTGAAAGCCACGATGGAGACGATCAGGTCGTCCTGGAGCTCGAAGGTCACTTCGCTGACTGCGAATTGCGGGATGATGTCCAGCAGCTTCTTCTGGGTCTCCCGACCGGAATAGATACTGACGGCCGGCAGGCCTTTCCACTCGCTCTTTTCATAGCGGACATAACCCAGGGCGTCCTTGTTGGCATCCAGGTAGGCGATGAATTCGTCCAAACCGGACACGACGACCGGCGGGACGGCTTTTTTCTCTTCCCCGGCGGCCGGCTTCACGGCAGCCGCCTCCTTTTTTTCCTGCATGGCCTTGGCTTCGGCTTTTTCCCGGGCCATCTGCTCCTCGTTGACCACGCGGATCTTCTTTTTATCCGCCAGGCACTCGAAACCGGACACGATGAGCTGGGTGCCGGCAACCAGGCCTTTTTCGATCCGGATCGCGCCTGCCTCGCTCGCGCCCAGGGTCACGTACAGCTTTTTGGCTTTTTTCTTTTCGGCGATGTAAACGAAATCGCCCAGGCTGTCGTTCAGAACGGCCGCAGCCGGGATGACGATGGCGTCCGCATGATCGGCCTTCAGCTTCTTGCAGCCGATCCCCTGGCCTTCATGAAGCTGCCGTGCGGAATTGTCCACGCGGAAACCGACCTGGTCTGCGCTGACGGCGACGATCTCGGCTTCGAGCGTGCCATTGAAGCCTTCGGCCGAGGCCGGGAGCTTTTCGCCCACCGTGAAAGCACCGGCCGCGTCGGCGTCCAGAGGCGCGTCGGCGCGCAGG
>JBGSPO010000239.1:0-10583 GCA_041738575.1 Candidatus Aminicenantia bacterium
GGCCAGCGCCACCGCAACGGCTACCCCGACCGCAGCCTGCGCCGGGTCATACTGGAGAATAACCTGCTTTCGCGGCTGGCCGCCCGGGGGGCCGCGGCCCGCTACCTGAATGCCTACCCGGCCCACGAGGAGCTGTTCACCGCCCGGCATGTGCGCATCGAGCCCGACGGCCGCCTCTGGTTCTCCCGGGAATTCCCGGAACACTTCCGCAGGATGATCTCCGTGACCTCCTGCATGCTGCTGGCCAGCGGGCAGAATCCCTTCGGCGCAAAGGATGTCCAAGCGGGAACGGCCCTCTACCAGGACTATTCCAACCGCCAGCTCATCGAACGGGGCCTGCCCCTGCCGGAGTTTTCCCCGGAACAGGCGGCGGAGGTGATCCGGGGGGCCTCGCGGCGCTTCGACTTCATCCTGTACGAGTATTTCCAGACCGACCTCTACGCTCACCGCAAATCGCTGGCCGAGTGCGTCTCCCTCATCCGCGGCCTCGATGCCCTGGTGGGGTCGCTCCTGTCGCTTCTCGATCCCGAAGCGGATACGCTGGTCCTGACCAGCGACCATGGCAACCTGGAGGATTTCCATGCCCATGGCCACAGCCGCAACCCGGTGCCGCTCATCGCCTGGGGCAAGCATGGCGCCCGTTTGCGCAAAAAGATCAGAAGCCTTTCCAACGTCACGCCGGCGCTGCTGGAACTATTTCCATGAAATAACAGCGCCAATTTTTCAAAAATTGACAGCCGCTGATTTTATTTTTATAATATAAAAGAAAAATGAATCACAACATAAATGGAATCGTGAAAACTTCAAATAGCCAGAATGCCGTGTTTTTGTTATCCGGCTTGTTTTTCCTGATTGTAGCGATCTGTTTTTTCCCTCTACTTATACTTTTTATCCCCTTTTGTTTTTATCCGGGATTAGCACCGGCAACACCCGCATTCGCGACCCATCGCACCGTTGTCTCGATACGGACCGCGGTCAAACGGCACGAACGCAGTCCGCCCCAGTAAATTTCCCCGGAAGGAACTTTCTTCATTCTCAAACAACAAGGGACTATTCACTATTCAATGGAGTAGAAAATTGAAAGCACATAAATTCGGTTCAAAGACCTGGCTGAATATCATTGATACGGTTAGGCGCTGGCGTGGAATTCCACTCGAATGCGACCTGGCACCCTACCAACACTTATTGACATGCATTCGCAGCATCAATTGGTCAGAAAAAACGGACAACCAGATGCAAGAGATATCCGAAAATCTTCGTCAAAAAACCCGTGCAACCGGCATAAATGAAGAATTGCTGACCACTGCTTTCGCCCTGGTCACCGAAGCTTGCCGCAGGGTCCTGCACTTATCACCCTTCGACAATCAAATTCTTGCCGGCATCGCCATGCATCAGGGCAAATTGGCGGAATTGCCCACTGGCGAAGGCAAAACACTGGTCGCGGTGTTTCCCGCTTATTTGAACGCCTTGAGTGGTCATGGCGTGCACGTGTTCACCGCCAACGACTACCTGGCGCGCCGCGACGTCGCCTGGATGGGCACTGTTCACCAGTTCCTGGGTTTGACGGTCGGCGTCATTCAGGAAGGTATGAGCGTTGCCGAGCGGCAGCATGCCTACAACGCGGATATCACATACGTGACCGCACGCGAAGCCGGCTTCGATTTCCTGCGCGACCACCTGGCCTATGAGAGAAAAGAAACCGTGCATCGCCCCTTTCATTTGGCTATCATCGATGAAGCCGATTTCATCCTCATCGATGAAGCCCGTATTCCCATGGTAATCGCCGGTCCAGCAGAGCTGCCAGCCTGCGACCACCACGCATTGGCCCGACAGGTGAAAACCCTGGAACCTGACCTAGACTATACGGTGACGAAGAACCGCCGCAACGCGTATCTCAGCGAACGCGGCATTCAATGCCTGGAAACCCAGCTGGCTTGCGGGAATCTTTTCAGTGAGTGCAACCGGCTGCTGTTGACCGGGATCAACCTGGCCCTGCATGCCAGAGTCATGCTGCATCGAGATATCGATTACATCGTCCGCACCGGTAAGATCGAATTGGTCGACGAATTTACCGGCCGCCTGGCCGATCGGCGGCGCTGGCCCGACGGCATCCAACCTGCCGTGGAAGCCAAGGAAAACCTGGCTGTCCAGCCTCAGGGTCGCGTACTGGGATCCATCGCCTTGCAGCATTTTGTCAGACTGTATCCCAGGCTTTGCGGCATGACAGCCACCGCCCAGCCGGCGGCCGATGAATTCAATAAATTGTACGGCCTGAAAACCGTTGTCATCCCCCCGTGCCGGCCTTGTATCCGCATCGACCATCCCGATGTGGTGTTTGCCGACAAGCAGGCCAAATACCTGGCGCTTACAGAAGAAATTTCCCGGGTGCATGCAAGCGGCCGGCCCATACTGGTAGGGACCGCCACCATCAGCGAATCCGAACTGATCGCCAGGAAACTGGCGGAAAAAGGGATCGCCTGCCAAGTCCTGAATGCAAAAAACGATGAAAAGGAGGCGGGGATCATCGCCCGGGCCGGGGCCTTGTCGGCGGTGACCATCTCGACCAACATGGCCGGGCGCGGCACGGATATTCACTTGGGCGGGGCCGACAGTTGCGACCATGCCGCCGTGGCAGCCTTGGGCGGACTCTACATCATCGGCTGCAACCGCCACGAAAGCCAGCGCATCGACTTGCAGTTACGCGGCCGGGCCGGCCGCCAGGGCGATCCCGGCTCCTCGCGTTTTTTCGTCAGCCTGGAAGACGACCTGCTGGTCCGTTATCAAACGACTGATCCGCTGACCGCGCGGATGAAATTGGCAGAAAACGGACGACCGTACCCCGCGACCCGGATGAATCAAGAAATCATTCATCTGCAGCGAGTCATCGAAGGGAACAACGCCGACATCCGTTCCACCCTGCAGCAATATACGGCACTGGTGGAGGCGCAGCGCCGGCAGATCAGCCAATGGCGCGAAGACATTCTGAACGGAGAGGCAGGCACGATTCGCCAATTCACACTGGAGGCCATCGATCATTTTTGGGCCGAACACCTGGCCATCATCTCAGATATCAGGGAAAACATCCACCTTTTCCGCCTGGCGGGAAAAGTTCCCATCGACCAGTTTCACAGTCAGATTCATAGGGAATTTTCCACTTTAAAGGATAAGATCAATGCCGCCGTAAACACATCGGTGCAGCAGCTGGAAAAAGCCGACGCCGGTCAAGCCGCGGCAAACAGACACAAAAAACCGGCAGCGACCTGGGTATACCTGGAAAACGACAATCCCTTTTCCGAGTTTTTTTCCTGCCTGATTTCCTCCCGCAATATCGGCTTCCAAGCCGCGGCCAGTTCACCTGTCCAACTCCTGTTTTTCTTGCCATTGTTGCTGCTTCGGAGACGGATAAAACAAATACCTAGACGCCTGCCATAGGCTTCTACAACAACGTCGCCCCGGCGATCCTGGAGCTTTTCCGGCCAGGCCAGGCCGAAAATTAATATTTCTTTTGAAAAAATATAAAATCAGTTTATATAATTAGGCAAGGACCTGTCGGTTTAGGGTTGTTGTCTGCCAAAAATCAAATCGTTCCGGGGCTTTTCCAGTTCCATCCCGCCATCCAGCAGCAACCCGATCCCGACCCAGGGCGAAAAAGCGGCCAGGAGGCCGGCGCTGCAAAATATTGTAATCAGCGCAAAACCAAGGAGATAAAATGCCAAAGATCATCCTGATCGAACCGCGGCCGCCCGGCCTGCACATATTCTCGCATTTCTATTCCCCGCGCCTGGGCTGTTTCATCCTGGGAGCACTGATGCGCGGCCGCGGCTGGGAGGCGGAGGTCGTCATCGAGGAGATGGAACGCATTGATTTCGCGGCCGTGAGCCATGCCGACCTGGTCGGCATCTCCACCATCACCTCGACCGCGCCGCGGGCCTACGCCATTGCCGACCGGCTGCGTTCGAATGGAGTGAAGGTCATGCTGGGCGGCCCGCACGTGACCTTCCTGACCGACGAAGCGCTTGCCCACGCCGATTTCGTCATCCGCGGCGAGGGGGAAAAAGCCCTGCTGGCCTTCGCCGAGGCCTGGGAGAAGGACGCCGGCCTGGAAGACGTCCCCAACCTTTCCTATTGGCAAGACGGGAGCATGCGCCACAATCCCATGCAGGCGCACGTGGAGGATCTAGATTCCATTCCCCTCCCCGACCTGAGCCTGTCCAAGGCCTTCCGGGACAAGATCGACGGCAAGGTGGTCATCCCGGTGCAAACCTCCCGGGGCTGTCCCTACGCCTGCTCGTTCTGCTCGGTGACCGGGATGTTCGGCCACAAGTACCGCTTCCGCTCCACCGCCAGCGTCATGAGCGAATTGCGCCGTTACGACCCCCGGCACCATTTCATCTTTTTCTACGACGACAACTTCGCCGCCAGGACCGAGCACACCAAGGAGCTGCTGCGGGCCATGATCGCCGCCAAGCTCAAGTTCCAGTGGTCGGCCCAGGTGCGCGCCGACGTGGCCCGGGACGGCGAACTGGTCCAGCTGATGAAAAAAGCCGGCTGCCAGATCGTGTTCATCGGATTCGAATCGGTCAACCCGCAAAGCCTGAAGGCCATGAAAAAAGGGCAGACCGTGGCCGAGATCGCCCGCGCCGTGAAGGTCCTGCGCCGCAAGCGCATCCGCATCCACGGCATGTTCGTCTACGGTTTCGACGAGGACGACTGGCGCACGGTGCGCCGCACCGTGCGCTTCGCAAAAAAGGCCCGGCTGGCCTCCAGCCAGTTCATGATCCTGACCCCTTTCCCCGGTTCAGATTTCTACGGCAGGATCAGCGCCGAGCAGCGCATCCGCTTCCGCGACTGGAACCTCTACGACGCCCACCACGTGGTTTTCGAGCCGACCCGGATGGCCCCGCTGGACCTGCAGCGGGCCCAGATCTACAGCCACAAAAAATTCTATTCCCTGGCCACGTCGCTGCGCCGGCTGATCAACTTCAAGTGGCTCGACATCGCCATCGCCCATTACGCGCGCAAGCTGAACCGCCACTGGCTGAAGGTCAACCGCACCTACCTGACCGTCCTGTCCCTGCTCAGGCCGAGGCGCAAAAACCAGCATGTCATCGTCGATTATCGGGAGGAGGCCGACCTGGACCAGGTTTCCTGATGCCCCGGCGCCCGGAGCCAAAGGCGGCGCTGGAAAAATCCCGGTTTTTCCCTTACAATGCCCGGCATGAAGACCATGAAAAGAAATTCCAGGATCTATCCCTGGATCACCGCCTGTCTCCTGGCGGCAATGCATGGAGCCGCCGCGGTGAAACCGCTGTCCATTTCCGATTACCTGCTCCGCATCCCGGAAAAATTCCTCGGTTTTGAAAACATCAGGATCCCGGCGGCCGAGCGGCTGGGCATGATCGCGGTCGACGACCGCGCCAACGGCTGGCTGAGGCTGGCCGGCAGGGGCGGGAACGCATTCGAGGGCTGGATCGATCTCGCCCTTTTCAGCCAAGGCCCCCAAGGCCCGATGATCGGCGTGACGGTGAACCACTGCGGGCCGCTCTGCCGGCAGCAGATTTTTTTCCTGGAATATGCCCGGGGGACCTGGGCGGAAATAACCGCCAAGGTCTGGCAACCGTTGACCGCGGACAAAGTGAAGGAATTGTACCGGGCCTGTTTTCCCGGCGATGAATTCGCCGATGACCCGCCTGTCCTCTACCGCCTGCCGCGGCGCGGCATGGACATCGTCCTGGTCACGCAGGAGGCCATCGCCGGGAAGGAGATCATCCTGGCACGTTTTCACCTGGAAGGCGGCCGCTTTCAAATTCCGGAATAGCCCAATCCTCCCTGCACGAGACCGCTTGCGCTCTCCACGATCATGGAGCACGGCAGCCGCCATGAGTCAACGCGTTAAGGGTTAAGGCATCAGTCCTGCGACCACATGGCGCGCCATTCCGTCCATGGCCTGGCAACACCGGGCCTGCTGCTTTTTCCCAGGCCGCCGGCCCATCGCCAACAGCCTCTTGACCTCGTCTATGGCCTATTGTCAATTTTTTCAATATAATGTTGGCAGCGAAACAAAAGGAAGGCACGGATGGGCAAACTGGTCAGATTCGGGGTATCGTTGGATGAAATCCTGCTGGATAAATTCGACCCGTTCATCGAACGGCTGGGTTACAAGAGCCGCTCGGAGGCGATCCGCGACCTGATCCGCGAACGGCTGGTGGCCGAAGAATGGACCGGCGCCAAAACCCCGACCATGGGAGTATTGAGCCTGGTCTACAGCCATGATGTCCGGGAACTTTCCAAGAAGTTGACCGACATCCAGCATCACCACCTGGGGATCATTCTATCCACCACCCACATCCACATGGATGAGCACAATTGCCTGGAGGTGATTATCCTGAAGGGCAGGGGAAAAGAAATCCAGGAAGTGGCCGCCCGGCTGCTGAGCGCCAAGGGAGTCAAGCACGGCAAGCTGATCATGACCACCACCGGCAGCCAGCTGGATTAACGGCCCGCGATCGCGGCGACCCCGCGATAAAAACTCTCCCGGGACTAAAGAATCTATTGTATAATGGCCGCAGCGAAGATGAAAAGCAAGAACATTAAAAAGCAGCCTGTTCCCGCGGCCCAAACCGAAGCGATTTTAGAAAGCATATCGGATGGCGTGTTCACGGTCGATCGCAATTGGCTGGTCACTTCGTTTAACCGCGCAGCTGAACACATCACCGGTGTCAAGCGCAAGGCAGCCATCGGCCGGCACTGTTCGGACGTTTTCCGCTCCAGCATGTGCGGCGCGGCCTGCGCGCTGAAGCAAACCCTGAGATCGGGCCGGCCCATCATCGGCAAGTCGGGCTACATCGTCAATGCCGCGGGAGACCGCATCCCGATCAGCATCTCGACCGCCGTGCTCCGCGACGTCTCCGGACGCGTGGTCGGCGGCGCCGAAACATTCCGCGACCTTTCCGAGGTCGAGGCGCTGCGCCAGGAGCTGGAGGGCAAGTTCCGCGTCGGAGACCTGGCTAGCCGCAGCCCGCTGATGCAGAAGGTGTTCGAGGTCCTTCCCGCCGTTGCCGCCAGCCACAGCACCGTCCTTATCCTGGGCGAGACCGGCACCGGCAAAGAAATGGTGGCGCGGACGATCCACTCGCTCAGCTCCCGCAACCAGGGGCCGTTCATCGCGGTCAACTGCGGCGCCCTGCCCGAAACGCTGCTGGAGTCGGAACTGTTCGGCTACAAGGCCGGGGCGTTCACCGGCGCCAACAAGGACAAGCCGGGCCGCTTTGCCCTGGCCCGCGGCGGCACGCTCTTCCTCGATGAGATCGGCGATATCAGCCCGGCGCTGCAGGTCAAGCTCCTGCGCGTGCTGCAGGACCGCGTCTACGAACCGCTGGGGGCGACGCGCTCCGAGACCGCCGATGCCCGCATCATCGTCGCCACCCACAGGGACCTTTTGGAAATGACCCGCCAGGGGCAATTCCGCGAGGACTTCTACTACCGGGTGAACGTCGTGCGCATAGAGCTGCCGCCGCTGCGCCGGCGCATGGAGGATATTCCCCTCTTAACCGGGCAGTTCATCGCCCATTTCAACTGCCTGCAGCAGAAGGAGGTCCAGGGGATCGCCGCCGAAGCCCTGTCCCTGCTCATGGCCCACGACTGGCCGGGCAACATCCGCGAGCTGGAGAACGTCATCGAACGCGCATTCATCCTGTGCACCGAAGGGGATATCCGCATGGAGCACCTGCCTGCCGAATTGACCCAGTTCGCCGGTGGGGGAAAGAAAATATCCGCCGTGCGCTCCGCCCATGACCAGCTCGACACCCAGGCCATCCGCGCCGCCCTGGACCGGCGGCACGGCAACCACTCGGCCGCCGCCCGTGACCTGGGCATCCACAAGACCACCCTCTTCCGCCGCATCAAAAAATTGGGTCTTTCTCCCCTCTCGCCAAAACACTGACGGTAGCGCAAACGCCACTACACTGTTTTAATGGGTAGCGATAGCGCTACTCTTTTCGTAATTCGCGCATGGCAGGATCACGCGCCAATATTCATCCATATGGGCCATCCGCGCGTTTATCTCTGATCGAAACAGGCTTTGGCATGAATCATGCTTCAGATTATAGTGAGGAGTAAAACTACCTATGTTGAAGGTGGCATTCGCTTGTTTGGATGAACGCATCGCGCCGGTATTTGATACCGCGCTCCAGGTCCGCGTGCTGGAGACCGAGTCAGGCCGCATCATCAGTGAAAAGAGAGAGACGCTGCCTCCCGACCTGCCGCTGCAAAAAACAAATCGGCTGAACGAGCTCGGCATCCAGGCCATCGTCTGCGGGGCGATCTCCCGGCCGCTGAACGCCATGATCGCGGCCAACGGCATCCGGGTGATCCCGTTCGTGGCCGGCGATCTGCAGGCCGTCATCCAGGCCTGGCTCAAGGGAGGCCTGAATGGCAAGGCGTTCGCCATGCCGGGTTGCTGCAGGCGCGCCCGCATCGCTGACAAAAGTATTATTACTTTAATTAAGGAGAAAACAACCATGAATGGACAAGGACAAGGTGGAATGGGCGGCGGTCGAGGACAAGGTGGAGGCAGAGGCCAAGGGGGCAGCGGCCGGGGAGGCGGAGGACAGGGACGCGGTCGCATGGGCGGTCCACTGGCAAGCGGGGCGATCGGGACCTGTGTTTGCCCGAAATGCGGAGAGCACCTGGCCCATGAACGTGGCGTGCCCTGCGTGCAGCGGCAATGTCCGAAATGCGGAACCGCAATGACCCGAGAATGATATCATAAAAAAGGAGGCTACGAAAATGCCAAAAAGAGATAAAACCGGACCGCAGGGTAAAGGGTCGGGAACAGGACGCGGAAGGGGGGAATGCGCCGGGAAAGGCTCTCGGCGGCCAGGGGCTCAACCCAGGCAGGGCCAGGGCCGGAAAGAAGGTCAAGACCGCAAAGGCGGTCTCGGCCCGGGAAGAAAAACTAGGTTGAAAAATCATTCAAAAAAGGAGGACCATCATGCCTAGAGGAGACAGAACGGGACCCGCTGGAATGGGCCCCATGACCGGCCGCAGGGCCGGATCTTGTGCTGGTTTCGCCATGCCCGGATATGAGAATCCGTTGCCGGGACGTGGCATGGGGATGGGTTTCGGCAGGGGCCGCGGAGCCTTGAGACGAGGTTTCAGCGGCGGTGGCCGCGGCTGGAGGAACAGGTTCTACGCCACGAACCAGCCCGGATGGATGCGCTATGGCAGTTATGCCGCGCCGGCCGGTGACCTGGATCCGCAAGAAGAGAAGCAGACGCTCAAAAACCAGGCCGATGCCATGCAGAACGAGCTGGACTCCATCCGCAAGCGGCTCGAAGAGATGGAAAAAGAACAACCATCAAAATAGTACGAACCACGGAGAGCATAACACCAAGCAACAAAAAAGGAGAAACCCCATGAAGATCGCATTTTCCACATCAGGAAACGAGCTCAATGCCCCGCTGGACACCCGGTTCGGGCGGGCGCCCGGTTTCCTGGTTGTTGAGCTGGACGACGGCAAGTTCGAGATCATCGACAACCAGCAGAACCTGAATGCCGCCCAGGGAGCGGGAATTCAGTCGGCCGAGACCGTGGTCCGCTCGGGGGCCAAGGCGCTGGTGAGCGGCCATTGCGGCCCCAAGGCCTTCCGTGTCCTCGCCGCAGCCGGGGTCAAGGTCTACACCAGCGACGCGCCCACCGTGGCCGCCGCCCTGGAAAAGTTCAAGGCGGGAGAGTTGAAGGAAGCCAAAGGCGCCGACGTCCAGGGGCACTGGTGATCGACATACGGCCAGTAGATTAAAATTTAGGAGCAAAAATGGCGCAACCAAAAAAGATCGTTGTCATCGGCGGCTCGGCGGCCGGCCCCAAGGCGGCGGCCAAGGCCAGGAGGCTTGACGAGAACGCAGAGATCACCATCATCCAGAAGGAGAAGGAACTCTCCATGGCCTCCTGCGGTTATCCCTATTTCGTTGGCGGCTTCTTCGACGACCGCAATATGCTGCTTTGCACTCCGACCGGCGTCGTCCGCGACCCGATCTACTACATGAACGCCAAGAACATCCAGGCGCGCACCAACACCGAGGCCCTGGCCATCGACCGCGGCAAAAAGACCATTCGCGTCAAGGACCTCGCCCTGAACAAGAGCGAAACCGTTCCTTATGACCGCCTGATCCTGGCCACCGGCGCCGTGCCCAACATCCCCCCCGTCCCCGGCGGCGACCTGCAGGGCATCACCACCCTGCAGCGGATGAAGGACGCCGATTATCTCCGCCGCGTCCGCGACGAGAAGAAGATCAAGAAAGCCGTGGTGATCGGCGGCGGCCTGATCGGCATTGAGACCTGCGAGGCGCTGCAGTTGGCCGGCATCGACATCACGGTCATTGAGTTGCTTCCCCAGCTGCTCACGTTCCTCGACTGGGAGCTGGCCGAACTGGTGGAAAACCACGTGCGCAGCAAGGGGGTGAACGTGATCACCGGCAATGGCCTGGCCGCGTTCCTGGGAGAGGATGGGCGCTTGACCGGGGTCAAGCTGGCCAACGGCACGGAGCTTCCCTGCGAACTCGCCGTGGTGGCCGTCGGCGTGC
>JBGSPO010000240.1:0-7297 GCA_041738575.1 Candidatus Aminicenantia bacterium
GGTAGATGTCCTTGACGTTCTCGATGAAATCCCGGCTGAGGCCGTTGCGCATCATGCCGATGGCATTGGGCCCATACAGGCTGAAGGATTCGCGGCTCTGAGCCACCTTGGCGAAGGGCAGGATGTCCTGGCAGACGATGCTGTAGCCGCCGATGTAGGCGTTGCGGCCGATGCGCACGAACTGGTGCACGGCGCAGAAGGCGCTGAGCACCACGAAGTCTCCGATCTCCACGTGGCCGGCCAGGGTGGCGCCGTTGCTCAGGATGACATGGCTGCCGAGCTGGCAGTCGTGGGCGACGTGGGCATAGGCCATGAGGTAGTTGTCGTCGCCCAGGCGCGTATGCCCGCCCCCCTTCGGCGTGCCGCGGTTGATGGTGGTGAACTCGCGGATGATGTTGCGGTCGCCGATGTGCACAAAGGTCTCCTCGCCCTTGAAGGTGATGTCCTGGGGGTCGGTGCCGAGCGAGGAGAAGGGGAAGACGATGCAGTCCTCGCCGATGTCGGTGTTGCGGTCGATGGTGGCGTGGTGCTTGATCACCGTGCGCGCGCCGACGCGCACGCCGGGCCCGATCACCGAGTAGGCGTCGACCTGCACCCCCTTGCCGAGCTCGGCCTTGGGGCTGATGACGGCGGTGGGATGGATCAGCGGCGTGTTCATTCTCCCACCATGCACATCAGGGTCGCCTCGCAGGCCAGCTGGCCGTCGACCGAGGCCTTGCCCTCGATGACGGCGAACTTGCCGCGGTCGCGGACCACCAGCACGTCGAGGTCCAGGCGGTCGCCCGGAACCACCGTTTTCTTGAAGCGGGCCTTGTCGATGCCGGCGAAATACGCGTAGACGCGCTGGCCGACGAAGCGCTGCATCAGCAGCGCCGCCCCCAGCTGGGCCAGGGCCTCGATGACCAGCACGCCGGGCATGACGGGGTTGCCGGGGAAATGGCCCTGGAAGAAGTCCTCGTTGCCGGTGACGTTCTTGTAGCCCTGGATGGTCTTCAAACCGTCGCAGGCGGTCACCCGGTCCACCAACAGGAACGGATAGCGATGGGGCAGGATCTTCTTGATGTCCTCGATGGTCAGCGGAAGATTCATTTCTTGGCGGCGGGGGCCGGCGCGGCGGCGGCGGACTGAACGTCGTAGGCCTTGACCACCTTCTCGGAGATGTCGATGCCGGGCTCAAAAAAGGTGACGCCGGCCGTGTTCAGGTCCAGGACCATGGAGAAGCCGTTCTCCTTGGCGATCTTTTCGATGATGGGCATCAGGTCGGCCTGGATCTTCTCGAACTCCCGCTGCTGGGCGGCCATGGTCTCCTTCTGCGCGTCCTCGGCGAAGCGCTTGATCTC
The DNA here is from genome assembly GCA_041738575.1 of Candidatus Aminicenantia bacterium. Lineage (GTDB taxonomy): Bacteria > Acidobacteriota > Aminicenantia > UBA2199 > UBA2199 > UBA2199. The sequence continues at coordinate 1,341 of JBGSPO010000240.1, forward strand.
GACCCGCTTGTTGGCCAGGTCCTGGGTCTTCTTGTCGCGGGCTTCGACGTTCAGGGCCGGGGAAAGGGCTTCCTTTTCCAGGGCGTCGATCTCTTTCTGCATGGCCTCGTATCTCTTCTGCTTGGCCAGCTGCAGGGCCTGCAGCCGCCCGATGGCTTCCTTGCCCTTCACCGATGCCTGCAGGACGGCCTGGGGATTGATGATGGCGATCTTGAACTCGGCGAAGGCGAAGGTGCTCAGTGCCACAAGGGCTACGATCAACAACAGGTTTTTTTTCATGGTCATCTCCTTTTGTATGCTTAATAAAATGAAGGTCCGACAGCGAATTTGAAGACGAAATGCTGGTCACCGGCATCCAGCAGCCGCGGATTGTAGGCGAAGATCAGGCGGAAGGGAACGTTGAGCATGGGCACGAATATCTTCAGCTCGAGGCCGGCCGAGGAATAGACGTCATTGAACTTGATCGGCTTGCCGGTGTCATAGGAGTTGCCCATGTCGTAGAAAAAGACGAACGAGAACTGCTGGGTCAGGGGGATGGCGTACTCCAGGTTGAGCAAAAAGGACTTGGTGCCGCCCAGGACGTTGCCGTTCTTGTCGCGCGGGCCGAGGGTGTAGATGTCGAAGCCCCGGACCTGGCGTTCGCCGCCCATGAAATACTTCTCATAGTAGGGGACCGTCTTGCCTCCGAAGGGCGACAACCCTTCGAAGACGGCATGCAGTCCCAGCACGTGCTTCTTCCACAGGGGCTGGAAGCGGACCAGCTCCAGTTTCATCTTGTGCAGGTAGATATCCCCGCCCAGGAAGCCCCCGGCATAGCGGTAGGTGGCCAGGAACTTGCTGCCCGAAGTGGGGAAGATCGGCGAGTCCACGGTGGAGTAATACAGGGTGGGCGAGAGGGCGGAGATGCGCCGCTTGCCCTCGGTGTAATAAAAGGAATAATAGGAGTTGATGTACTGGTAGTCCTCGTAGACGTCGCTGATCTCGATATTCTCCATGCTGTAGACCAGCGAGGCGCCCCAGTAGGACCAGAAGCGGGCCGACGAGGAGACGTTGAAGCCCTCGCCGTTGCGGGTATACATGTAAGGGTAGCGGTAGGAGGTCTTGAAGATGTCGATGCCGAAGTTGGCTGGCAGGTTGAACAGGTAGGGCTCGGTGAAGGCGAACTGGTAGTTCTTGGCCCGGGTGCCCTGCTGCAGGTTGAGGGTGAACGACTCGCCCATGCCCAGGAAGTTCTGCGTCGAATAGCCGGCGGCGATGAACCAGCCCTCGTAGCCGCTGAAGCCGACGTTGAAGTTGATCATCTGCCGGTTCAGCTCCTTGACCTCGGCGGTGATGTTGATCTTCTGGGGGTCCTGGGCGTCGGGCTTGATCTCGGGCATCTTTTCCACGGTCACCAGGCCCAGCTGCTTCATGCGCTTGATGGAGTCCTCCAGGGCGTTAATGTTCAGGCGCCGGCCTTCGCGCAGGAACCACTCGCGGCGGATGACGTGGTCCTTGGTGAAGGTGTTGCCGGTGAACTCGAGCTTGCCCAGGTAGACGACCTCGTTCTCCTGGATATGGATGGTCAGGTCGGCCGTGCGCTTGACCGGGTCCAGGTTCTCGCCGGGCACGACCTGGGCGTAAAAATAGCCGATGCCGCCGTAGAACTTCTGTATGGTCTCAATGAACTTGTTGCGCTTCTTGATGTTGTAGATTTGCCCCTTTTTCAGGGTGACCAGGTTCTGCAGGAAATCGCCGCGGATGACCTTGTTGCCCTCGATGGTGACGGTGCCCACTCGGTAGCGCGGGCCTGGCTCCACCGGGATGCGGAGCTGGAGCATCTGCTGCTCGTGGCCCAGGACCGTCTTCCTGGCGACCATGCTGAATTCCGGAGTGCCGACCTTGGCCTCCAGGTAGCCCTTCTGCTGCAGGCGCAGGCGGACCTCCTCGATGTCCTCGTTGATCTTCTCGCGGTTATAGACGTCCTTGCCGCCGATGGCGGACAGGAGCGCGTGCACCTGGTTGTTTTTCAAGCCGCGGCGCAGGAAGTCCGGGGAGACCGAGCCGGGAGTGAGGCCGGGGAAGACCACGCCGGCGATGCGCGTCTTGTAGCCCGCGTCGACGCGCACGGTCAGGGCGATCTGCCCGTTCTCGTTCTTTTCCTCGATGGCGACCTCAGCCTGGTTATAGCCCTTTTCCAGCAGCATGTCGGTGACGATCTTCTTCACCTTGCGTACCTTGGCGGGGCTGTAGTAGGAGAAGGGCTGCAGCAGGATATTGCCGGCCTGTAATTTCTCCGTGATATCGCTTTCCTTGACCTTCTTGCTCAGCTTGTAGGTCACCGAGGAGATCAGGGGGTTCTCGACCAGCACCAGGCGAACGATCTTGCCGCCGGCGCCGTTCTCCTCCTCGATGCGCACGTCCTCGAAAAATCCGGTGGCCCACAGGGCCTGGAAATCCTCCTTCAGCTTTTCCGGGTCGTATACTCCCCCTTCGCGGGATTTCATGTAGAACTGAATGGTTTCACGCGACACCTTGCGGTTGCCTTCGACCTGGATCTTTTCGATGATGTCGGCGCACAGCCATTGGGCGCTAAGCATCATCAGGACCAGCCACGGCATTTTTTTCAACATGAAAACCTCGCAAAATCTGAATTGAATGTAAATATATAGCATAAAACACTATGAATTACAATTCCCGGCATGTTTATAAGACGCCGCTACGCAGGGGGAAAGTTTCATGATTTTTTTATTGACAGCCGTGGGCAAGTGTGCTATAAAAAATTCAAGCGGAGGAAGTGGCCATGCCCATCTATGAATACAGGTGTTCGAAGTGCGGCAAAACCTTCGAAGTCCTGCAGGCCATTTCAGCCGAGCCGCTCGGCAAGTGCATCTACTGCCACGGCAAGGCCAAGAAAATCGTCTCCCAGAGCTCGTTCCATTTCAAGGGTTCCGGCTGGTACATCACCGACTACAAGAAGAAGGGCTCCTCAGAAGAAAAAAAGGCCGACCCGTCCAAAAAAACCGACAAAAAATCCGATAAAAATGCCAACATTAATTAGCCTTTCCATCTCTCCCCCCTTAAAATAACCATATCTCCCACCTAAAAAAAACACCCCCCCCGCTACATGGGGGGGGCTCGCCTTTTTAGAAAAGGACTAAAAAGGCAAAAGTAAAAAGGTAAAAGGTAAAAGTAAGAGAAAAAATGCCAAGCACCAAGCTTCAAATTTCAAATAAATTCCAATTTCATATCACCCAATGATCAAAACTGAGAAAAGAAACTGGCAGCGCCTTTGTTTTGAACATTGGAATTTGGAACTTGGTGCTTATTTGGAATTTGGTGCTTGTGATTTGGAATTTTAATCCTACCGTCTACCGTCAACCCAGATCGTCCTTGATTTTCTCTAAAATAATAGTAACCGGGCCGCTGTTGACCGAAGAGACATCCATCATGGCCCCGAATACCCCGGTGGCGACCGGAACGGCGGCGGCCAGCAGTGAATTGAAGCGGTCATAGAGCGCCGCGGCCCTACCGGGCTCCTCGGCGTTGGTGAAATCAGGGCGCCGCCCCCTTTTGTTCCGCGCGGCCAGGGTGAACTGCGAGACCGACAGGATTCGGCCGCGGATATCCCGCACGCTAAGGTTCATTTTATCCTTGTCATCGGGAAAAATGCGCAAATTCAGGACCTTTTCGGCCATGAAGGCGATCTCCGGCTCGCCATCGCCCTTTTCGATTCCCACCAGCAGCAGCAGCCCGCGGCCGATCTCCCCGACCGTGCGGCCCTCGACCGCGACCACGGCCCGGGCGACCCGTTGCGCCACCACGCGCATGGCGTTCACCAGGGGCTGCCTGCAGGAGGCAGCTCTTTTTTTTCAATGCGGGGAGCCAGGAACGGGTCGATCCGCTGCAGCAGCAGCGGCGAATCGAGGTCGATCATCAGGCCTTCGCTGCCAGCGCCGGTCCCCATTTTCACCGACCATGCGGATGGTTCCTTAGGCAGATAGCTGCCACGGCAGACCATCCAGGCGCGGGCCGATCGCCCGTCCGGTTCCAGTCGAAGGAAGACGATCTCCAGGCGGGCTTCGCCCCAAGAGACGTGATTGATGAAGTTCAACAATGCCGGCAGCGGGGCCTGCATGGCGACTCCAAGCGGGCGACTGGCCAGCCGTTCGCCTGCATCCGGATTCAGCAAAAATATGCCGCGCCAGGGATAGCCCTGCGCAGGATCGGCCAGCTTCAGGGATCGGCCGATATCCTGCACCTGGATCTTCAGCCAGCCGGACAGCTCCGGCTGTCCAGGAGTGATTTCCTCGACAGCGCTGAAGAATGCGATCCTTTTGGACAAGCCCCCATCCATCACCAGCAGTTCAGAACGGGCAAATGCCAGCCAAGCGCCGTCGTTTTCAACAAGGGGCAGGGCATGGAGAAGCTGGGAATCGCTCTGCGCCAGGATCGAGCCTTCCTCCGCATCGGGGAATATGAACTTCGCGGCGGCGGTTTCATGATTCCTGATCTTGCGCTCCAGTTCGTTCAGCTCGTGGCGCAGGCGGCCCAGTCCTTTAACGGTCGGATACCAGTCCAGGACGACGAAGACGGACAGGACGACGAAAGCGGCCAGGCCCTTGAAAAGGAAGCGGGCCGGCTTTCTCCAGTTCATGGCTGCAACTCCGCGTGGCCGATGACGATGAAGACGCGCATTCTGTCCTTCCCGGTTGGGGCCGGGACCGGTGAGGAGGCGATATCAAAGATCCCGGGAACGTTCGCGAGTCTCTTAAGGAACGCGTCGAGCTTGCGCAGGGCTCTCTTCTGAAAAACGGCCTCGACGCCGACAGTCAGTTCGAAGCCCAGTTCATGCAGGGCCGGATGGACCTCGACAGCCAGCAGGCGCAACGGCGGGGCGATGTCGTTTATGCGACGGGCCAGGTCAGCGGCAGCGAAGGAAGTCTGCGCAGGATAGGCGAGGAAATAGCGGAGCTGATAGAAACTGGCGCGCCGGGCCTTGGTCTCTCCGATCGGTTTTTCAACCGGCAGCCACTTGTACCTTTTATAAGCCTCGACACACTTCCGGTGCCGGAGTGATTTCGCCGCATGAAGGAACACGGAAACCGCGACCAGCGGTATCAGAAGGAAAATCAGCCAACAGCGGCGATGCCGGCTCACGGGAGGACTCGCTTGCTCCGCCATTCCTGCGGGTCAGCCGGGGATGATCTTCAGGAAGACGCGGCGCTGGCGCGGGCCGTCGAACTCGCAAAAGAAGATCCCCTGCCAGGAGCCGAGCACGGGCTCGCCGTTGTTCAGCACCAGGGTCTCCGAGGCGCCCACCAGGCTGGACATGATGTGCGCCGGCGAATTGCCCTCGCCGTGCCGGAAATAATCCTGCTTGGGCACCAGGCGCTTGAGGAACTCGCCGATGTCGTGCGGCACGGCCGGGTCGGCGTTCTCGTTGATGGTCACCGCAGCGGTGGTATGCGGGGTGAAGACCAGCAGCATGCCCGAGCCGCACTTGCTGGCGCGCACATGGTCGCGCACCTGGGCGCTGATGTCGATGAACTCGATCTTCTGGGTGCTTTTCAGCTCGATGGTCGCGTAGTTGCTCATGCGTCCTCCCCGTGTTTTTTTTCGCCGAAAACGATCGCCTGGAAGGTCTCGATCTGCACCCCCTTCTTCCATTCGTCGGCAGCGAGGCCCGCCTTGCGGCAGCCGTAGGAGATGTACTGCTCCAGGTCCCATCCCTGCTCCAGCGGCACCTGGGGCAGCAGCAGCCCGCGCTGGAACCCCTTGCTGACGATGATGCCGTCGCGGCCAACCTGGACATCGCCCGGCCCGGCCACTTGCCGCGGCACGGTCAGGACCGAGATCTCGATGTCGAGCGCTTCCAGCTCGCCGGCGCCGACCGCGGGAAAGCGCGGGTCCTCGAAGGCGGCGGCCAAGGCCATTTCCTGCACGGCCTCCCAGAGCGGCTACAGGGGCAGGGGATA
>JBGSPO010000251.1:0-7445 GCA_041738575.1 Candidatus Aminicenantia bacterium
CGGCGCCGGCGACACCGTGGTGGCGGTGCTGACCCTGTCCCTGGTCGCCGGGGCCGGCCTGCGCGAAGCCGTGGCCCTGGCCAATGCCGCCGCCTCCATCGTGGTGGAGAAGGTCGGCACTTCCCAGGTGGGGCTGGAGGAACTGCAGGACAGGCTCGTTTTCATTCTCAGCCAACGTTGAACCGGCTGCAGCTGCTTAAAACCCTGGCTCCAGGCTTCCTGCCGCTGCTGGTTTTCATCTCCGCCGACGCGCTGTGGGGGACCAAGGTCGGGCTTCTCGTGGCCGTCGCCTTCGGCCTCATCGAGTTGCTGGTCTCCTATGCCCGGGAAAAGACCTGGGACCGCTTCGTGCTCCTGGACACCCTGCTGATCGTGGCCATGGGCGGGGTAGCGCTGCTGCTGGACAACGACATCTTTTTCCGCTTGAAGCCGGCGGTTGTGGAACTCGTCTTCTGCCTGGTCCTGGGCGTCTCGGTCTATTCGCCGATGAACATCATGCTGGCCATGTCGCGCCGCTACCTCAAGGGGGTGGAGATCGGGGCCGAGCAGGTGCGGGCGATGACGCGGAGCATGAAGGCCCTGTTCTTCATTTTCCTGGGACATACCCTCCTGATCGTCTATGCCGCCTTTGCCTTGTCCACGGCGGCCTGGGGCTTCATTTCGGGAGGCCTGTTCTATATCCTGTTCGCCGCCTATTTTCTCGTCGAGTGGCTGCGCAACCGCCGCCTCAGGCGCAAGTGCCCTTGGGTTCAAGACGGGAATGCCGATGAAGAGTGGTTCGATATCGTCGACGTCGAAGGCAAGGTGCTCGGCAGGGCGCCGCGCAGCCTCTGCCACTCGCAAAAAGGGCTCCTGCACCCGGTCGTTCACCTGCACGTCCTGAACTCGCAGGACAGGTTGTTCCTGCAGAAGCGCTCATTGCTGAAGCAGATCCAGCCAGGGAAATGGGACACGGCCGTGGGCGGCCACGTCAGCAGCGGCGAAACGGTCGAAGCGGCCCTGAAAAGGGAGGCCGAAGAGGAGCTGGGGCTGAGCGACTTCAAGCCTGTTCCCGTCGGCCGCTACGTTTGGGAAAGCGATGTCGAGTCCGAACTGGTCTATATGTTCTTCACGCGTACAGACCGGCCCCTGCGTATCAACTCCGAGGAGATCAGCGAGGGAAAATTCTGGAAGATCGCCAGGATCCGTGAAGCCAGATCCAAGGGGATACTGACGCCGAACTTCGAGTTGGAGTTCGATATTTTGCTCAAGCAGGTGTTCAAGGACCATTCAGCGTAGGGGAGCGGTATGCCGTGCCCGGCCAATAGAAAAAAATGCCGGCGGAAATGGCGGTTGGATAATTAATATGATCGTTTCACGTTCCGGCGGGAAGAACAGCCCGTAGGGGAGTCGAACCCCTCTTCCAAGAATGAAAATCTTGTGTCCTAACCGATAGACGAACGGGCCTCGATGTGAGCCGTGTTGGATTCGAACCAACGGCACCCGCCTTAAAAGGGCGGTGCTCTGCCAGCTGAGCTAACGGCCCAAAGCAATCCGCCATATATTTAACATAATTATCGGGTCCTGTCAATCTCGGCAGCAGGCAAGATCGCCGCCGGCAGCCGCGGCTCTAGAGCTTGAAATCAACGAATTCGCGCGACCGCGATCCGCTCAGGCGCTCCTCCAGGATGATGTCGAAAAAGTATTTGCCCTTCGCCGTCAGGGGGAAGGGCAGGGAGAATTCGATGTTCTTGTCGGTCGGGAGGCCCTGCCTGGGAAAACGCAGCTGCGGGTCGAAGACACGCTTCTCGACCTTGGCGTAATCCCGGTAGAGGAAGACCGTGACCCGGAAGTCCGCCTGGATGCCTTCCCCGGCCTCGCTGAAGCGGATCTTTTTCAGGGGCACGGCGATCGAGATCCTGCCGTCGCGGTATCCGGCCTGGAACGTGAGCCCATGGCCCGTCGACCCTTCCGCGCCCGGGTTAAAAGCGAAACGGGCATGGTCAATGGCCGTCAGCAGCTCGGCCGGCCAGCTCTTCAGCTTGAATTCGCCGAAGCCGGCGCTGTCGACGAAGATCAGCTCCAACTGGTAATCGTAATAGACCCAGCGCTCATAGCCCTTGACGTTCGGGTCGCTGATCATGTCGTTCAGGTAGCGGTTGTCGGGTTCGCCCAATTGGATGAGGATGCGCCCCCGGGAGGTTTCCCAGCCCCGGCCTGCGGCGCGGTTCTCCCTGAACCAGCGGTTGGCGTAGGCGATGCGCCTTTCGAACTCGCTGCGGGCCTCGTTCTCCGCCGTCTCCGGCAAAGGGTCCCTCTTTTGCCAGAATTCCTCGATGAATTCCTCCCGGGCGGCGGCATCGGCGAGATGCTTGTAGATCTGGATCTCCTCGCTGGTCATGATCAGCCGGGTTTTCTCGTAGAAGGACTCGAAATAAGGATCCTGCTCGATGCGCCTGCTCGCGGGGCTGCAGGCGCCCGCCTGGATGATCAGCAAGACGAGCGCCAGCGCCCGGCCGGCGGCAAGGACTTTATTGGAAATAGATGTTGATACTGGCATTGGCCGAGAATCCTCCCAGGTCCAGGGGCGCGAACCCCTGGAAATACTCGGAAAGACGCCCCCGCACATGCTGGTATTTTCCTTCCAGGGCCAGGGCCAGCCGCGGATGAAAACGGAAGACCAGCCCTGCGCGGCCATTGAGGCCCAAGGCGAACCTGCGGGTCTCGGCGAACCCCTCGTTGATCTCGTTGGTCTCGAAGTTGATGAAATCCCCCCATTGCTGGTATGTCCAGGCGTAGACGCCGGCGCCGCCCCCGATGAAAGGGAAGACCCGGGAGCGGTGGCCCAGGGGGTAGAATTTCAGGTTGGCCTCGATCGGCACGATGCGCAGGGAGATGTTCTGGTAGATCGGGCTGCCGTTCTCGAAGGTATAGTCGCGATACTGGGTGTAGGCGTTCCGCGCATAACTGCCGATCTCAAAGGAAAATGAAGCGTGGCGGGCGAAATAGAACTCGTATTCGCCGCCGTAGTATGCGTTCACCATGTCGGACCTGCTGAACGTCAGGTTCTCCAAGTTGGTCTCCCAAAGGTCGGATCGCAGGCGGGGAACGAACAATCCCAGCTTGAGGTTGACGCTCTGGGAAATGAGCATACCCGGACCCAGGCACAAGACGGCCAGCCAAACAGCGGTGCGTTTCATGTTGAACCTCCAGCCATTTGAAAGCATTCCCCGTGCCAAGTCATCCCGGCCGTGGGGGGCATTTTGTGTAACATTTTCAGGACAGCAGGCGGCGGATTGTGTCGGTTTTGGGCAGCTGCGAGAACCGGGCGACCTCGCGCCCGGCCTTGAACACGATGAGCGCCGGCACGCCGAGTACGAAGTAACGGGCGGCGATGGGCGCGTCGGTCGTGATATCGACTTCATACGCCGCCACGCTCGCTGGCTGCAATTCCACCAGAAGGGCGGGCAGCGCCTGGGCGATCTTTTTACAGGGGGCGCAGCCGGGAGAGGTGAAATCCAGGATGACGAACGGTAATGCCTGGAGCTTGCCGTCCAGCTCGGCCAGGGTGATCTTTTCCATCATTCCTCCGCCAGCAGGGCAGCGATCCTGTCCTCGATCTGCTTCAGGGTGCCCGAGCCTGTCTTGAAATAGGCGATGTTCCCCTTGCGGTCGATAAAGGCCATGGTCGTGATCGCGGTCACGGCATAGGTATCGAAGGCCCGCCCCTCAGCGGAAACGGCGATCGGGTAAGTGATCTTGTTGCGGTCGATGTACTTGCTGATCAGAGACAGCTCCTCGCCCGGCCCGACACGGGGTCTTGTCTCCAGTTCATCGCTGTAGCGGCCATAAAGCCGGGTGTAGCCGATGACCACCAGCCCCCGGTCGCGGTGCTTGCTGAACTGTTCCTGCAGGGCGGGCATCACCCTGCGGCATGGGCTGCACCAGGGGGCCCAAAAGTCGACGATCACGACCTTGCCTTTCAATGAAGCCAGGGGCGGCGGCTGGGCGTTGAGCCAGTTGTCGGCTTCCAGCGGCGGCGGCGCCTGGTCCAGCAACTTCAGCTGCTGGCGCTCTCCCTCCCAGGAGGCCTTGAGGGACGCGTCGTTTTCCAGGGCCAGGGCTTTTTCCAGGTGGGCCACGGCCTTGGCCGCCTGGTGGTTTTCCTTGGCCAGCATGGCCATGTTGGCGTGGAGCCTGGGGATCATGAGGCGGATGCGCTCGGGAAGCTGCGGCGCGTCCAGCAGCGTGAGCGAGAACTCCTCGCGCACCGCGGCCTCCGGATGCGAGAAGGCCAGGGCCAGGCACATGCTGTAAAACTGGGGGTCCCTGTTGAAAGCTGGCGCGATCTCCCGCAGGAGGTTCGCCGCCTCGGGAAAGCGGCGGCGGACCAGGTGCAGGGTCGCTTTTTGCAGCCGCGCTTCGGCGCCCACCCGGTCCGGCCTTGCCGCCAGGCGGTCGATGATCCTTTCGGCGTCGCCGAAGCGGCCGACCTCGATCATGATCTTGCTGCGCACCAGGTCCATGGCGTCGCCGCCGCGGGCGTTTTTGTGGCTTTCCAGCAGCTTTTCCAGTTCCAGCTTGCGTTCTTCACGCAGGCGGCCGTATTCGGCGAAAAGCGGGTCGCCCGCCAGCCGGGGGGCGGCGGCGCGCATCTTCTCGTTCATGCGGTCGCCCGCCAGATCGAAGCGCTCGGTCAGTTCGGCGTACGAGCGGGCCATGGCGTTGGCCTGTTCCCGGGCAGAACGAGACGAACAGGCCGAGAGCAGCGCCAGCATGAATACTAAACCGATGATCGGCTTGCCCATGGAACCTCCTGGATGCGTCAGCGCGGCAGCCTGACCCAGAGGATTCTAGCACAGGCCTGCCCCGTTTTCAAACCGCCGGCCCGGCGCGGAAAAAGTAAAAAATAATTTTCCCTATTGAATTTTTCCTGATTGTTTTATATATTGCAGTGCGGACTACCAAGCGAGGTATAAAAATGAAAGAATACAAGGTATTGAACGAGTACGTGTACTACCGCGACCTTTTCTCGGACACCATGGGCATCAACTACCGCGTGGCCCCGTTGCAGAACCGGAAGCCCACCGGGCACAAGGTCCTCTGCGAGGTCAACCCGTTGATCACCGCCAGCGCCGACATGTGGAAGCGGGTCAAGCTCCTGCTGGAAGGCATCAAGAAATCGAACATCCCGTTCCTGTATTCTCCGGAGAAGATCCATGTCGCCGACAAGGGCAACCAGCTGATCTTCGAGTATTTCAAGGGCAAGAACTTCGAGCAGATCCTGGTCGATGCCGAAAAAAAAGGCATGCCCATCAACTTCGACCTGGCCATGTCCATCAGCATCGCCATCGCCGATATCATCGAGGTCGGATCGTCGATCATCGTCAGCGGCGAAAGATCGTACCATGGCTTCCTGACCCCCGACAATATCCTGGTGCACTATGACGGCAAGATTTTTCTCAAGAATTACGGCATTTTCCAATACCTGGAAAAGAATGACGCGTTCTATTCCGAGACGGAAAAGCGCTACGGCGCCTGGCTGTCCCCCGAGTTCGTCCGCAAGGAGCGCCTGGTCGCCCAATCCGACATTTATCACCTGGGCTACCTGATCTACCGCGTCCTGACGGGCAAGTACTTCTCTTATTCGGCCGGGGAGGACTTTGACGCCAAGTTCGCCAACCTGACCTTCAAGCAGTACATGCCCTCGACCGACAAGAATTTCCTCACCAACGTCATCACGTTCTTCAAGAAGACCTTGAATCCCGATCCGCTGAAGCGCTTCCTGACCATCAAGGAATTCAAGGATTTCGTCGCCACGTATTTCCATATCGAGGAACTTTCCTCCATCACCTTCAACCTGGCCTATTTCATGAATTCGCTCTACGGCGAGGCGGTCGAGGAGGAGGAAAAGGTCCTCAAGCAGGAGCTGGCCTACGTGGTCCCCGAGCCCAAAAAAGAGACGCCCATGACCCAGCAGGGCAAGGAAGACCTGGTCAGCGGCATCCTGGAAGGCCTGGACGAGCGCAAGAAAATGCCGGGCTGGCTCTGGCCGGTCCTGGGCAGCGTCATGCTCGCCGCGGTCATCGGCATCGTCGTGTTCATGAATCAGGGCAAGAAGGAAAGCCAGCGTGCCGCCCAGCTGCAGGCCGAGGCGACGCAGCGCCTCAAGGCCCAGGAGGAGCAGGCGGCGCAGATCCAGGCCATGGGCGACAAGATCAAGGAGCTGGAGACGCTCAGGGCCACCGCGGACGAAGCCCAAAAAAAGGCCCTGGATCTCGAGAAGCTGCGCCTGGAAGAACAGAAGCGCAAGAAGGAAGACGAACAGGCGCGCATGAAGGCCGAGGATGAACAGCGCAAGCTGGACGAGACCCAGCGCCTGCAGCAGGAAGAGGTCGCCAAAAAAACCCAGGAAGAGCAGGAACGCCTGAAAGCCGAGGAAGAAAAAAAGAGGCAGGAGGAGATCGACAAGAAGAAGGCCGAGGCCGCCAAGACCAAGACCGGGGACCAGGTCTCGGTGAACGATGTCACCATTCAGCCGGCCAAGCTGTCCGGGAACGCGCCGGCCATCTCCAATTCGATGAAAACCAAGTACAAAGGCAAGACCATGACCATCCCGACGACCATCTTGGTCGACGAGAACGGCAGCGTGGCCAAGGTCAAGATATTGACCGGCAACGTTCCGAGCGATGTCAGGGTTTTGATCGAGGAGACGCTTCTGAGCTGGAAATACTCCCCGGCCCAGAAGGACAACGTCAAGGTCAAGGTCTGGCTGTCCGTGCCCTTTAAATTCACTTTTTAGCCCGTGATCAGCCCAGGGAGTTAAAGGGACCTGGCCAGGGCGCAAAAGATGGGAAAGAGCACCAGCCGCTCCCTGCGGGCGGCGGCGCTTTTTTCCAGGCGCAGGATGCGTTTCCTCGTCGCGTCGGAAAAGCCGGCCAGTTCCTGCCAGAATCTCCATTCTCGCTCCCAGGCCGCTGCCGGCAAGTTGTCGGGGAACCCCAGGCCGCTGGCCAGTTCCACGTCAGCCTTGAAGCCGGCCCGGCGCAGCAGGCAAGCGAGACGGCGGCCGATGAAGGGGTCGCCGCCCGCCTTCAGGATGTGGCCGCTGAAGATGTCCTTCAGGAAATCGAGCTGAACCGGGAAGTCGATCCGCCCCCCATAGTCGGGCTCGGCAAGCACCAGCAGCGTGCCGTTCTCCGCCAGGAGCCGCCTCACCCCCTTGAGGAAGCGCAGGGGGCGCGCCTGCCACATGAGGACGAAGGAAAGAACGATGAGGTCGAAGCGCCCGTCCTTCCTGCCCAGGAGGCGCTCATCCCCGGCCAGGTAGTCGTTGGCCGGGAAAAAATCCCGGGCCGCCTCGACCAGCAGCGGGTCACGATCCACCCCCAGCACCGGCCGCCCGCTGACCTGGCGCAACTCCTCGCTGATCACGCCGACGCCGCAGCCGAGGTCGAGGATGTGGC
>JBGSPO010000004.1:0-19545 GCA_041738575.1 Candidatus Aminicenantia bacterium
GCTGCGCAGCGCCGGTGCCGATTCGCTCCGGACGACGGGCGTCAGCACGGGGGGCTTGGCTGCGCCGGCGGCGGCCAGCCCCTTGAGCACCGGGAACTCGATGTACAGGCCGGTCTGGTTGGTGAACACGCGATAATTGGCCTCGTCCTTCAACAGGATCTCGACATCGGAATAACCGTTGGCGCTCTGGATCTTCAAGCCCCGGACCACCGGCGAATCGAACTCCAGGGAGTCACTCTCGACCTTGAAATCAACGTCATTGATGCGCATGACCAGCCGCTTCAGGTTGTCTTTCTCCGGGTAGAAGATGTCGGGGATGGGAAGGATCTTGTCGGTCTGCATGTGCAGCTGAACGAAATCCTCGCCGGGGAAATATTCGATCTTGCTGATGGTCACCTTGGCGTCGAGCCCCAGGCCGACAAATAAAATGAAAAGTATCAACAAAATTCTACTTGTCGCTTTTTTCATTCATCTCCTCCTCTTCAGGATTTAAGGTCTTTATGATAACGCGGTCTTTCTGTCCGGCCAGGGCCACGGTCAGGCTCTTCTTGAAACTAACGGAATTCTTGTCCATGGCCACGACCTCGCCGTCGTAGACCTTGTCGCCGATGCCCACCACGTACGGGCGAGTGTCCGGGCCCTTGAGCAGCGCCTTGAACACTCCCTGGGCGAAGACGATGCCCTCGAGCTCCAGCTCGTCGATCATCAGCCCGGCGATGCCCTCGATGGCTTCGCGGTTCTCCTTGACGCTTTTTCCCTGCAGCAGGTTCCAGAACGGATCGCGGCGGCCCTCCGGGTTGTAGACGAACTCGCCGGGCTGGATGCTGATCATCTCAGCCCCTTCCTCTCCCTCGGTTTCCGGAATGTCCGGAATCGCCTCCTGGCTCTGCAGGAATAAGGGGAACAATAAAATAAGGACAAGTAGGGATTTCATCAGATCGCTCCTTGCAGCCCGCCTTCGGGCTCGGCGGCCTTGCGGGGGGCGCCGCGCTTGACAGCGGGCTTCTTGAGCGGGCCGCCTTCACGGTAGATGTAGGTCATGGCGACGAAACTGGCCTGGATGGTGTAATCGTAACTCAGGCTCTTCAGCGGGGAGATATGCAGCCTGTCGATGGTGAAGATCTTTTTCAGCCGCGAGACCTGGTCGAAGAAGATGCCCAGGTTATGGTAGTTGCCGTCCAGGCTGATGGAGATCGGCCACTCCATGTAATAGTCGCGGGCGATTTCCTTGCCGAAATTGAACGTGGAGGTCTTCAGGCGGGCGTTGGAGGCGATGGCCTGGATCTTGCGCAGGTGCTGGGCGAACTCCTTCTTCTCGGGCAGGATGCCCTTCAACTCCTCCAGGATTTTTTCGTTGGCCCCTTTCTCTTCCTTCAGCTTTTCCAGCTTGGCTTCGCTCTTTTCCGCCTTGCGGATATCCTCCTGCAGCTTCTCGCTCTGGCTGACGATGCCGCTGATCTCGTCCTGGGTCGGCGAATAGACGATGAAATAAAAAATGCCGAACAGGACGGCCCCGACCAGCAGGAAGACCAGCAGCTGCCCGTACCAAGGTAAATTTTGCAGTTCCATGTTTATCCCACCTTTTTGAGGTCGGCCTGGCGCACGAAGGTGCAATTGACGCGGAATTCGAAAATGTCGATGCCGGCCTCTTTTTTCCGATTGGTCGAACTCAGCTGGACACTGGCGAACAGGTTCGAATTCTGCAGGTTGTTGACCAGGTCGGCGATCAGGTTGTTGGACAGGGCCTTGCCGCTGAGGGACACGATCCCGTTGGTGAAGTTCAGGTCGGTCAGCCAGACCCATTCCGGCAGCGAGCGCGACAGCTTGTCCATCATCAGCACCGCATCCTTCTGCTTCAGCTTCAGGTCGCTGATGATCTTGATCTTGCTGTCCAGTTCCCTCTTGGTCGCCTCGATCATTGCCAGCTCCTTCAGGACCTTTTCCAGCTCGGCCTTGCGCAGGGTGCGCTCATTCAGGAGCTTTTTTTCGCTGGCCAGCTCACCCGCTTGCAGGAAGTAGAGCAAACCGGTGCCGATCACGGTAAGGGCGATGGCCGCGACCAGGGCCGGGATGTGCAGCTTGCTCGGCTTGGCTTCCTCGCTGAAGCTGACCGTCTGCCCGCCGCCGGCGGCAACCTCCTTTTTTTCGGGTCGTAAAAGGTTGATCTTGATCATTTCGCATCCCCCACAGCCCTCAGGGCCAGGCCGACGGCGACCGTGTACACCGGGGCCATGTCTTTGATGAAATTCAGATCAAATTTTTTATAGTTGACGTCGATATTGTTGAACGGGTTGACCACCTCGACCGGGATATCGAACTCCTGCGAGAAGAAATCGGTGATGGCCTCCAGGTTGGCGCTGCCGCCGCTGAGCAGGATGTTGTCGATCCGACCCTCCGTGGTGTTGGATCGGTAGAACTCGAACGTTTTCTTGATCTCGTTGCGCAGGTCGTTGAGCACGATGTTGATGATCGGCTTTACGGCGGCGGTGGAAATGCCTTCCACCGGGCGCCCCTTCTTGACCGCCTCGGCCTTTTCATACTTGAGATTCAGCTCCTTCTGCAGCAGGTCGGTGAACTGGTTGCCGCCGAAGGCAATATCGCGGACAAAAACGGGGTGACCGGCCTTGGAGATGATCACGTTGGAGATCGAGGCCCCGATATTGATGATGGCCAGTACCTTTTCGCGATAGAGGTCGTAGTTGAGCAGGACGCTGTTCAAGGCGGCGAAGGAATCCAGGTCGACGATATCAGCGGCCTTGCTGGCGCTGGTGATCACGTTGAGGTAGTCGTTCAGCTTCTCCTTGCGTACGGCCGACAGGATGACCCCGACGCGGTCGGGGGGGGAATCAGGGGATTCGATGACCTCGTAGTCGATATTGACCTCGTCGGGAGTAAAGGGGATATGCGGCCGGGCCTCCCAGAGGATATGCTCGTGCATTTCATCGGGATTCAGCCTTTGTACCTCGATGCGCTTGACGATGACCGAGCTGCCCGAGACGGAGAAGGAGATGCGGTTGGCTTTGGCCTTGCTGTCGTAGAAAACGTGCTGGATCGCCTCGGCCACGGCAGTGGAATCCATGATGCTGCCCTCCACGATGGACTGGTAAGGGACAGGTTCATAGCCGATGGAGACCAATTCATAGCGCGTCTCCGATCCTTTCTTCTTCGCCTTCAGCTCCACCAGTTTCAAGGCAAATGAACCAATGTCGAGTCCGACGATGGGTTTGGATTTGTTAAAACTCAAAAAAGCCATGGCACTCTCCACTGTGTGGAATTTTCATACTGAAAAATTTTTAACATATGGAAAATTAAAAGTCAAGTCATTATTTGTTTTTTTTATAGATTTATCGGCGATATGGAAATGCAGACACCCCCGTAAGCCAAAACAGGCCTTGCTTATAGAGTTTTGTAGTTGCAGAATACCTATAATTAAAGATAATTTGAGCCAGACTCTCAGGGACAATTTTTGGGGATTTTTCCCCGTATTTCGCCATCCCAAGCGGCTATCGGGGATATCAGGCGTTTTTTTCGATATCGACCAGGTTTTCAATATTTAGGATCTGGACCTGGCGGTTTTTGTCACGGGCGGCTCGTTTCAGCAGGCCGGCAAGCACCTTGCCGCTGCCTATCTCGGCAAATCGGCCGGCGGCCGGCTCATCCAGAAGGGACTCCACGGTCTCATGCCAGCGGACCGGCCGCGAAACCTGTTTTTTCAAACCCTCGCGGGCTTCAGCGGCGCGAGTGACCTTCTGTACCTGCCAATTATTGATGACCGGGAAACGCAGGTCGGCAAATTCCACCTCGTCGAGGTCCAACGCCAGCCGTTCCTCGGCCGGGAGCATCAATTCCGAATGGAAGGGGGCCGAAACCGGCAAAAAGATCGTTTTAACGCCCAGGCGCCGTGCCGCCTCTTCCACGGCCCCTTTCTCTCCCGAGATCACCACCTGGCCGGTGCTGTTCCAATTGGCCAGGTTGACCACCCGCCTCACCCCTGAGGGTTCGGCGGGCAGGCCCGCCGACTCGCGGTTCACAGCCTCGATAACCGTGCGGACATCATCGATGGCGGCTCCGATCAGGGCGGCCATGGCCCCCAGGCCTACCGGGACGGCTTCCTGCATGTAGCGGCCGCGCTTATGAACCAGGGCGACGGCATCCTCGAAGCGGATGGCTCCGGCACAAAGGAGGGCCGAATACTCCCCAAGGCTATGCCCGGCCGCCAGCAATGGCTCCTTCTCCCACAGAGTATACAGAATATAGGATACCGTAAGCAGCGCCGGCTGGGTATTGAACGTCAGCTTCAGCTCCTCCTCCGGCCCGGTGAAGCAGATGCGCGAAAGCGGGTAATCCAGGATTTCGTCCGCCAGGCGGAAAGTCTTTTTGGCGAAATCGCTCTTTTCGAACAGGTCCTGCCCCATGCCGACGGCCTGGGAACCCTGGCCGGGAAACATAAAAACTCGGTCGTTCATTGTGCATCCTCCCTGGAATTTATCCGGTTCAGCAGCAGGCGGCCGAAGCCGCCCTGGCCCTTGTTGTTGCGAATACCCAGCCAGATCTCGTCGGAAAGCAGCTCCCCGTCGAACGGGCTAAGGCGCACCCGGCGGAACACTTCTCGGATCATGAACCCTTTCCAGAGCGGCACGTCGGGAAATCCTTCGCCGCAGATCTCGATCTCCCCATCGCGATTGGACGTGACGCGGAAATGCAGGCGAAAAGGAGATTTTTGTTCCACCGTAACCAGCGACTTGACGGCTTTTTCCAGCAATCCGGCCGCCCGGTTCAAGTCGGCCGAAAAATCCAGCTCATCCCCGCGCCATTCCCCCGGCAGATGGGCGTAAGGGGCATGCCCCGCATTGGCGGGGACGAAGCGGTGGTTGAGAAGTTTCAGCAGTTCGGTCAGCAGGGGAAAAACATTGAAATAGATGCCGGTCTTGGCTGGGTAATGAATGTAGCGCGGTTCCAGCCCGATGACAAAACCATGATAGGCGCCGGCGGCATTGCGCTCGAAGGAAAAAGGTTGCGGCCGGGTTGCCAGCAGCCGATGGGGGAATTTCTTGACCGTTTTGGCCTTGGCGGCGAATTCAGGGGCCCGTTTCCGCCATTGGCTCTCCAGCGCCTCGGTGAACGAATCGCCCCAGCCTTCGTCCCCTCCTGCCGTCAGCAGCGCCAGGGTTTTGCCGCCAAAACCCAGCGTCCTCAGGATATAGACGGGACGGGGAAGTCCGGAAAAAACGAAGCAGGTGCTGCCGTCCGCCCGGCGGCTGGCCGCCAGGTCGACGGCAACGGAGGCATCGTAGTAGACCCGCAGGGGGAACAGCAGCAGGACCCGCGAGATGGCGCCGCCAAGGATCTGGCATTCCAGGCGGTAGGCCGCATGTCCGTCCTCCCCGGCGGGGACCCCGTCGGAGCGGGGCGGGACGGCCTTCAGGCCCATTTCACCAGGGGCCGGCTGAGTGGGGGCGGCGGCCAGGAGGAGAAGGACCAGCGCCGGCAGCAACCGTCTCATTTTCTCGCGGCGCTCAAGGTAGCGGTGACCTGTTCATCGCTCAGGCCGACCGGTTCCGCACCGGCGCTCTTTAGCAGCAGGTAGAGGGCCGCCGCCTTTTCCACCATCTCGACCCGGTCAAGCGCTTCGTCCAGGGTCCTGCCGGAAGCGATGACGCCATGCTTGTCCCACAAGGCCAGGCGGTATTTTTTCAGCTTTTCCCTGCTGGCTTTGGCCAATTCCTTGGAGCCGGTGACTGCATAAGGGATCAGCCCGAGCATCTCCGGGATGAATAGGCGGGTTTCATGGTGCATGCGGAACAGGCGGTCGTTCATCTCTCTCTCATCGTTGAAGAGATGGCTCAGGGCGATCAGGTTCAGGGGGTGGCAGTGAAGTACGGCGCGCTCTTGTCTGCGATTCTCCTTGAAAAGGGAATGCAGGCCGGCATGGGTGGGCCACTCGCTGCTCAGCGGCCCGCAGCCTTCGAGGAGCCGAAAACGATGGCTGTCCAGGACCTGGATGAGGCACAGGCACTTCCCGGGGTCCAGGGCGAGGTCGCGCATGCGGCTGCCGCTGGCGGTGACCAGGAAACGGTCAGCGATCAGGTCGGACATGTCCACGGCAGCTTTCTGCACCTGCCCGGGGCTGGGATCCGGGACGGGCAGGCCAGGCGCCCCCATGAGGCGCAACGACATGTTGCCGGCGCTGGCCTCGGCCCAGCCCCTGGCGCATAGGACCTCGGCCACGCGCCCGAAATCGCGCGTTTCTTCCAGCTCGGTGATCATGGCGGCTCCTTCCCGGGTTAGTGTAGCGTTTTTCCCCCGCCCAGTCAAGATGGCCCTGCCCCGGGATCGAAGGCACCGGATCTGGGCAAGTGAGGGGCTTCTTCGCTCTCTACCCGTGCTCAGCGGTAGAAGTGGAAGAGGACGTAGTTGGCCCAAAGGAAGGGATGGGCCAGCGACAGGCGCACTCCGCCGCGGATGGCGATGGTCTTGTTGAAAAGGGCCAGCTTGGCGCTGCGCAAGGCGGAGGCACTGCCGCTGCCGCGCAGGTATTCTTGGTAGAATAGCGGCACCACCTGGGAGCTGAACTCGTCCACCGGCCACAGGCTGGCGATCAGGTTCCGCGCGCCCGCCTGGCGGATGGCGGCGGTCATGCCGCTGACGAGCTTGAGACCCAGCAGTTTTTTTTCCGAGGACTCGCAGGCGCTGAGGGTTACCAGCTCGGCCCGCAAGCGGAGTTCAAGGACCTGCCTGGCGTCGCACAATGACCGGCCTTCCCCGGAGGCAGAGAACAGGAAGGCTGAACGCGACGGGTCCGTTGCGTCATGAAAAAAATGGGTGGCCAGGTGGATGAGCTTGGCCTGCGGGGCGAAACGGGCAAAATTGCCCGGGGTGAAGTCGGCTCCCAGGAAAATACGCCGCTGCGACCCGCTAAAAAGCTTTTCCAGGCTCAGGACCTCCAGCCGCGTCGACGGGATACCGGCGATGGTGCTGCCGCCGCGCCGGGGCAGCCCCGGCACGCCCAGCTTCGCCCCGGGGACGATCGGATCGCCGAAGGCGGCGAGCGTGTATAAATACTCTCTCGGGCCGGAAAACGTACGCAGGAAATCGGCGAACGAGAAAAAATAGGAGACCTTGTATTTCATGACCACGTAGTCGGCTGCCTGATATTCGGAAAAGAGGATGTCGTCCGGCTGGAAATTCGTGTTGAACCCGGTTACCAGGGCGTCAAAAGGCAGCATGAACAGCTCGCCGTCGGGGATGATGAAGAATTCGTCGGTTTGCGGGTGGCGCTCCGCCGTCTTTTTCAAAAAGATGTTATACAAGCGCTGGGCGAGTTCCAGGTCGAAATGGATGCGCAGGTAGTCCACTTTGCCGCTGGCGAAGTCCTCAAGCGGCTCGGAAAGCCGGCGGATCATTTCAACGGCCAGCACGCGGCCCAGCGGGAGAAACTCATAGCCCGCCTGGTCGGCGCCGATGAAAAAAAGCAGGACGCGGTCATCGAGCAGGACGTATTTGAGCAGGAGCTGGGAAACCGACAGGCGTTTCTGGATCGGGGCGATGTCGCAGGAATCGGGCAGTCCCAGCGCCGGCCTCGCCCCCGCGCCCGCCGCCCGCTCGTTGACCCGGATATACGCCTGGGCCAGGCGGTGCAGTTCGTCAACGCCATCTTCGGCTGCAGAATCGCCATGGAGGAGGCGCTCACGATAAACGGCGCCTTGCTGCAGCAGCCTGCGCTCGGCGGCGGCATTTTGCGGCCGCCTTCCCCACTCCAGATCGAAGAGCGGGTGGGTTTGGATCTCGCCGATCAGCATCGCCATCTCCAGGAAGCGCCTTTCCCCGGACCGATCGTAACTGGAGAGCAGGCTGCAGATGATGGCCGAAAGATCTTTTTTCAGGCGCGGCGATCCCTGGCCGGGAACGGAATAGTTCGCCGCCAGGGGCCTCAGCAGGAAAAGGATAAAAAAAGCGATCCCCCATATCTTCATTGTTTTGAAGTATAAGGAAAAATGGTTTTTTTTTCAAATAATTTGAGCTTTTCGAGATATTCGATTATTATTCATATCCAAGGAGGGATGGATCAATGAGAAAACTGTCGCTTTTCCTGCTGCTGGCCATGCAAATGCTGGGGGGTGCAAACCTTCCGGATTTCAGGACCAGCGACATCCTGGTGCTCCAGGACGGCTTCATCGCCTTGAAGATCGAAAACTCCGCCGACAGCGACCTTGCCCTGGCCCCGCAAGCCCTGGACAAGATCTTTCTCAGCCTGGCGATCAACGGCGTCAAGCGCGCCGAATACAAGGTCAAGGCCATGGACCCCACGATTTTTTTAAAACGCAGCTTCATCGTGTACAAGACCAATTTCAGGTACGGCAAATCCATGCGGGTCCGCATCGAGCTGAACAGGGAGAAGGTCGTCCCTGAAAGCGATTTCAGCAATAACACATTCGAAAAAGACCTGCAGCCCCCTCTCTGAGAGATGGACGACGAGAGGTTTTTCGAAAAACTGCGCGCCCATGACCCGCAGGCGCAAAAGGAACTGATCCGCACCTTCAATCCCCGCATCTTCGTTTATTTCCGCAACCGCATCAAGGGCGAAGACCATTACGAAGACCTGGTGCAGGAAGTGTACAGCGCCTTCTTCAACGGGCTCGAGCAGGGGAAAGTGGCCGCGGCGGCCTGGATCGCCCCGTTCATGTTCGGCATCGCCAAGCGCGTTCTATATAATTATTTTTACCGTCAGAAAAAAAACAAGGACATCCAGAAAAATGTCTGCGTCGTCTGCGAATTGAGCAGCGACTTCTCCGAGTCCGAGCGCCTCGAAAACCTCAGGTTGGGCGAAGTGCTGCAGCGGCTGATCGGAGACCTGCCGCGCATCGACCGGACGATCCTGAACGCGTATTTTCTGCAAGAAAGGAAGATCGGCGAGATCGCCGAGATGACGGGCCGCTCCCGGCATTACATCAGCGTGCGCAAGGACAGGGCCATTCGAAAAATCAGGAGTGAGATAATTCGCAAGAACTTGTATTAAAGGATGAGGGAACATGAAATGCCATGAATTTCAGGAACGGGTCGATTCGTACCTGCGGGGAACGATCGAGGAGCCCCGGCGCGAGCAGTTCGAGGAACACTTTTTCCAATGCCGGAAGTGCTTTCTTGGGCTGAAGATCAACGAAACCCTGCATAACCAGGGGGTGCGCATCCCCCTCGAGGAGAAACCGCGCTCATTCGTCTTGAAGGTCCTCAGGCCCATGCTGGCCATGGCCGCCCTCTTCATGGTCATCCTGTCTTCCGCCCTGATGCTGCAGCATGGCCGGCAGGCGGACCGGCTGCGCGAGCTTTCCAGGTTTGAACTGCCCCTGTACCACCAGGGGGAACTGCGGGGCGCTCCGGAGAGCGCGGCACCGCTGGAACTGGGATTCAACCGCGCCATGCATGCTTTGCAAAACCAGGATTTCCGCGGCGCCCTGGAGGTCCTGGAGCGGCCGGAGTTCACCGCCGCCGCCAATCCCAAGTACGATTTTTTTCGCGCCATCTGCCTCCTGGGCCAAAACGAAGCCGGGAAGGCCGGCGAGATCCTCGATGCCATCATCCTGGCCATGGAGCCGGCCTATTTTGACGAAGCGCTTTATTACAAGGGGTTCGTCCTGCTGCGCCAGGGCCGGACGGAAGCCGCCAAAAAACAGTTTCAAAAAGTGGCGGGCATGCTCAGCCCCATGGCGGGCAAAGCCACAGAAATGGCCCAGAAGATCGACGAGCTCTAAAATCAATGAAACAACTCGGCATAGGGCGGAGGGCAGACGGCGTTAGGCAAAGGCAAATTCCAAGCACCAAATGATCAATTCAAAGAAACCGGCACTGGTTGATGAATAGATGAGTTGAAGTGGCAACGGCACTGACAGCGAGCTTCTTCATCTTTCTTAACCCTTTTACCCATTTACCCTTCTACTCATTTACTTCTTGGTCTTGGAATTTCTTTGGAATTTGCTGCTTGGGATTTATAATTTTCTTCCCTTACGCCTTACTCCCTGCGCCTTACATGGTTCATTTCAGTTGATGTATCCCAGCGCTTTCAATTCCTGCAACTTTTTCTCTTCAGCCTCGCTGTCCCTGAGGCCGGACCGGATTTTCCCTTTTTTATAGACAGTATAGCCGCTTTCGCGCTTGAAGGTGAACAGCCGGCGCAAGGGGGTGCCATCCATCTGACGGTCCAGGGGCAACCCCAGGATATAAAGGACGGTCGGAGCGATGTCGTAGATGCGCGCCAGCTTGATCTTGCCGGGCTTGACGCCGGGTCCGCGCACGATCAGGATCCCGTCCGGGGCCTTATCCGGACCGACATGGTTGTAGCGGACCGTGCCATCACGGAAAAAGAAAGAGAACCCGTGATCGGAAAGGATGAGGAAATAGGTCTCCCGTTCCTCCGCCGCAGCGATCAAGTCACCGATGATCCGTTCCATGTTCTGATAGACAGGGCAGAGGATATCCGCGATCCGGGCATAGGCTTCGCTTTCCAGGGCAACGGGGATGCCATTCTGACCCCAGGCGCGGTCCAGGGCGAGTTTGAAACCTTCGTCGACAAGCGACATGTAAGCGAAATGCTGGACCACGTCCGTCAACTCGAAATAGGCGGCGAACAGATCGAAATCCTCTGAGCGGAAAAGGCGGGCGGCCGTCTCCGCCACGACCCCCTCCTGGAGCACCATGTCAGGAAATTCCCTGAAGATGGGAAAATCGTTAAAAAGCATCCCGGTGCCGAGTTTCTCATAAAGAGCGGGATAATCCGGAAGGTTCATCTTCTTCAGGACACGGTCATAGTCATTGTCAACCCATTTTTCAATTTCTGGGGCCCGCCCGGGCGGAAAAACCGACTGGCGCAGCGCCAGCGTGCGGTTGGCGGACCGGCTGAAGGCACTGACGGAAAAATAATCCGAGACGTTCACCCCCTGCAGCGGCTGTGGGGGAAAACTCAGGTACCAGTTGACAAGGACGCTGCGCCGCCCCTTGCTGCCAAGCATCTCCCAAAGCAACGGTTCCCGTATGTCCAGGCTGTTGTAGATCGGGAATTTCCCCCTGGCATTACACTTTTTAGAGCGGAAATCATCGATGCCGTGCTTGGCCGCCGTTTTGCCGGTGGCGATGCTGGTCCAGATGATCGGACTCTTGGCCGGGGTACTGGTGTGCAGGGGGCCCCACGCCGCGGTTTCCTTCAGCTGCTTGAAGAGCGGCAGGCGGCCGCTGGCAATAAGCGGGTCGATCAACTCCCAGCTGGCCCCATCCAGCCCCAGTATGACCACGGCCGGCCGCTGGCGTTTCACGGCGCCGCCCGGCCCCCCGCAACCGGGTTGGCAAACTGCGAGGATCAGTAAAACTCCGGGGAAAAATTGTAAAAATTTCATTGTATATTATACGGAATCACGAATGCCGTTGTCAACCTTCAGGAGGGGCCGCCAAAGGCCGCCGCCCGCGGGCGGCGTTTGTTGACATGCAGGGGAAAGTATGTTATAAAAGTGGACTTACTCCAGGAAAAACCCGGATAAGGCTGGATAATGATAATAAACGTCAACAAAATCTCGGATAAGGGCTATGCGCTGAACGATAGCATCGATCTGGACAATTCCAACCTGCTCGAGGAGGGAAGCTTTTTCCTCGAAAGCGTCGATTACCAGGTCCTGTTCAAAAGGCAGGACCAGCGCATCCAGGCCCAAGGCAATATCCAGACCGCCATCTCCCTGATCTGCGTCCGCTGCCTGGAACAGTTCGAGCTCAAGATCCATTCCCGCTTTGACATCATCCTGTTCCCCAAGGAAATGGTCGAGCAACGGAGCACCGCCCTCGACGAGGAAGACCTGGAATACATCTTTTACGAGAACGACCAGATCGATCTGGAAAAGATCCTGGTCGAGCAGGTCAACCTGTTCATTCCCTTCAAGCCCGTCTGCCGGGGCGATTGCAAGGGGATTTGCCCCAGTTGCGGAGCCAATCTGAACCGGGGTGCCTGCCCCTGCGACCAAGCGAAGAACGAAATAAAATTCCTGTTTGAAAAAGTGAAGAGGTGACAAATGGCCCAGCCGAAACGCAGGCATTCCCATTCCCGGAAAAATAAGCGCCGGACCCACGATTCACTGAAGGTCGAGGGACTTTCGGTCTGCCCCAAGTGCAATGAGCCCAAGCTCCCCCACCGCATCTGCGGCAACTGCGGCTTCTACCAGGGGAAACAGATCGTCAAGGGCAGCGAAGCCTGAGCGGGATGGAACCGGTCCTCATAGCCGTTGACGCCATGGGCGGCGACCATGCCCCGGCCGTCGTCATCGAAGGCGTGGTCGACTACCTGCGCGAGAACAGCCGTGATGAGAACTACAAGATCGTCCTGGTCGGCAAGGAAAAAGAGATCCACAAGGAATTGAAAAAGTACCGGAATGTCCGCCTCGACCGGCTGGAGATCGTCGACGCCCTGGAAGAAATCTCCATGAAGGAGCATTTCCTCTCCTATTGGCGCAAGCGCGAGCAGACCTCGATCAAGAAGGCCATCGACCTGGTCAAGAACGGCAAGGCCATGGCCATGGTCTCGGCCGGCAACACCGGGGCGGTCATGGCCCTGGCCAAGAACGTCCTGGGCTCGATGAAAAACATCGACCGCCCGGCCCTGGCCATCATGCTGCCCACCCTGAAAGGCAGTTCACTGCTGGTCGATGTCGGCGCCAACACCGATTCCAAGCCCCACAACCTGGTCGAGTTCGCCCTCATGGGCAAGATCTACCTGGAAAGCATCGTCGGCATCAAGAACCCGCGCATCGGCCTGATGAACATCGGCGAGGAGGAGGTCAAGGGCAACGAACTCACCAAGACCACCCACAACCTGCTCAAGCAGCTGGACATCAACTTCATCGGCAACGTCGAGGGCCGGGACGTCTACATCGGCGAAGCCGACCTGATCGTCACCGACGGCTTTACCGGCAACGTGACCCTGAAGGTCTCCGAAGGGGTGGTGGAGGTCATGCTCTCGATGCTCAAGCGCGAGATCATGTCCAACATTTTTTCCAAGATCGGTTTCTTCTTCTTGAAACACTCGCTGAAACGCATCAAAAAAAAGCTGGATTACTCGGAATACGGCGGCGCCCTGCTGCTGGGGGTGAACGGCATCGTCATCATCGGCCACGGCGGCTCCAACGCCAAGGCCATCAAGAACGCCATCTCCCTCAGTTACCGCTTCGTGACCGAGAAGGTGCTGGACAAGATCTCGCAGGAGATCAGCCGGATGCAGGAATCCCTGAAGGAGTTGAGGCATGTCTGAACCCGTACTGACCGCCATCGTCACCGGCGCGGCGCGCGGCATCGGCAAGGCCATCGCCATGCGCCTGGCCAAGGAAGGAATCCACGTCGTCATTTCCGACATCATGGGCGAAGAAGCCGAAAAGACCGCCCGCGAGATCGAAAAAACCGGCGCCCGCTCCCTGGCGATCACCACCGACGTATCCAAAAGCGCCGACGCCGAGGCCCTGACCAAGAAGACCGTTGCCGCCTTCGGCTCCGTCGACATCCTGGTCAACAATGCCGGCATCACCCGCGACAACCTCTCCATCCGCATGGCGGAAAGCGACTGGGACCTGGTCCTGGACATCAACCTCAAGGGGACGTTCCTCTGCTCGCAGTTCGCCGCCAAGGAAATGATGAAAAAGCGCTTCGGGCGCATCGTCAACCTCGCTTCGGTCAGCGGCATCCTCGGCACCGCCGGCCAGGCCAACTACGCCGCCTCCAAGGCCGGGGTCATCGCCCTGACCAAGTCCATGGCCCGCGAGCTCGGCGGCCGCAACATCACGGTCAACGCCGTGGCCCCCGGCTTCATCCTGACCGAGATGACCGAAAAACTTCCCGACGCGGTCAAGGAAGCCTATGCCGCGCAGATTGCCCTCAAAAGAGCGGGCACGCCGGAAGAGGTGGCGGAAGCCGTCCATTTCCTGGCATCGCCTGCCGCTCAATATATAACCGGGACCGTGTTGAACGTTTCCGGCGGACTCTTGATTTAAAAATCCAAGGAGGAAAACATGAAGAAAGAAGAAATCCTGACCAAAGTAAAAGCCGTGGTGGCCGAGAAGCTGAATGTCGGAGAAGACCAGGTGACCGAGGAAGCCAAGTTCGTCGAGGATCTGGGCGCCGACTCCCTGGACCAGGTCGAGCTGATCATGGCCCTGGAGGACGAATTCGAGCTCAAGATCCCCGAGGAGGAAGCCGAGAAGCTGACGACCGTGGGCTCGGCCGTCGAATACGTCCTGAAAAAAGCCCAGTAATCCCATTCCGCAACCATGGACCCCTTTATAAGTAAAACCATACCTTTGCGCCGCGTGGTCATCACCGGCATCGGCATGATCACTCCTGCCGGCAAGAGCAAAGACGAGAACTGGGACAACATCCGCAACGGGCGCAGCGGCATCGGCCCCATCACCCGTTTCGATGCCCAGCACCACGCCAGCCGCATTGCCGGCGAGGTCAAGAATTACGACGCCAACCAGTACTTCGACCGCAAGGACCTTCGCAAGTATGACCCCTTCATCCAGTTCGCCCTGATCGCCGCCGACGAGGCGGTCAAGGACTCTGGGCTGAACCTGGACGCTCTGAACAAGGAGCGCGCCGGGGTCTACATAGGCTCGGGCATCGGCGGCATCCATACCATCGAGGTCAACAAGGAGATCCTGATGCAAAAGGGGCCGGACCGCATCTCGCCCTTCTTCCTGCCGGCCTGCATCGCCAACCTCGCCGCCGGCCAGGTTTCCATCAAGTTCGCTTTCAAGGGGCCCAACCTGGCCAACTGCACCGCCTGCGCCACCGGCTCCCATGCCATCGGCGATTCCTTCCGTATCATCCAGCGCGGCGAGGCCGACATCATGCTCGCCGGCGGCGCCGAGTATCCCATCACCCCCCTGGGAGTGGCCGGCTTCACGGCCATGCGTGCCCTCTCCACGCGCAACGACGAGCCGCAAAAGGCCTCCCGGCCGTTCGACAAGGGCCGCGACGGCTTCGTCGTCGCCGAGGGCTCGGCGATCCTGCTGCTGGAGTCCCTGGAGAGCGCCCACCGCCGCGGCGCCCGCATCTACGCCGAGGTCATCGGCTACGGCTTCACCGGCGACGCCTATCACATGACCGCCCCCGATCCCGAGGCCGATGGCGCCTACCGGGCCATGAGGAACGCCGTGGCCGACGCGATGCTCAAACCTGAAGACATCGCCTACATCAACGCCCACGGCACCTCCACCGAACTCAACGACAAATCCGAGACCCATGCCATCAAGCGCCTGTTCGGCGAGCACGCCCTCAAACTGGCGGTAAGCTCGACCAAGTCCATGACCGGCCATATGCTGGGCGCTACGGGCAGCGCCGAGGCCGCCTACACAGCCCTGGCCATCACCCACTCCTTCATCCCGCCCACCATCAACTACGAGACCCCGGACCCGGACTGCGACCTCAACTACACCCCCAACCAGGGGGTCAGCCGCGACATTCCCTACGCCATCTCCAATTCATTCGGCTTCGGCGGCACCAACGCTTCCCTGCTTCTGAAAAAATTCAGCGAATAAGCCGGGGGGAGAGGCGGTCAGCCTCTCCCCCTTTTTTCTTCCCAGCGAGGAACCATGAAAAAAATCATCCGCTCCCTGATCGTCCTCCTGCTCGTCAACGGCGCCCTGGCGGCCACCGAGGCCCAGGACTTCCCCCCGGGAGTGCCGGTCATCGCCATGACCCATCCCACCCGCTTCCAGGTCATGAATATCGTGGAAATGTTCGAAAAGAACATCATTCCCCTGGATTCTCTGGTCCTGCTGGGGATCTATCACGAGGATGAGCTCGCCAACGGCGAGGAAGCCCAGGCCTACGAGGACGCCGCCGCGTACGTGCGGGAAAACGGCATCACCTATGTGCGCTTCCGCAAGATCACCGGCAGGGTGGAGCGTAAGGACCTTTTCCGGGAGAATCTCTGGACCCCGCAATTCCAGGAGATCTTTGCCGCGGCCAGCGGCATCATTTTCACCGGCGGCATGGATATCCCTCCGGCGGTATACGGCCAGGGGACAAGCCTGCTCACCGAACCCACGACCCCTGCGCGCCACTTATACGAGGTCTCGTTCCTCTTCCACCTGCTGGGGAGCAGCCGCAATCCCCTTTTTGTCCCGTTGCTGGCGGGACGCAAGGATTTCCCCGTCCTGGCCATCTGCCTGGGCCTGCAGAGCCTGAACGTAGCCGCCGGCGGCACGCTCGTCCAGGACATCCCGAGCGAAGTATACGGCCAAAAAACGGTGGAAGAGATCCTGGCATCCGCTCCCGATCAGATCCACTCGGGCGTCTACCTGGAAAAACTGTACCCGAACGATGACCGGCTGAAATACCCGTTCCACCGCATCCGCCTGGGTGCGAAGAGCATTTTCCTTCGCCGGATGGGCTTTTCCAGCGGCGACCTTCCCTACGTGGCTTCGGCGCACCACCAAGCCATCGGCAAGCTCGGCGCCAACCTGAAGGTGACCGCGACTTCCCTGGACGGCAAGATCGTCGAGGCGGTCGAGCATGCCCGTTTCGCCTTTGTCCTGGGCATCCAGTTCCACCCGGAGCGCCACACCCTTTATCGCAAGGGGCTTTTCATGAGGGCCATGACCGGCGCGCCCTTGGATTTCAATCCTCGGGCCTTCCTGAAGGCCAATCCCCCCTCTTACGAATTTCATCTCGCCATCTGGAAGTGGTTCGCCGAGGCGGTCATCTCAGGGAAATAACGGCCTTCGTGACGCGTAACGCGTAACGCGTGACGCGAAAGAAAAAACACTTATCTGCCTTCTGGAGAAGAGAATCCTGGCGAAGAATTGCCCAGGAAATCGTCTTTCTTCCCGCGTTACGCGTTACGCGTCACTCGTTACGGAGTTCTTGGAAATTACAGCGGGTATTTGCTCTCGATATAGTCTTTTAAATGCCGGATCTGGTAATCCTTGTCCGTGATCATGGCTTTGATGATGTCGCCGATGGAGATCATGCCCACGACCTTGTCCTTGTCGTCGACGACGGGTATGTGGCGGATGTGGTTCTGGGTCATGGCTCCCATCAGGTCGTTGACGTCGTCTTCGCCCCTGGCCACGATCAGCTTCTCGCGGGAGGTCATCACGTCCTTGACGGCCAGCCCCCTGACGTTGGCCTGACTGCGGTGGCAGCTGCGCATGACGTCCCTTTCCGAAACGATGCCCTGGACGTTCTTCTGGCCGTCCAGGACGATCAGGGCGCCGATGTTTTTTTCGCTCATCACCTGCAGGGCGTCATTGACGATGGCGTCGATGTGGATCGAATAGACCTCACGGCCCTTGCCTTCCAGGATCTTCTCTGCTTTCATGCTACCTCCTCGGCGTCAATTCAGAGTGCCTGGGAAATATAATAATCAAATCGTTAAAAAAAAGCAACATCCGGAAGATCAGACGGAAATCAAGGGAAGAGAGAGGGAAAACAGAGGGAAAGGCAGAGGGAAGACAAAGTGGAAAAGGGGGAGCTATTGACGAAAAAGTTTAACATGTTACAATTAGTTTCAAATCAAAATGAGGTGGTTTCATGAAAAAATACAGTTCCCAGGAATTAATGGACATCGAGCACCGTTACGGTGCCCACAACTACCATCCGCTGGAAGTGGTCATCGCCAAGGCCGAGGGCATCTGGGTGGAAGACCCGGAGGGCAAGCGCTACATCGACATGCTCTCGGCGTATTCGGCCGTCAACCAGGGTCATCGCCACCCGGCCATCATCAAGGCCCTCAAGGACCAGGCCGACGTCCTGACCCTGACCTCGCGCGCCTTTTTCAACGACCGCTGGCCGCTGTTCGCCAAGAAGTTGGCCGAGCTGACCGGCAAGGAGATGATCCTGCCGATGAACACCGGCGCCGAGGCCGTGGAAACGGCCATCAAGACCATGCGCAAGTGGGGTTACCTGGTAAAGAAGGTCGAGGCGGACAAGGCCGAGATCATTGTTTTCAGCGAAAACTTCCACGGCCGCACCACCACCATCGTATCCTTCTCCACCGACCCCGAAGGCCACGATTTCTACGGCCCCTTCACCCCGGGCTTCACCATCGTCCCCTACAACGACCTGCAGGCTGTGGAGAAGGCGATCAGCAGGAACACGGTGGGCATCATGGTCGAGCCCATCCAGGGCGAAGCCGGCGTCGTGGTCCCGGATGAAGGGTTCCTGGCCGGGCTGGGAAAGATCGCCAGGAAGCACAACGTGCTGCTGGCCATGGACGAGATCCAGACCGGCTTCTGCCGCACCGGCAAGCTGTTCGCCTACCAGCATGAGGACGTGGACCCTGACATCATCATCATGGGCAAGGCGCTGGGCGGCGGGGTGTTCCCGGTGAGCGCCGTGGCCGCCAACCAGAACGTGCTCGGCGTCTTCAAGCCCGGCACCCACGGCTCCACCTTCGGCGGCAACCCCCTGGGCTGCGCCGTGGCCATGGCCGCGATCGACGTGCTGGTCAATGAAAAACTGGCCGAGCGCGCCGCAGAGATGGGCAGCTATTTCATGGCCCAGCTGCGGGACCTGCAGAAAAAATCGTCCAAGATCAAGCTGGTGCGCGGCAAGGGACTGCTGATCGGCATCGTGCTGCACGAATCGGCCGGCAAGGCCCGCCAGTATACCACCGCCCTCAAGGGCAAGGGGCTGCTCTGCAAGGAGACCCACGACTGGATCATCCGCTTCGCGCCGCCGCTGGTCATCACCAAAGCCGACATCGATTCCGCCATGGAGAAGATCAGGGAAGTCCTGGGCTAAATGGTCATTTTTCGCGCCGATGTTTCGCCCCGGACCGGGCTGCGGTCGCTGCGCCGCTGCGCCTACCTGGCCTCGCTGCTGAACAAAGGCAGCGGCGTGCTCCTGTGCAGCCGCGAGGATAAAAAGGCCGCTAAATTCCTTGCCGGGCGGAACTTTCCGTTCCGGCTCATGAAAGATGCCTCCGCCCTGGACCTGGGCGAGGCGCAAGCGCTCATTTTCGACTTGGATATCTTTTCCCCGGCCGACTTGGCCCTGCTCGAGAAAGCGCGGCAGGCCGGGGTCAAATCCGTCCAGATCCTTGACACGGGGGGCCCCGGCCAGGCGGTCGACATGCGGATCGCGGGGGCCGGATCGGCGCTGCTGCACCACAAGTTCCGCCATTTCAACATGGCGAAAAGGAAATACCGGAAAAAGATCAGAAATGTTTTCATCCAACTGGGCGACCTGCTCCCCTACCGCGACCTGCGCGCCGTCGTCGAAACCCTGCACCGCCTCGGCTACCGGATGAAGATCGTTCCCGGCCTGGCCCTGAAAAAGGCCGACAAGCGAAACCTGATGAAAATCTACCCGGGCAGCCATTTCTGCGGCAGGAGCGAGAGCCCGGCCCGCGCCTGTTTCGAGGCCGACCTGGCCCTGATCCCTCCCGGCGAGGAAGCCCTGGAAGCCGCCGCCGTCGGCACGCCCGCCTTGTACTTGCCGCTGGACAAGGGGCACGATGCCCTGGCCGACGCATGCTCGAACCTGGGGGTCGGCGTCAGGGCCCCGGACCTGGTGGAC
>JBGSPO010000105.1:0-13281 GCA_041738575.1 Candidatus Aminicenantia bacterium
CCGCTCACCCCGCCGCTGACCACCAATTCGCGGAATGCCGGCAGGTAGGTGTCCCAGAGGTCGTAGGCGCTCGGCCGGACGTCGATGCGGTGGCGCTGGCTCTCGGGACCGCTGTGGACGGCGTAGTGCTTGGCGCAGGCCGACAGCTTGAGGTAGCGCGGGTCGCGTCCCTGCAGCCCGCGCACCATGGCCAGCCCCAGCTGCGCCGTCAGGAAGGGGTCCTCGCCATAGGTCTCCTGGCCGCGGCCCCAGCGCGGGTCTCGGAAGATGTTGATGTTGGGGGTCCAGACGGTCAGGCCGCGGTACATGAGCGCCGTTCGCCCCTGGCGCAGGTCCTCGTTGAAGATGGCCCTGGCCTCGGTGGCGGTGATGCCGCCCAGCCTTTCCACGGCGTCGGGATCGAAGGTCGCGGCCAGGGCGATCGCCTGCGGGAAGACGGTGACCACCTCGCCCGAGCGCCCCACTCCGTGCAGCGCTTCGCTCCACCAGCTGTACTCCGGCACGCCAAGCCGCGGGATGGCCGGGGCAGTGTGCATCATCTGGCCGATCTTCTCCTCCAGGGTCAGCCGGGCGACGAGGTCGGCGACCCGATCTTCCAGGCCCAGGCCCGGGTCCTGGAACGGAAAGCGGCATCCTTCATTCCCGGCGTGCCCGGCCGACAAAAGCATGCCTGCGGCAATGGCCAGGAGGAGCCCCAGGGCTGCGATACTTTTCATGGCCGGCCCTGGCCCGCGCCGCCGCGGGGCTTCGTGAGGGCCGAGACGCGGATAGCCCAGGCATGCCGGCAGGGCGGATCGCGGCGCAGTTTTTCGGGAAAAGTCACGGTGAAACCGCGGCCTGAAGGTCGCCAGGCCAGCCGCCCCCTGGCGCCGAGCAGCGTCACCTTTGCGCCGGCCGCGGGCTGGTGCGAATCGATGGCCATCTCGGCCGGCAGGGTCCCGTCGCCCTCGGCCAGCAGCAGAAAAAAAGCCGCGCCGTTCGGCAGGCGGGTCAGGCAAACGTTCTTTTCCTTGTACGGGGCCAGCGGCCGGGTATCATAGATCGCCTCGGAGTTGACCGCCATCCAGGCCGCATACTCCCGCAGCAGGCCATAGGCGCCGGGCTGCCAGGCGCCGTCCGGGCCGGGCGCGATATTGAGCAAGAGGTTCCCGCCCTTGGCCACGATGTCGACGAGCAGGTGAATGGCCTGGCGGCCGCCCATGTAAACGGCCTGCGGAGTATAGGACCAGCCGCCGCCGGAAATGATGCAGGACTCCCAGGGCCCGGGCAGGGGCGACTCCGGGACCTGGTTCTCGGGAGTGAGGTAGTTCTGGTTCCTGCCCGGAACGGCCCGGTCAACAATGATGAGCCCGGGCTGCTTCTGGCGGCACGTTGCCGCCAGCTCGTCCATGCGGATATCCTGGTCGACGAAGCCGCGCTTGAGATGGCCCGAAGTGGACCGGGCCAGGTCCCGCCCGTATTCCTGTTGCCATTCCGGCCGCGACGCCTTGGCCACCCAGCCGCCGTCGAGCCAGAGGATATCCATGGGTCCGTAGTCTGACATCAGCTCCAGGACCTGGGCGTGGGTGAATTCGCGGAATTTCTGCCAACGCTCCGGGTAGAGATCGGGATCGTAATTAACATTGCGGTCGCGCGGCGGGAAGTTCGGCCACCAGTAATGTTCGCTGTGCCAGTCGGGCTTCGAAAAGTAGGCGCCGACCATGAAGCCGGCGGCGCGAAAGGCGTCGAAAACCTCCCGGGCGATATTGGCCCTGGGATCGGAGTGGAACGGGCAACCGGGGGAAGTGACCTTGTAGTCGGTGTGGCGGCTGTCGAACATGCAGAAGCCGTCGTGGTGCTTGGTGGTGAAGACCACGTACCTCATCCCCGCCGCCCGGGCGGCCCTGGCCCATGAGCCCGGGTCGAAGCGGGCGGGGTTGAAGGTGTTCTTCAGCGCCTCGTACTCCTTGACATAAGCGGCATAGTCAGGCAGGCCGCGGCGGCACCACTCCTCGTCCTCGGGGCAGATCGACCATGACTCGACCACCCCCCACTGGCTGTAAGGGCCCCAGTGCATGAGCAGGCCGAACTTTATGTCCTGCCAGCGCGAGAGTTTTTTCAGGACCAGGGGATCGCTTTCCGGGACGTAGCCCTCCTCACCCGGCAGCAGCGGGGCGGCCAGCAGCAAGAGGCAGGCCAGCAGGATTCCAAGGGAACGGCGCAAGGCGCATGGGTGGATCGATCTTTTCATGAATAGAATGTAAAGGAATTCCAGGATCAATTGCAATAGCGGGGAGTGAAAAAGTCAGTGGCGGCCTGACACGCACCCGCAAGTTCCCCACGGCGCCCCTATACTCCGGCCGGCAGCCTGGCCCGCATCGGTCCCTGTGATCATCGGCAACGACGGCGGAAAGGCCCGATTCGGTCTTCGCTACCGGCAGGCCGCGGCGACTTGATATTTTATTTTTTTTCGTTTACGATTCATTGCACTCAGGGAGGCGCATGAAAAAACTATTTTTTATCCTTATCGCCATCGCGTGCGCCGGCCTGGTCCCGGCACAGAGCATCGACGTCAGCGCCAATGCCGGCATACTCACTCGCAATGACTTCAAATTCGATCCCCTCGTCTTTTCGGGGAACGTTACCATTGCCTTCTTCGTCGGCGATTTCATCCTGGTCAGCCCGGAGTGCACGCTGTACACCGACAGCAAATTCACGACCGATTCGCTGCTCATCGCCCCCGGAGGCACCATTAATTTCGCGACCGGACAGCTCTTCCTCGGAGCCGGCATCATCAAGGAGATCTGGCTGAAGTCCACGGACATCAACATCCCACTGGAAATGAAGCTCCAGGTCGGGATCCGCGCCAGCAAGTATCGGCTCGGCGCCTACATGCTGACGTTTTTCGAGGAGATGTTCAATGACATTTCCTTCGGCTTCACCATCGGATTCGCGCTGTAGACGGAACCGGATCGGCATCGGACGCCCATTCCCCATACTTACCGGTCATCAGCCGCCGGCAATGCGCTCCGAGAAGTGCACGTACGAGAAGCATTCCGGGATGTGGGAGTCGTAGACGCCGTGCGGGTTCAGGCTCCAGCCGGGATGGGGCTTGATCTCGCCGCCCAGGCTGCGCAGGGCCTCGAAGCGCGAGAAGTCGACGCGCAGGATGTCGCCCTCCCTGGGCGGGAAGGCGCGGTCGGAGAAGAGGGGTTTCATCCCCTGCCAGGGGAAGGCCAGCTCCACGGTCCAGCCCTTGTCAATGCGCGTGCTGTCGTTGATCACGCCATCGACGCGCACGCCGCTCTCCAGCCCCTGAAAATCCCAGTCCAGGAACGCCCAGCGCTTGCCGCGCGGGTGCTTGCCGTAGCGCGAGGCGTCCTGGAACCCGCCCAGCAGGTCGACGCTGTGGGCGCGGAGATCATATTCCGGCCGGTCGAAGCGGCTGCCGGGCTGGAGCGCGTCCTGCCATACGAAGAGGGCCTCGTAGACGGTGCCGAGGGCGTTGATCTCGAACTCATAATAGCAGTTGTCGCCGCCGATGAACACTTCCACGTCGTTGTCGTTCCAGATGAAGGAGTCGCGCTCGGTGAGCGAAGCGCGCACATCGGGCTCTTCCACGTGGAACCCCACAAAGAAGGCCCGCTCATCCCACAGGCAGGCGACTCGGGTATCGAAGAACCCGGGCTCGCCCGTGACCATGTCGACAAAGCGCTGCGAAAGCGGGGCCGCCAGCCAGGCCGCCTCGTCCAGGCGCCCGTCGACGCGGATGGGGCCGGGAGCGCGGAGACACGTGTAATGGGCCAGCTGCTCTTCGGGACTGCCGTATCGCGCATTCATGGCGAAAATATAGAGGGGACGGCACAAAATGTCAAACAAAGGATCTTAAAAGGAAAAAGGTAAAAGGTAAAAGTAAGAGAGAAGCACGAGAAATTGCAACAAGCAAAGAAAAAGGCAAAAGGCGAAAGTAAGAGAAGGGCAATTTAAAAAACGATGGAATATAAAATATGCCCGCCTCTTCACTTTCACCTTTTTCCTTTTACCTTTTACCTTTCAAGTGCTTCTATGGCTGTCTTTTCCACTTGCATTCCCTCTCCGGTTCAGGCAGTATTGTGTTTTCTTTTTTTCAGGCGTGGTATACAATAGGGAAAACCAGGAGGGAATGACATGCCAGACAGAGGAACAAAGAAGAAAGTGACCCGGATCGAAGACGGCGCCACGGCCCCGGCCCGCGACGCCAAGCCCTTCGTCGCCGCCCCGGAAAGCAAGGCCAAGGCCAAGCAGTTCCGCATATTCGCGATCCTTTCCTGGATCGTGGCCATCGGCCTCGAGGTCGGGGCGATCCTCGTGCTCAAGAAAGTGCCGATCAACACCACTTGGCTCATCGCCCTGATCGTGGCCGACCTGATCTTCGCCGTCATCGGCAACCTGCTGTGGAAGAAGGCCAACCGCTTCGACCCCGCCTCGGAGAAGGAGCCGTTCAGGTTCTTCGTCCAGAACCAGCTCGGAGCGATCATCGCCGTTATCGCCTTCCTGCCCCTGGTCATCCTCATCTTCACCAACAAGGACCTGAAGGGCAAGCAGAAAGGGCTGGTCGGCGCGGTCGGCGTCATCGCCCTGCTGATCGCCGGCTTCACCGGCATCGACTTCAACCCGCCGTCGGTCGAGGAGTACGCGGCGCAGACAGCCCAGGTCGAGCAGCTGACCGGGCAGAATCACGTCTTCTGGACCAAGTCCGGTACGAAGTATCACCTGTTCTCGGACTGCCAGCACATCAACACCAGGAAAACGAACGAGATCTTCGAAGGCACCGTGGCCAAGGCCAGGGAACTTAAAAACATCAGCGAACTCTGCAAGACCTGCGAGGACCGCTGGCTGAAGGAGAAAGGCCTGCCCGAAGCGACCGCAACGCCCGCGGCCGAAACAGCACAACCTGAGACCGGGGCGGAACAGGCCGCAGCCGAGGGAGAACAAACCGAATAGCCTTGTTTTTTCGGGTTGTGCGAGGCTTGGGGCATTAGACTACCAGTGCCGGCTGTCGGGGCCCAGTCCCTCCGGTTCGGGGATCTCGATCTCCTGGCGATGCCAGCAATTCAAGCGGTTCACTTCCCGGCGGATGGCCACGGCGGTAATGGCCGCCGCGGTGATATCCGCCAGTGGCCCGGCCAGCCAGACGCCGTCGATCTTCAGGGCCAGCGGCAGCAGCAGCACCAGGGGGATCAGCAGGATCACCTGGCGGAGCATGTTCAGGAGCATCGCCGTCCGGGCCTTGCCGATGGCCTGGAAGAAATTCGAGCTGACTACCTGGAAGCCGACCACGGGAAACGCGGCCAGAATGATCCTCATGCCCCGCACCCCGACCTCGAGCAGGCGGGGATCGCTGCGGTTGAAGAGCCCGATGATGGCCGCGGGGAACACCTGCACCGCGACGAACCCGGCCGTGGTGATGGCCGTGGCGGCGATCAGGGCGATCTTCAGGGTCTTCTTGACCCGCTGGAACTGCCTGGCCCCGTAATTGAAGCCGATGATCGGCTGGGCCGCCATGTTGATGGCGATGACGCAGAACACCACCATCATGCCCGCGCCGTTGATGATGCCCATGGCCCCGACAGCCACGTCGCTGCCGTAGCGGATCAGCTGGATGTTGAACAAGGCATGGATGACGCTGCCGGCCAGCTGCATGGCGAACGGCGCCATGCCGATGGCCAGGATCTCGCGCACGATCCGCCGGTCCAGGCGGAAATTCTTCGACCGCAGCCGCAGCAGGCTTTTTCTGCCGGTAAAATGGATCAGCACCCAGGAACTGGTGACAGCCATGGAGATCACCGTGGCCAGGGCCGCGCCGGCCACCCCCATCTTGAAGACGAAGATGAAGAGCGGGTCGAGCAGGATGTTCAGCAGGGCGCCGAGGATCATGGTGACCATGGCGATCCGGGCATGGCCCTCGGCCCGGATCAGGTTGTTCATGCCGAAGCCGATGCCCTGGAAGACATTGCCCAGCAGGATGATGGTGATATAATCGCGCGCGAAGCCCAATGTTTCCGGCCCGGCTCCGAACAGGGACAGGATGGGGTCGCGCAGCAGCAGGCCCAGGGCGGTGAGGGCCAGCGAGATGCCCGCCAGCAGGACAAAGGCGTGGCCCAGGATCTTTTCGGCCTCTTCGCGCTTGCCCTCCCCCAGGCGGATGGAAACCAGCGAGGCCGAGCCCATGCCCACCAGCATGCCGAAGGCCATGGCGATGATCATGATCGGGAAGGTGACGGTCAGGCCGGAGAGGGCCAGCGCCCCCACGCCGCGGCCGATGTAGATGCGGTCGACGAGATTGTAGAGGGTATTGGCCAGCACGCCGATGATGGCGGGGACAAAGTATTTCCAGAGCAGTTTGCCGACCGGGGCCTGCCCCAGTTCCTTGGTATGGTCCACTCTAATCGCTCCCGGATGACGCGGCCCGATGATTTCAGCTGGAATTCAGATTATAGCGCAAAACCGCCTCCGGGTGAAGTCCGGAGTTTGATCGTACCAGGGAGGTTTTTTCCGAATCCATGAGAGCGGGCTCAGAAATTTCACGGCTTGCATTCCCGTTCTCAGCCTGCTAATTTGGAAGGTACGGGCGCGGGGAAAACCCCTCCCGGGAGGTGCCTCATGGCCATGGACGGCAAGGTCTGCGTTCACTGCCGGGAAGTGAACCCGGTCGACGCCCGGGAATGCCGCAACTGCGGCCGCTTCTTCATTCATCGCCCGGGAGCGGCCCGGGTCGACGACTCCACCGCGCTGGAGACGCTAAAGCAGCCTGAAGTCCTCTGTGCCCTGGCGCTGCTCGTCTCCCTCTTCCTCCCCTGGTTCACGATACTGTTCTTCAACCTGTCGGCGATCCAGCTCCTGGGGCTGTTCAAGGGGACCGTGGCCTCCAGCATGCGCTACGGCACCGGCACGACCCTGGCTCTGGCGCGGCTTTTCATCGCCTTGATCCCCGCGGGCAGCCTGGCCGTCATCGTAATCGCCCTGCGCGGCGGCTCCGCCATCTTGATCGGCAAGATCACCGGCCTGCTGCCGCTCGGAGTCTTCCTTTTGTTCTTCATGCAAAGTTCGAACGTCCTGAGCATGATGGGCGCCGGCTTCGTCATCGCCATCCTGGCCGGCGCCGGTCTCTTCGCCTTCAGCCGCGGCCGGCCGTGAGGAACGGCCGGGAAAGGCGATCGCCGCCGGAAAAAAACATCTTGCGGGGGCATAGGATGATCCAGTGCACGATCATGCGCCACGCCGCTCGTTGCGGCGGAACACGACCCGCGACCGGGAAAGATCCGGCCGCATGGCCTTGTCGCTCACTTAGCGGGGGCGCGGGCGGGATGCATTCTCCAGCAACGCCCGCCATTCCAGCAGGGCCTGGCGCAACACGGCCGGGGAGAGCACCAGGTCGGAGGCGCGGCCGAACTCGGCATGGATGCGCGCCCGGCGCTTGCTGAGAGTCAGGGTATGGGCATTGCCGGTCATGCGCCAGCGCTTGCCACGGCCGGCGGCGATGTCGTCGAACGCAGCCAGCACTTCGTCGCAGACTCCGCGACTGCCCTGGATATCGGCCTCCAGGAAACGGCCGAGCAAGCGCAGGCCGCGGCCCGTCTCCGCCCTGAGATCGCCCTGATCATCGCGATAGAATAGGTAGGCCATGGGTTCTCCTCTCACCGGGTATAAATGGGATAAGCGGTGTTGATGCGGCCGTTCTGGAAATAGCCCTCGACGGTAAAGCCATGGCCCGAGGGGCCGCGGAAGCGCTCGCCGCGGCGCTGCCCCCGGCGATAAGCATCCAGGATGACCCCGATCACCTGAGCCCGGGTCAGGCGGTCGGGATAGAAAGTCGAGAACTTGGTGCGGTCACGGCGGCCGATCCAGACCACGGCGGTGTAGACGCCCTCGCGGTTGGGCCGGTCAACGATGCGCGCAACGCCGCTGCCTTGAGGATCGACGCCGCCGGGACGGGAATGAAAGCCGACCGGTTTGCCGCGGCGGTTGATCTCGCCGGCGAAGATGTGGGTCAGATTGATGGCCGGCCGGGTGTCGGACCAGACGCGGGTGCGGTGGTCGATCGCCCGCTCGGGCCCGGGGAGAATTCCTCCCATCCCGGCCAAGAATGTGCCGGGCAGCAGCGCCAGTACGAGCGGAAAAATAATGCGGCGATTCATGGATGGAAGCCTATTCTGCCAAGGTCACAAAGTCAAGCACCGACCCGACAGCTCAGGCAAGCCGACAAAGAATGCCCGAGTATGTTACCATTCCCCCATGTCCGGGAATGCCGCTGTCGATCCCATCAAGGAAACCTGCCGCCTGATCCGGCTGGCGCGTTCGTACTGGGACGCCCACCGCAACCTTGCCTGCCGCACCCATCGCGCCATGGCCATAAAGCTGTACGAGGGCCTTTCCCGGGAGCAAAAGGAAAAAATCCCCCAAGCGCTGCGGGTCTGGCTGCGCTACCGCAGCGAAAAGTACTTTGGCCCTGGCCGGACCGCTCCGGGAACAGGGCGAAGAAAGAAATAGCGCCAGCTTGGGAGATGGGGACGGCACTGCCCCCATGGGGCCCGAGCGGACCCCGGCTACCCCTTTTTCTTGGGTATCGTCGATATTCCTAAGGGTACGTAGAGCGGGCAAAAACCGAATGCCGAGGTGATCAGGAACATCGCCGCCAAGATGCCCAGGACGATCAGCAGCGCCCCGGCAAAGACCTTGAGAACGATCAGGATAACAAACACCACGGCCGCCGCCAGGCGCAGGACACGATCCACGCTTCCCATGTTTTTCTTCATGCTGGTCTCCTGCTTCATATCATAGCGCAAGAAGGAGTGATTTTTCTACCTTCATTGGGACGACAGGCGAAAAATCGCCCGGAGCTATTCCCTCCTTGCCGATCCTTGCCCCTGCAGCTTAACTGAAATCAACGCCGCGACGAATATCTCGAACA
This sequence comes from Candidatus Aminicenantia bacterium, assembly GCA_041738575.1. Classification (GTDB taxonomy): domain Bacteria; phylum Acidobacteriota; class Aminicenantia; order UBA2199; family UBA2199; genus UBA2199. The sequence goes on from JBGSPO010000105.1 coordinate 8,930, forward strand.
AACTTATGGGCACGACAACCCAAAGCATGCCGAGGGGCAGAATGTCAAAGTTCCACAATATGATCCAGGTCGTGACAAAGGCGGCAAGCCAGGAGAGCAGGGTCGCGTGCAGGAGGCTGAGCCTTCGGGCCAGAACAAAGGCGAACGATGCAATGATGACTCCCCAGATGATCCATAAGATCAAATGGATCGGCCCGTTGGGCAACACGAGGCCCTTGCTTTGATACAGGGCCTCGAACTTGGACTTCGAGTAGAGCATCCAGCGGATCGTTTCTGAAATATTGATCCAAACCGCAACCAGCAGGATCTGCCATGCGGATTTTGCAACATTCGCCATGTTCCCTCCTCTTTTCAGTAGAGTAATCTTCTCACCAGGGAAAATCAAGGCCCGGTTGAGAAGAGTAGACGATGCCTTGCCGAGCAAGCCCTATTCTGCAATAATTCGCTCGTGGATACAACAAAAAAGGAATTGACCCCGGTGAAAGCTGCAGCGATCTTCATCATCTTCACCGCCTATTTCTATTTTCTGCTTTTCACCCTGCCGCCGTTCCTGAAAGCGAATTTTACACTCAATCCCGCCCTTTATTGGTTCATCACCGGATATTTTCTTTTTGTGCCGCTATTGCTGTTCGCGGTTGGGCGGGCCTGGGCGGAAGGAAACCGGAGCCCGAAGGAGATTTTAAAAGCCCTGCACGTCAAGCCCTTCACGAAGCTGGATTGGAAATACTCCATTCTCGGCCTGCTCCTCGTGCTCTTTCTGACCGGGGCGATTTTCGCGGCCTCATCGCTGTTGCACCGGGTCCTTGGCTGGAAGATGCTCTCGACCACCCCCTGGTTCATGATGATGCGGCCGTTCGCCGGGCCCGAGAAGCTGCTGCTGCTGGTCTGGCTGCCGATGTTCTTCTTCAATATCGTCGGCGAGGAATTGCTCTGGCGCGGTTATGTCCAAGGCCGTCTGCCGGGAAAATTCGCCTGGCTCCTGTGCTCGCTCCTGTGGCTCCTTTTCCATATCCCCTTCGGCCCGGGAGTGATGCTCATGGCGCTCCCGGCCCTGCTGATCATTCCCTATGTTTTCGCCAGGACGCGCAACACCCTGACCGGGATATTCATCCACGCCCTGTTCAACGGTCCGGCATTCATCGCCATCGCGCTGGGACTTTAAGTCCTTAAATAATCATATATGATTCAAATACAATATATTAAAATTATTGGCATGGATATGGTTATTAATATGCGCATTAAAGGATTATGAAAGGAGAAGAATGTGAAACCACTTTCCAAGCTTTTTGTCTTGTACCTATTGCTTGCAAGTAACAAAGTTGTTGCACAGCAAACAATAACCGAGTTTCCCAAACTCACCGGACCATACCTTGGGCAAAAACCACCCGGGATGAAACCGGAATTGTTTGCAGACAGTATTTTCAGTTCAAGATATGAACGGTTTCACACCATGATCTGTTTTTCTCCTGATGGGGAAGAGGTTTTTTGGCAAGCCCATGAGAAAAAAACCATGGCTGAAGATCCCCAAAAACAAGGAATATTTGTATCCCGAATCGAAAACGGGCTGTGGACAGAACCGGTTATTGCTTCATTTTCTGTACGCAACAACGGTGATGACGCCCCTACTTATTCACCTGATGGGAAAAAACTTTATTTTCTATCTACACGCCCTGATGATCATGAAAAAAATAATGGAAACGAAAAAATATGGTATACGGTTAAAACATCTGACGGATGGACGCATCCCATACCTCTGCCATCAATCATCAATGCGATGGAACTGATCCATTGGGGAATATCTGTCGACAGAGAATACAGTGTTTATTTTGGAGTCAGGCCAACCATGGATTTACGGGACGGTTATAATGGCGATATCTATTACTCAAAATATATAAGCGGGCAATATGGCCAACCCGAAAAGCTTTCTTCCGATATTAATATTCCCGGGTATAAATTCTCTCCATATATTTCCGTTGATGGGAATTTTTTGCTCTTCACGCACATTGGAAGCAAGGATGATCACTATAAAATTCTGATTGGTTTTCGCAAAAAAGATGGAACTTGGACAAAGGCAAAAATAGTAAACGAGGCGATCAACATGAAAAATATTGACATTATCAACCCATATGTCACTCCCGATGGCAAGTATTTCTTTTTTTGCCAGATCATCAACGGCCGATTCCCAAAACCCTATTGGATGAATGCCTCGTTTATTGAAGACCTGCGCAAAGAAGAATTGAAAGGAGAATAACATGAAATCAGTTTTCCAAAAACTCTTTTGAATCTTATCATTATTTCCCGGATAATGAGGACCAACTTTCAATATAGAGTTGTGATTTTTTAGAAGTAGTTTTATTTGTGAAACTTCCTGATGAACTCTTCAACCTCGGGGATGCCGCCCTGGAATATTAAGTATCCATTATATGGCTCGCGCTCGGTGATCTCGCCAGCGATGGGGGTCAGCATTAAATCCTTTACTTTGCCGAGATCCTCGGTCTGGCCCAGGGCCCAGGCCAGCTTGACGTAGGCCACCTCGGGCAGCATGTTCTCGGCCGGGATGATGCCCTTGGCCATCAGGTCGCGTCCGGTGTCGTAGACGAACATGTGCACGTAGCCCCAGAGCGTCTGCACGGTCATGTACATGGCCACCCCTTTTTCAGCCGCGCGCACGATGGCCGGGTAGAGCGGCTTGTTGACGTGGCCCAGCCCGGTGCCGGCGATGACGATGCCGCGGTAGCCGTGGTCGACCATGGAGTCGATCATGTCGGGCTGCATGTTGGGGTAGTAATAGAGCATGCCCACCTTTTCCTCGAAGTAGGGCAGGATGGTGACGTCGCGGTCGTTGCGCCGGCGCTTGTAGTCCAGACGCAGCGGCGTGATCTTCTGACGGTCGACCATGGCCAGCGGGATGTCGCCGATGGTGCGGACGGTGGAGCGGTAGGAGGAGTGCATCTTGCGCACGCGCGTGCCGCGGTGCAGCAGGCCGTACTCGTCCGAGGTGGGGCCGAACATGCAGACCATGATCTCGGCGATGTCGGAATCGGCGGCGGTCTTGGTAGCGTGCATCAAGTTCAGGGCGGCGTCAGAGGAAGGCCGGTCCGAGGAGCGCTGCGAGCCGACCATGACGATGGGCACCGGCGAGTTCTGCACCATGAAGGAGAGGATGCCGGCGGTGTGGTGCATGGTGTCGGTGCCGTGGCCGATGACGATGCCGTCGGTGCCCTTGCGGATTTCCTCGCCGATGGCCCTGGCCAGTCCCTTGTACTGCTCGGGCCCCATGTTCTCAGAGAACACGGCGAACAGCTTCTCGGTGGTCAAATTGCAGATGTCGGCCAGCTCGGGCACCGCTCCGTAGAGCTCGCCGGGAGAGAAGGCGGGGATGACGGCGCCGGTGCGGTAGTCGAGGCGCGAAGCGATGGTGCCGCCCGTGCCCAGCAGCTTGACGTTCTTCTTTTCCTTGGAGAACGGGAACTGTTTTTCCGGGATCTTGTAGTGGGCTTCCTTGTAGCCGAATTCCTGGATGTCCAGAACGTTCTCCACGGCGATGCCCACGTTGTAGCCGGTGATGAGCTTGAGTACGATGTGCGCGTCGTCATCGTTCTCCGAGCGCGGCAGCACGATGCCGCGAAAATCGCCGCGCGTGGTCTTGACCGCGGTGTCGCTCCAGACACGGACGTTGAATTTCTTCAGCAGCTCCAGCGCCGGCCCCTTGTAGCCCTTGAACAGGTCGCTCATGATCTCTTCCCCTCGGCCAGCTGCGCCGCCACTTCGCGCATGGGCAGGTTGCCCAGCGCCAGTTTCCTTAAGTGGCCGGCGATCCAGCGCCCCGCCGCAGCGGGATCCTTGGAGGTGGCGATCTTTTTGAACTTTTCCTTTAATATGGGCAGCGGCGCCAGAACCTCTTCCCGGTCGAGCCGCTTGAAGTCCACCGTGGTCAGGACCGACTGCAAGTCCATGTTCGGATGCTGGCACACCACCGGCAGCATGGCCTTGATGATCCCCTGATCCAGCTTCTCGGCGCGGATGAAGCCGAAGAGGTCCAGGAGGCGCTGGAAGCTGAAACCGGCATGGTCCGGGTGCCGGCCGAAAAGGTTCTTGAGGTCATGGCCCAGGAGGGCCGCGACGAAGCGCGGCTCGAAGCCATGGTCGTCCCGCGCCTTTTCCAGCAGCGGCGCCAGGTTATGCTTCAGCAGGAAGGTGAAGGTATCGGCCGGGACCCGCCAGTCACGGAACTGCTCGAGACGCCGGCTGACCCCGGGCGGCATGGCGGCGCGGACGCGCTCGATCAGCGCTTCCTCGACCGGGATCGGCGCCGAGTCGGTGTCGGGGTACATGCGGTCGGGGCCGGGCAG
>JBGSPO010000109.1:0-6514 GCA_041738575.1 Candidatus Aminicenantia bacterium
GCCAATGCCCTTCTCCGCCCCTGGCTGAAAAAGTCCCGCTCCAGGCACTCATGAAAAAGTACCCGCTGCTCCTCCTTTTCCTGGCCGCCGGCGGCCTGCTCCTGGGAGCCGCGGGCGCCAAGGACATCACCGTGGCCCGCGGCGAAACCCGCCCCGCGGCGATCAACGCCTTCAATGCCCGATTGAGCGTCCAGGGCAAGCTCGCTGAATCGATCTTCCTGCTGGGCGGCAGCCTGCGCCTGGACGGCGAGGTGACCGGCGACGTGATCTGCATCGGCGCCCGGGTCGAGATCGGAGAAACAGCGCTGATCCACCGCGACCTGATCGTCATCGGCGGACACCTCAACAAGTCGGAACAGAGCCGCGTATACGGCGAAGTATACAATATCCGCACCCACAGCGACCTGAAGAAGATCGCCGGCTCCCTGCTGCCCTTCCTCCCCGAGAGCGGCGGCATGACCTTTTTCAAGGTCATCAAGATATTCTTCTGGCTCGTCCTGTCCTTGCTGACGCTGGCGATCTTCCCGCTCCAGGTCGGCCAGGCCGCGGCCATGATCCCTTCGTCGCCGCTGCGCCACCTGGGCCGGGGATTGCTGGCGCTGCTGTTCTTCCTGCTGCTGCTGCTCGGCTTCCTGCTCCTGAGCTTCATCCTGATCGGCATCCCGCTACTGATCATGCTCATGGCCGCCTATTTCCTGGTGTTGATCTTCGGCCGGGCCGCGATCTTCTACGCCATCGGCGACCGGGCCTGCCGCTGGCTGCGGCTCAAGGGCAATCCCGCCCTGTTCATCGTGCTGGGAGTCGCCGCCTACACCCTGCTCAAGTTCATCCCCTATCTCGGCGGAGTGCTGCTGGTCCTCCTGGACCTGCTCGCCGCCGGCATCGGAGTGGGATATTTTCTGCGCCGCAGGAAAGCGGCGGCCTAGAAGCTATTCGGAACTACGTGACGCGTAACGCGTAACGCGTGACATGTAAGAGAGCAAATTCCAAGCACCAAATTCCATTTTTTTCAGATCTAGTTGGACATCAAATTCCAAATCTCAAGCACCAATTTCCAAACAAATTCCAATTACCGAAACAAAGAACGTTATGCATTATAAGAAAGACGCTGTCTTTCTTTTTTTTCGCATAACTCATCACGTATAACGCATCACGTAGTGCTTGATCTCGGCGTTTGGGTCATTTGGTCATTGGTGCTTATTTGTAATTTGGTGCTTGGAACTTGGTGCTTGAGTCCTACTTAGCCATAAGTTTATTTTCTTTATTCTGGTCCCAGGCGCTTGGAGATTGTTTGTGATTTTGTGCTTGGGATTTGAGATTTGTCTTCCGCGTCACGCGTCACGCGTTACGCGTCACGATTTAATCTTCTAAGATATGCCTTTCCTTGTCGTGCTCGATCTGGTCGATGCTGGCGCCGGTCGCGTCGACCGCCTTCTGCAGCTCGTCATAGGCGCGTTTCTCGTCGTCATCGCTGACGTCCTTGTCGTCCTTCATGGACTTGATCATGTCGCGGTATTCGTGGCGCACCTGGCGCACCTGGGCCTTGCGCTCCTCGGTGTATTTCTTCATGGTCTTTATGATCTCCAGGCGGCGCTGCTGGTCCATGGGCGGGATGGGCAGCTTGATGACCTTGCCGTCGGATACGGGATTAATGTTGAGGTTGGCGGCGCGAATGGCCTTTTCGACGTCGTTGATGATCTTGTTGTCCCAGGGCTGGACGATGATCAGGTTGGCCTCGGGCACGCCCAGGGTGGCCAGCTGGTTGATCGGGGTGGAGACGCCGTAGTAGTCGACGTGGATGCCGTCCAGGATCGATACCGAAGCCCGGCCGGTGCGGAATTTCGACAACTGCTTCTTGAAGTCCTCTTCCAGCTTCTTCAGGTCGCCCTTGGCCTGGTCCAGGATCTCTTTGATCATTCGCTTTCCCCCTTGAAATCGATCAGCGTGCCGATATCGTGGCCGCAAACGGCCTTGCGGATATTGCCGCGCTGGGTGATATCGAAGATCTTGATGCACAGGCCGTTGTCCTTGCTCAGCGATATTGCGGTGCTGTCCATGATCTTCAGCTCTTTGGCCAGGACGTCGGCGTAGGAAATGCGGCTGAACTTGGTGGCGTTCTTCACCTGCTTGGGATCGGCGGAATAGACGCCTTCGACCTTCGTGGCCTTGAGCAGGACCTCGGCCTTGATCTCGATGGCGCGCAGGGCGGCGGCCGTGTCGGTGGTAAAGAAGGGGTTGCCGGTTCCGGCGGCAAAAATGACCACCCGCCCCTTCTCCAGGTGGCGGACGGCGCGGCGCGGGATGAACGGCTCGGCGATCTCCTGAACGGCCAGGGCCGAAACCAGGCGGCAATGGAGCCCCTTCTTTTCCAGGGCATTTTGCAGGGCCACGCCGTTGATCATGGTGGCCAGCATGCCCATGTAGTCGGCCGAGGCGCGGTCGATGCCCAGCTCGCCGGCGCGGGCGCCGCGGAAGAAGTTGCCGCCGCCGGCGACGATGGCGATCTGCACGCCCAGGTCGTGGATCTCCCTGATCTCGGCGGCGATGCCGCTGATAACGTCGTGGTTGATGCCGAACTGGTCGCCGCCTTGCAGGGCCTCGCCGCTGAGCTTCAGCAGGACGCGCTTGTAGGAGGCGGGGGCGTCAGGCATGCGTCAGAGCTCTTCGCCCATCTGGTAGCGGGTGAACCGCTTGACCACGATGTTTTCCCCGGTTTTATGGATTTTTTCGGCAATGAGTTTTTCGATGGTCAGCTTTTCGTCCTTGAAAAAATTCTGCTGCAGCAGGCAGACGTCGGCGTAGAACTTGCCCAGCTTGCCTTCGACGATCTTCTCGATGATGGCGGCGGGCTTGCCGCTGCTCTTCAGCTGCTCGCGGTAGATCTCTTTTTCCTTGTCCAGCACCGCAGCCGGAATGTCCTTTTCCGAGATGTAGCGCGGGTTCATGGCCGCGACCTGCATGGCGACGTCCTTGATCAGCGCCTGGAAGTCCTCGTTCTTGGCCACGAAGTCGGTCTCGCAGCCGAGCTCGACCATGACGCCGATCTTGCCCATCATGTGGATGTAGGCCCCCACGGCACCCTGGTTGGTCACCCGCGAGGATTTGGCCTTGGCTTTCTCGAAGCCTTTCTTGCGCAGGATCTCATTGGCCTTGGCCAGGTCGCCCTTGGCTTCCTCTATCGCTTTCTTGCATTCCAAAATGCTGATGCCGGTCTGCTCGCGCAGTTTTTTTACCTGTTCCATGTCGAGGGCCATGTCAGTGCTCCACTGCCGACACCGCGGCGGCTGCCGCTTCGGCCCTAGCAGCCTCGTCGGCGGCGGCCTTGTCGGCTGCGAGCCGCTGGGCGTTTTCGCTCTCCTGGATCTTGCGGTTGCGGCCTTCGACGACGGCTTCGCCGAACTTGCTGATGAACAGGCGGATGGAACGGATGGCGTCGTCGTTGCCCGGGACCGGGAAAGGCACGTCCTCAGGGTTGGCGTTGGTATCGACCACGGCCACGATGGGGATGCTCATGCGCTTGGCCTCGGTGATGGCGATGTCCTCGAAGGTGGAGTCGATGACGATGACCACGCCGGGAAGCGTGTTCATGCGGCGGATGCCCCACAGGCTGCGGTAGAGCTTCTTGTAGACCTTCTCCAGCCGCGACTGCTCCTTTTTGGACTTGACCTCCCAGCGGCCGTCCTTCTTCATCTCGTCGAGCTCCAGGAGGCGGTCGATGCTCTTCTTGATCATGGAAAAGTTGGTCAGCAGCCCGCCCAGCCCGCGCTTGTTTACGTAGTGCATGCCGGTCTCTTCGGCGATCTCCTCGATGATCGACTGCGCCTGCTTCTTGGTGCCGACGATCAGGACGTCCTTGCCGGACACGACCTGGTCGGAAATGAACTGCAGCGCGGTCTTGAACATCTCGATCGAGGTCTGCAGGTCGATGATGTAGATGCCGTTTTTCTTGCCGAAAATAAAGGGCTTCATCTTGGGGTTCCAGCGCCGCACCTGATGGCCGAAATGGACGCCCGCCTCAAGCATTTCTCTCATGTTGATCTGGACCATAATAGCCGCCTCCTAGCGCTTGTGATACTGGGGTGCTTTTCTCGCTTTGAGCAATCCGTACTTGCGGCGCTCTTTTTCGCGAGAATCCCGGGTCAATAAACCCGATTTCTTTAAGGCCGGCCTGAGTTCCGAGTTGAATTCAAGCAGGGCGCGGGCGATCCCCAGGCGGATGGCCCCAGCCTGGCCCGAGACGCTGCCGCCCTCGATATCCATAAAAAAATCAAAGTTGTTCATGGTGTTGGTGACGGTCAACGGCTTGAAGATGGTGAGCTTGTGGATCTTCAAGGGGAAATAATCCTCAAAAATGCGGCTGCGCTTGTTGACGGTCAAGGCGAAATTGCCGTTGCCGGGGCGAAGGTAAACCCTGGCGATGCTGGTCTTGCGTCTTCCGGTTCCGTAGTATTGCACAATACTCAACTTTTCCCTCCTGTTATTTTAAGCACTTCGGGCTTCTGCGCGGTGTGCCCGTGGTTGGCGTCGGCGTACACTTTCAGCTTGGTCAGCAGCTTGTAGCTCAGCTTGTTCTTGGGCAGCATGCCCTTGACCGCGTTCAGGATCACGCGGTCCGGATGCGTGGCCATCATGCGCTGGAAGGAGGTCTCCTTGATGCCGCCGCGGTATCCCGAGTGGCGGTAATAGAGCTTCTGCTCCTCCTTGCTGCCGGTGAGGCGGATCTTCTTGGCATTGATGACCACGACGTGGTCACCGCAATCGAAGAAGGGGGTGTAATAAGGGTGGTCCTTGCCGCGCAAAACATCGGATATGCGGGTGGCGAGACGACCGAGCACCAGGTCGCTGGCATCGATCAGCCACCACTTTTTCTCCATCCCATTTTTTTGGGGCAAATACGTGACGTTGCTCTTGTTCAGTTTCATTTTTAAACCTCTTTGGAGATTCCAATTTAGTATATTTCCGCCTATTTGTCAAGGTTTTTCCGAAAAAAAACTCGTCCGCGAGCGATTTTATGCCGGCCGGCTCCACGCTCCGGCAAACGGAGCGCCGGCGCCCGCCAAGACGCTCTCCTCCAGCCAGAGTCCGGGGGGATTGCGTTAACTGACAAAATTTGTTATATTATGGGCAATGAGATTGAACAAGCAGCAGATCGAACACTTAGCCTTCCATATCGTGAAGGGTCTGCTCGGCGAAAAATTGCTCATGTCGGAAAACCGTGAAAAAACCGTCATCGACGTGCAGAATATCATCACCCAGGAGCTGGAAAAAGAGGATCAGCTGGACGAAAAGGTCAAGGATATCCTGAAGGACAAGTTGAACGATATCCGCAATTCCAACATCGACTATTACGAGATGTTCCGCATGGTCAAGACCAAGCTGGCCGAGCAGGAGAACATCGTCCTATGAGCCTGAAGCTGTCGAAGAACCGGGTGAACTTCCTGACCAAGCTCATCGTCGACCATATCCAGAAAAGCGAAGATGTCGATTATGCCGACGATATCGGCAATATCCGCTTCAAGATCTACCACCTCATCCTCGACGAGCTGAATCTGTTCGAGGACATCGAGGTCAGGGCCCACGAAAAGATCGTTTCCCAGAAGAAGAACATCCCCGAGGGCTCGCGCGAATGGGAGATCCTCTTCCGCAAGTACAGCAACGAGGAATTGAACAAACTGGGCAGAGTCTGGGACTAGGCCGGGATCAAAGAAAGATTCTGAACTACGTGACGAGTGACGCGTGACGCGTGACGAGAAAGAGAGAAGCAATAAGAAAGGACGATCCAATGCCTGGCAATGATCTGTCTTTTTCTCACTTTCTCTTCCCTCATTCTTCCCTCTCTCTTCCCTTCTCTTCTCTATTTAATCGATTTCCAAGGAGAAAGGCACTATGAAACTGGAAGCCAAGATCGAATGGAAAGAGGGCTTGGCGTTTAAAGCCCGGCTGGACGGCCATGAGTTCACCATCGACGGCACCCCCGAGGCCGGCGGCAGGGACCTGGGGCCGCGCCCCAAGGGGTTGACCCTGGTCTCCCTGGCCGGCTGCACCGCCATGGACGTCATCTCCATCCTCGGCAAGATGCGGGCCCCGGTGGCGACTTTCCAGGTCGAGACCGAGGCGGTGCTGGCCGATGAGCATCCCAAGAAGTTCCTCGAGATCAAAGTCACCTACCGCTTCACCGGCACGGGCCTCACCCCCGCGCCCCTGCTCAAGGCCATCGCCCTCTCCGAGGAAAAATACTGCGGCGTGCGGGCCACCCTCGCCCCCGTGGTCGCCATCCGCCATGAGATCGTCCTCAACGGCGAAACCGTCCCCGGCTGAGCGCAGGGCGGTCCGCGAGCTCGAGGCCATCCGCGCGCTCATCGCTCCCCTTTCGCCCCCGGTCTATGCCTTCGAGGCCAGCATCCGCTCCTCGCCGTTCCGCATCCTGGTTTCGGTGCTGCTGAGCGCCCGCACCCAGGACCCGGTGACCGAAAAAGCCGCCGGCCGGCTCTTCGCCGCGGCCGCTACGCCGCGA
>JBGSPO010000110.1:0-12074 GCA_041738575.1 Candidatus Aminicenantia bacterium
ACCAAGAACCACGAGGGCATCGCCGGCATCGCGGCCGCCGTCGACTATCTCGCCGCCATCGGGCGCGATCTGGGCCCGGCTACCGGGTTCGAACAATACGAATCGGGACGGCGCCGATGGCTGAAGCAGGCACTGGCCGTGGTCATGGAGCATGAAACGCGCCTGTTCTCGCGGCTGCTGGACGGGCTGCAGGAGATCCCCGGCCTGCGCCTCCTCGGCATCAGCGACCCCGCTCGCCTGCTCGAGCGCACGCCCACGGCCTGCTTTACCCTGCCCGGCCTGTCCCCGGCCAAGATCGCGGAAAAGCTTGGCCGGCATGGCATCCAGGTCTGGGACGGCAATTACTACGCCTGGGAAGCAATGAATTTCCTGGGCCTCGAGGCGCAGGGCGGAGCTGTGCGCGCCGGGCTCAGCCTCTACAATACCGACGGCGAGGTCGACCGTTTTCTAGAAGCCCTGGGGAGCATGGCGCGCGGATCCCGCTGACAAGTCCGTTGCGGCTGTTACTGCCGATATGCTGCGATCGTTCTTATTTCACGTCAGGACTCGTGCCTTGCTTTTCCCACCTTTCAATCTCCCGGCTGGCGGTTTCCGGGGTTTTTGCCGCAAGCAGGGCATCGACCAGGCGCTTGTTGCCGGCGATCTTGCTGGCGGCAGCCAGCAGCTTTGCCTGGATATCGCTCTGGCGCAGCGAAGTCACGATCAGAAAAACCAGGCGGACCGGCTCGACGGTGGCGGCATCGGCGATGCCCGTGGGGATGATCCCCAGGGCGATCGTGGGGAGAGATTCATCCTCCAGCCGCAGGTGAGGAAAGGCCACTCCTTCGTTGAAGAAAGTCGAGCTTTCCCTCTCCCGCTGCAGCAGGCGATCGTAAATTTCCTGAAAGTCGGCATCCGCATCGTAGGCGGCCCTGGCCAAGCCGCGCAGCACTTCCTCTTTCAGCGCCGGCCCTTCCCGGATAAGGATGTGGTTCTGGGGGAGGAAATCGCTGATGCCGGGTTTTTTGCCGGCGCTGGCGGCCGTTCGTTCCGGTTCCGCTCCCTCCGGCGAGGAGCGCCTGGCTTGGGTATCAACGACCACGATATTGACGCCCCTGGCTTCGCGGATCAGCCTCTCGGAAAGGGTTTTTTTCAACTGCAGTTTCTGCAGGAGCGATGTCCGGCTGGGAGTGCCGATGATGATGTGCCCGATGCGGTACTCCCGGGCGAAGCGCATGATCGTGCTGGCCAGGTCCTCGCCTTTGTAGGTGAAGACGATCGCTCCCAGCTGCTTGGCCAGCGTCAGGGTGCGGGACAGGGTTTCCTGGGTCTGAATATCGATGTGCAGCGGATCTTCGGCCGCGGTCTGGACATATAGCGCATACCAGTTCTTGTTCAGGCGCCCGGCGAAGCGCGAGGCGTAACGGAGCAAAAAGTCGCTGTTCGGGCCGCGCGAACTCAGGCAGACCATGATCTGGTCGGGCATGGCAGCGCTCTCTTCGCTCTCCTGGTCCTTGCGGTGGGCGTCGATCTGGGCAGCCAGTTCCCTCAGGGTCAGTTCCCTGAGGTTCTCCAGATGGGCCTGGGTGAAAAAGTTTTCCAGCGCGGTCCGTATCTTGTCTTCCTTGTAAATTTTGCCTTCCACGAGCCTTTTTCTCAAGTCTTCGGGGGTCAGATCGACGTTGACGATCTGGTCGGCATCGGTGATCACCGTATCCGGGAGCCTTTCGCGCACCTTGACCCTGACGAGCTTCTCGACCGTGTCATAGAGGCTTTCCAGGTGCTGGACGTTCAGGGTCGTGATCACGTGAATGCCGGCCGCCAGGATCTCCTGCACATCCTGGTAGCGCTTGCCGTTCCGGCTCTCGGGCACGTTGGTGTGGGCCAGCTCGTCGATCAGCGCCACGGCCGGCTTCCTGGCCAGCACCGCGTCCAGGTCCATCTCTTCCATCTTCATCCCCTTGTATTCCTTGCCCCGCCTGGGGATGATCTCGAAGCCATCCAGGAGTTTGACAATATCGGCGCGGCCATGCGTTTCCACGAAGCCGACGACCACGTCGATGCCGTCATTCTTCAGCGCCAGGCCTTCCTGGAGCATGCGGTAGGTTTTGCCGACCCCGGCGCAATAGCCGAGATAGATCTTCAGGCGCCCGCGGGCGGAACGCTGGATCAGGCGCAGAAATTTATTCGCTTTGTTTTCATTCATGGGCGAAAGCGATCAGTGCATCATTCATGGTCGTCAAGGGCCAGGTTCAATAACAGCACGTTGACCCTTTTTTCACCGAAGATCCCCAGCTGCCTTTTTTCAAGGTGGAGCCGGATCATGCTCATGACCTGGTCCCGGCTCACCCCCCGGGCCCTGGCGACCCGGGCCGCCTGGGAGAAGGCGTTGGCAGGACTGATATGGGGATCCAAACCGCTGGCGGAAGCGCTGACCGCATCCGCAGTGATCGGGAAAGAGGCTGCCAGCCCGTTTTCCCGGCGGTAGTCAATTATCCGGGCCATTAACTGATCGTGGAGCAATATGGACAGGGGGCCCAGGTTGCTGCCGCCCGAATTAGGTCCGGAACTGGCATAGGCGACAGCCGAGGGGCGGGAATGGAAATAAACGGGCTGGGTGAATTGCTGGGCGATCAGGGCGGAGCCCTTGATTTCTTTTTCCCTTACCAAGATGGATCCGTTGGCTTTTTCCGAAAAAAGCAATTGCCCGATGCCCCAAATTGCCAGTGGATAGATCACGCACAACAAAATTGACAGCAGGATGACGGCCAATGCCGCTCTTTTTATTTCGCCCGCCAAAGCTTTCATTGATTATCTCCTCAGGTCAGTCGGAAAAAATTGACTATGATATCGATGATTTTTATGCCGACAAAAGGAACGGCCAAACCGCCAAGTCCGTAAATCACCAGGTTGCGCCGCAGCAGGGTTATGGCTTTCATGGGTTTGAATTTTACGCCCTTGAGGGCCAGGGGAATTAGCAGGATGATGATCAGGGCGTTGAAGACCACGGCGCTGAGTATGGCACTGAGGGGCGATCCAAGCTTCATGATGTTCAGCGGGGCGATTTCCGGGAAAAGGACGATGAGCATGGCCGGAATGATGGCGAAATATTTCGCGACGTCGTTGGCGATGCTGAAGGTGGTCAGGGCGCCGCGCGTCATCAGCATCTGTTTTCCGGTTTCTATGATTTCAATGAGCTTGGTCGGATTGGAATCCAGGTCGACCATGTTGCCGGCCTCCTTGGCGGCCTGGGTCCCGGTATTCATGGCCACGCCCACGTCCGCCTGGGCCAGCGCCGGGGCATCGTTGGTGCCGTCCCCGGTCATGGCCACCAGGTAGCCATTCCTTTGCTCCTTGCGGATCAGCGCCATTTTGTCTTCCGGGCGGGCTTCGGCCAGGAAATCGTCCACTCCCGCCTCCCGGGCGATCGTGGCCGCGGTCAGGCGGTTGTCCCCGGTGATCATGATGGTCTTGATACCCATGGCCCGCAGCCGGGTGAAGCGGTCCTTGAGCCCCCCCTTGACGATATCCTTGAGATGGATGACGCCCAGGGCCTCCTCCTTTTCCGCCACGGCCAGCGCCGTGCCTCCTTCATTGGAGATCTCCTCGATGACCCGCTTCATCTCCTGCGGGAACTCGATGGCGGCGAATGCCGCGATGGCGTCGGGCGCGCCTTTGCGAAAATGATGCAGGCCGATGTCGATGCCGCTCATCCGCGTCTGAGCCGAAAAAGAGACGAATCTGGCATCGGGAATCTCCGCGATCGAGCGGCCGCGCAAGCCGTGTTTTTTTGCCAGGATGACGATACTGCGGCCTTCCGGGGTTTCATCGGACAGGGAAGCCAGCTGGGCGATGTCAGCCAGGGTCCCCACCGTGATTCCCGGGGCGGGGATAAAGCGCACCGCTTGCCGGTCGCCCATGGTGATGGTGCCGGTCTTGTCCAGCAAAAGCACGTCGATGTCTCCCGCTGCTTCCACCGCCCGGCCGCTCATGGCCAGAACGTTTTTCTGCACCAGTCGGTCGATGCCGGCAATGCCGATGGCGCTCAGCAGCCCGCCGATGGTCGTGGGCAGGAGACAGACCAAAAGCGACACCAGGACGGTGATGCTGAACGATACGCCGGAGTAGAGCCCGAAAAACTTCAAGGTGAAGATCGCCACCAGAAAAATGACGCTGAGCGCGGAGAGCAGGATGGTCAGTGCGATCTCGTTCGGCGTCTTCTGCCGGTTTGCGCCTTCCACCAGGCGGATCATGCGGTCCAGAAAACTCTCGCCCGGATCGGACGTGACGCGGACGATGATTTTGTCGGAAAGCACTTTGGTACCGCCGGTCACGGCACTGCGGTCGCCTCCGGATTCGCGGATGACCGGTGCCGATTCCCCGGTGATCGCCGATTCGTCCACGGTGGCGATGCCTGAGATCACCTCGCCATCGGCCGGAACGGTCTCCCCGGCGCTCACCGCCACGATGTCGTTTTTGCGCAAGGCTTCCGCCGGTACCTGTACGCTCTCTTGGCCAGGCTGCATTCGATTGGCCGTGGTATGGGACCTGGTTTTGCGCAGGGAATCGGCCTGGGCCTTGCCGCGGCCTTCGGCTACGGCCTCGGCGAAATTGGCGAACAGAACGGTGAACCACAGCCAGAGAGAAATCTGAATGATGAATCCCTTCGGTTCGCCGCTGCTTTTTTGAAATAGGGTGGCCGTGGTGAGCAGAGCGCAGCACTCGGTGACGAACATGACCGGGTTCCTGGCCAGCGAGCGGGGATCGAGTTTTTTTACTGCATCCATGACGGCCTGCTTCAGGATGTCTTTTTGAAAAATAGAAGCCGCAGCGGTTCTCATCGGGGAGGCCTCCTAAAACAGTCGGCCGGAACCGGTCATGATGAAATGCTCGACAACCGGTCCGAGTGAAAGGGCAGGGAAGAATGTCAGCAAGCCGACGATAATGATCGTGCCGACAAGAAGCACGATGAAAGTCATGCCGTGGACCGGAAAGCTGCCGCTGCCCGCAGGGATCACTTTCTTTGCGGCCAGGTTCCCGGCCAGTGCCAGAACCGGGACCATGAGCAAAAAACGGCCGGCCAGCATGACCAGGCCGAGAATGGTATTGTAGGCCGGTGTGTTGGCCGACAAACCCGCAAAAGCGCTGCCGTTGTTCCCGGCAGCCGAAGAAAAAGCATACAGCATTTCGCTCAATCCATGAGGTCCATGGTTGCTTACGCCGGCCACCCCCCAGCGGCTGGCTGCCGCCCAAGCGGCTGGAGCGAGAATCAAAATAGCGGAAGCCAGAATGTAGAAAACGCAGAGTTTGACATCGGCAGACTCGATTTTCTTGCCGAGGTATTCCGGGGTGCGACCGACCATCAACCCGGCGATGAATACGGCCAGGATGACAAAAATCAGCATGCCGTAAAGACCCGATCCCACTCCCCCGTACACCACTTCGCCGAGCTGGATGTTGAGCAGGGGCATCAGGCCCCCCAGGGGCGTGAAGGAATCATGCATGGAGTTGACGGCTCCGCAGGAAGCAGAGGTCGTGACCGTGGCGTACAGAGCTGAGTTGAAGATGCCGAAACGCGTCTCCTTGCCTTCCATGTTGCCGCCGCTGGACTCAGACAGGACCTGATAGCGGGAATTGCCTTTGCTTTCGGTTGTCCAGCAGACCATCAGGCTGGCCAGAAATAGAATGGTCATGGCGCTCCATACCGCCCAGCCGTGCTTTTTGTTGCCGAGCATCAAGCCCAGATATCGGGTCAGGGCGGAAGGGATCAGGAAAATGGCCAGCAACTGGATGAAGTTGGTCAAAGGGGTTGGATTTTCATAGGGATGGGAGGAATTGGCGTTGAAAAAACCGCCGCCGTTGGTGCCCAATATCTTGATCGCCTCCTGTGAGGCCACGGGCCCCTGGGGAATGAATTGTGCCGGGTCCCGGCCGGCGGATTTTTCCAGGATGGAAACTTTTGCATCCGCCTTGAAATTCTGGATGACGCCTTGGGAGATGAAAAAAACAGCCAGCATGATGGACAAGGGTAAAAGTACATGCAGGATGACGCGGATCAGGTCGGCCCAGAAATTGCCGATCGTACGGACGCTTTTCCTGGCAATCCCCCGCACCAGGGCGGCGGCCACGGCGATGCCGGCGGCGGCCGAAACGAAATTCTGGAGAGTCAGTCCCACCATTTGTGAGAAATGGGACATCGTACTTTCCCCGGCATAACTCTGCCAGTTGGTGTTGGAAGCGAAGCTTGCTGCGGTGTTGAAGGCCAGGGATGGTTCCACTGCGGCCAAATGCTGGGGATTCAAGGGCAGGATATGCTGCAGGCGCAGCACGAAATAAGTCAGAAGCATGCCGGCCAGGCTGAAAAAGGCGAGCGCTATTCCGTACTGCTTCCAGCTTTGTTCTTTTTCAACTTCCCTGCCCAGGGCTTTGAACAGTAATTTTTCGCAACCGCCCAAGACAGGCGAAAAAATCGTTTTTTCCTTTGTCTCCATGACTTTGTACAGGTAAGAACCGAAGGGACGTGTCAGCAGAAGGAGCAAACCAATGAACAAAAGAAGTTGCAGCCAACTCCAGATTTCCATTTAAAATTTCTCCGGTTTGAAGATCGACAAGAACAGGTAGGCGATCAGGGCCAAGGCGACGACCGCGGTAAGGATTTCCATCATTTCGTTACCTCCTCCAGGAATTTCCTCAGCCGGAGGCAGAGGAGCAGGAATCCGGCCATCAGCAAGACGAAGAGCAGATCCGCCATCATGAACCTCCCTTGGAGGGTCCGCACGCGGCACCCAAGCTGAATGTGAACGTGGTGCCCTGGCCCTCGGTGCTGTGGAAAAAGATCTGGCCGTGGTGGGCGGCGATGATCTCCTTGGCGATGCTCAACCCTAAGCCGACCCCGCCCTGGGCCTTATATTCCGGCACCCTGAAGAACTTCTCGAAGATCCGTTTCTGGTATTGTTGGGGAATTCCGGGGCCGTTGTCCTCGACGGAGAACAGGATCTGATCCCCCTCGGTTTTTGCCGTCAGCCGCACCACGCCGCCGACCGGGGAATAGTGGATGGCATTGGACAGCAAGTTGGCGAACACGTACTGGATGCGGGAGCGGTCTACGCACACCTCGGGCAGATCGGCGGGCAGGTCGACCTCGATGCGGATCCCGCGGTCCTGGGCCTGGCGGGAAAACTGTCCAGTCGCTTCCTCGACCAGGGTATTCGGCGAAACCGCGGCCAGGCTCAGTTGAACGTTTCCCGATTCCAGGCGCCGGATATCGAGGAGGTCCTCGATGATGCCGTTCAGCCTGTCGCTCTCATCGCGCGCGGAGACCAGCAGGTCGGCCTGCTTTTCGTTCAAACTGCCGACGTTCTCCTCCAACAACAGGTGGAGCGCCATGCGAATCCCGGTCAAGGGGGTCTTCAATTGGTGGGAGATCGTGGAGAACAGGTCCTTCTTGATCTCGTCGTTCTGCATCAGCAGGGTGACATCCTCCAGGATGATGATCGAACCGTTGAATTCTTTTTCATCGCTGAAAATGGGGATCACCCGAGGCTTATAGAATCTCTCCTGGTTGTCGTCGAACTGCTGGATGATCTCATATTTATTTTCACTCCCGGCCAAGGAGGGATTCTTCATGAGTCCCCGCTGGATTTCCGCCAGCCAGGGATAAGGGGTCTGCTCGATCGAGGTATTGGGAACCAGCTTGAAATGGCTGCTCGCCGCGGCGGTGGCGATCTCGATCATGCCATCGGCATTGACGATGGCGATGGCCGCCGGCAGGTTCTTGAACGCCTCCTGGGTGGAGCGCTGGATCCTCAGGAACTTCGCCTGGTCGGAACGGCGGAAAAGCCGCAGGCTGGACACCATGGCATTGAAGGCTTCGGAAAGCTGGCCGATCTCGTCCCGCGTATCCACCTGGATCACCAGGTTCAGGTTCCCTCTGCGGATCTCCTGGGTGGAGTCGATGAGGCGGCGGATGGGCCTCAATATCCAATGGTTGCTGAACAGCATGAAAAGCATGGCGATGCCGCCAGAAAGGACCAGGAAAAAAATCATGTCGCGCCGGGCCGCGGCGGCCTTGATCCGGGCCCGGTTGTTGGCCGCGTTCATGTTTTCCTGGTTCATCTGCAAGATGGTCTCGGCCTTGCTTTTGATATTTTTAAAGAGAGGAAACAGATCATTAAAATAGATCTGCCGCAGGGACTGCGGCTTGGATCTCATGAACCCTTCCAGACCCCGGTCGTAAAGCCCGAACAGCGATTTCAGCTCGGTCGCCCGGGCGGCTTCGCCGGGCAGGGTCAGGTTGTTCAATTCCGCTTGCAGGGCCTCCTTGAAAAGCCCCTGGTTGGCTTCGATCTGGGCGATCCCCTCCTTCATGAAGCCCGATAGGATGAACAGCAGCCCGCTATCCATCCTTTCCAGGGCGTCCTTCATCTGCTGGCAGGCAAGGACGCTGCGGTAGTTTTCCTTCAGTATGACATCGATGGACCGTCCCAGTTGATGGAAGCGCCGGATGCTTTGCCAGGAGATCAAGGCCGCGATCAGCAGCAGCATGGCGAATACGACGAATATTTTTTGTCGCAAGGTGAATTTCATTGTCGACTCCATGGATCCGCATGCATGAGTCTTGCCAAAGTGTGAGCTGTTTCGGGGCTGGTTTTTGAGGCTTTTATGATCTTTCGGATTGAATTATGCAAGCCGGGCCCCTTGCGGCCTTGCATTTTGCATGGCCGGGCCGTTCAATCCGGGAACGGGTCAAATGCCGTATTTTTTCCTTTTGCGCCAGAGGGTGGCACTATCGATGCCGAGGGTTTCGGCAGCCTCCTGCATGGAGGTCGCGGCCGCCAATACCCGGCGAATGTGAATCTCCTCGATCCTGTCGAGATCGACCGCGTCTCCCAAACGGGGCATCTCCGCGCCGGCGCAAATTTTCTCGGGGAGGCATTCCCTGCCGACGGTCTCGGTTTTGCAGAAGATGGCGACGCGCTCGATCGTGTTGCGCAGCTCGCGCAGGTTCCCCGGCCAGGAATAACCGCGGAGCGCCGCCAGCGCCTCCGCATTGAAGCCCTTGTAGGCCCGGTGGTTGCTGCGGCCGAAAAAGAACAGCATTTTGCCGGCGATGGCTTCGATGTCCTCCTTCCGATCCCGCAGGGGCGGCATCTCGATCTCCACCACGTTCAGACGATAATACAGGTCTTCCCTGAATCTCCCTTCGCTGACGGCTTTTCCCAGGTCGAGGTTGGAGGCGGCGATGAGCCGCACGTCGGCATTTCTGGTCAGGTTTTCCCCGATCCGCTCATATTTTTTTTCCTGGATGAAGCGCAGGAGCTTGGGCTGGATCGCCAGGGGCAGGTCGCCGATCTCATCCAGGAAAAGCGTGCCTTCCTGGGCCTGCGAGATGCGACCGGGGAAGTCCTTGAGCGCGCCGGTGAAGGAACCCCGGGCATGGCCGAAAAGCTCGCTTTCCAGGAGTTCAACGGACAGGGAAGGACAGGAGACGCTGAGGAAAGGCTTGCTTGCCCTCGGGCTCCAGTCATGGATGGCCCTGGCCAGTATGGTTTTTCCCGAGCCGCTCTCCCCCTTGAGCAGGATGCTGGCGCTGGCGGCGGCGGCTTCCCGAGCGACGGCGATCACTTTCTGCAAGGCGGCGTTTTTTGTGGAAAAATCGATCTCCGGCATGCTGGCTGTCAAGCTGGACCTGAGATATTCGATCTGCCTCTGCATGTCCCCGATCTCGAGGATCTTGTCGATGACCATCTTGATCTGGGCCGGGGTGAACGGCTTCGGGATATAATCGCTGGCTCCCTTGCGGATCGCCTCGATGGCCGAATCGATGGACGCATAGGCGGTGATGATGACGGTCTTCGCCCGCGGCGAATGAAACTGCAGGTAGGGGATCAGGTCCAGCCCGTTCCTGGTTCCCAGGCGCAAGTCCAGAAAGGCCACGTCGAAGACGTTCTGCTTGATCTCGCTCACGGCATCGTCGAAGTTGCTGACCGCCCGGACCCGGCAGCCTTCGATTTCGAGGCAAAGGGCGATGGTTTTGCGGATGTTCGTTTCGTCGTCGACGACCAGCACGTTCAGCTCCGGCCGTCCGCTCGCAATTTTTTGGTTCGCGTTCATTTCGTTTCCATGGCCCGTTCATGCCCCGTCTCCGGGCTGGCTAAATTTTATTCCTATTTATCAATATGTCAATCCATCGGGAATGAACCATGCCGTTGACATACAGTCCGGGTTCCAATATAATTTTTTTCGGCATTGGCACGATTCCCGGTTATGGCAAGTGGAGATCAACGGATCACAAAGGAGGCGCGACCATGTCTCTGAGACCGCAGTTGAGACTTCTGAGCGATGAATTGATCGAGCGCATCCTTGGCGAGGCCCGGGACATTCTGGGCCACCTGGGGACCAAAGTGCAGAACCTGCGCGTGCTCAAGCTCCTGGGCGAGTACGGCGCCCGGGTGGACCTGGAAAAAAGCCATGCCTGGTTCCCCGGCCCGGTGCTGGACCGGGCGCTGGGCACGGTGCCCCGCCAGTTCAAGCTCTTCGACGCCCTGGGCAGCGAGACCCACGATTTCTCGGGCGCCAACGTCCATTTCACCCCCGGTTCCGCCGCCCTGCACATCCTCGATCACCAGACCCAGCGGATCCGCAAACCCGACACCGCGGATTACGTGCGCTACGCGCAGCTCATGACCGGCCTGGGCCATATCGCCGCCCAGAGCACGGCCTTCATCCCCGCCGACGTGGCCGATGCCGTCTCCGACAGCTACCGGCTCTTTCTCAGCCTGCTTTACGGCGAGAAGCCCGTGGTCACCGGCACCTTCACCATCGAATCCTTCCGGGTGATGCGGGACATGCAGCTGGTTGTGCGCGGCAGCGAGCGGGAGCTGCGCGCCAGGCCGCTGGCGATCTTTTCCTGCTGCCCGACCTCGCCGCTGAAGTGGAGCGAGATCACTTCGCAGAATGTGGTCGACTGCGCCGCCGCCGGCATACCGGTGGAGTTCATCTCCATGCCGCTCTCCGGCTTCATGGCCCCGGTGACCCTGGTGGGCACGCTGGTGCAACACACGGCCGAGACCCTGAGCGGCATCGTCATCAGCCAGGCCAGCCGTCCCGGCACGCCCGTGCTCTACGGGGGATCGCCGGCCGTTTTCGACATGCGCTACGAGACCACGCCCATGGGGGCGGTGGAGACGCAGATGATCGACTGCGCGGCCAACGAGGTCGGCAAGCATCTCGGCCTGCCCACCCAGGCCTACATCTCCCTGAGCGACGCCAAGCTGCTTGACGCCCAGGCCGGGCTGGAGACCGCCATGGGGGCGACCCTGGCCGTCCTTTCCGGCATCAACAGCATTTCCGGCCCGGGCATGCTCGATTTCGAGAGCTGCCAAAGCCTGGAAAAGCTGGTCCTGGACAACGAGATCTGCGGCATGACCCTGCGCCTGGCGCGCGGCATCGAGCCCCGCGAGGACTTCCCGGCCCGGCCCATTTTCGAGGAACTGCTCAAGGACGGGCACCTGTTGATCTCGCCGCACACGCGCCGCCATCTGCAGGCCGAGCATTATTTCCCCGGGCGGGTCATCGACCGGGCCAATCTCTCGCGCTGGCGCGAGGACGGCAGCCTGACGCTCGGCCAGAGGGCCCACCAGGAAGTGCAGCGGCTGGTCGGCGCCTGGCGCCCCACGCGCCTTGCCGGTGAGCGCAAAAAGGAATTGTGCGCCCTGATGGAAAAAGAGGCGCGGCGCCATGGCATGGACCGGCTCCCCGCCCGCCCGGTCGAAGCATGATCGAATTCCCGCTGGCGCGCCTGCTCCCGCGACCCGAGGCCGTGTACGCCGCCCTGGGGTTGAAAAGCGGCCGCCAGCCCTCGCCGGCCTCTTCCGCCCTGATGCAGCGGGCGCTGGCTATCTTCGCCTCCGGCTGCGAAGCGCGGGGCTTGAGCCGGCAGGTTTCGGCGGGAGAGTTCGCCGCCATCTTCCATGGCCGGGGTCTGAACGCTCCCCGCGCGCCGCTGGAAAAAATATTCCCCTACGCCGAACAACTGCATCTCTTCGCCTTCACCCTCGGGGAAAGGATCAGCGCCGAGATCCGGCGCCTGTTCG
>JBGSPO010000137.1:0-10667 GCA_041738575.1 Candidatus Aminicenantia bacterium
GAAGGAATCACCCAGGTCGACGCCGCTGATCGTGGCCAGGTGGGCCATGCGGAACTGCTCCTTGAGGTAGCCCAGAACGCTCAGCAGGTGCTGGCGGTCCACCTTGAGGTTGAGGCGCCGCGGTGCGGCCCATGCCGATTCCTGGACCTTGTCCTTGAGCCCGGTGTTTATTTTATCCAAGATCTCTTCATTGTTCATGATCACCTCATTTCACCGAATTGAGCAGTTTGACCACCGCGTCGATCAGGGCGGCAGGGCGGAAGGGGCAGCCGGGAACATAGGCGTTGACCGGCAGGAGCTGGTCAATGCCGACCAGGGTATGGTAGGAGCCGCGGTAGACGCAGCCGGCCATGGCGCAGGCGCCGGCCGCCACCACGAACTTGGGGTCCGGGACCTGCTCGTAGACGCGCAGGACCCGGTCGCGGTTCTGCAGGGTGACGGCCCCGGTGCAGATCATGACATCGGCGTGGCGCGGCGTCCCTTTCAGCTGGACGCCGAAACGCTCAAGGTCGAAGCGCGGCATGAGCGCGGCCAGGATCTCGATGTCGCAGCCGTTGCAGCCGCCGCCGGCGTTGAGATGCAAAACCCATGGGGATTTGACCCTTGACCAGTGGATCAATCGTTCGATCATGTTAATTCCTTGTGACCAGGGCGGCGACGGAAAGGAAGATCATGCCCAGGTAGAAAAGCCCGAAATAGGCGATGGGGCCTGACGGCAGGGTCGCGACCACCAGCGCCGCCACGTGCATCATGGTGAAGAACAGGGCGATGAAGAAGAACAGGCGGTAGCCGAACTGTAATTTGCTGCCCGGGATGTCCTCGCCGCAGGCGTAGCTTTTCAGCTTGCCGCCAACGGGGTTGAGCTTGGGGGCCAGTCGCCCGGCCAGGAAATAGATGATATAGAAAATGGCCAGGAAGACCAGGAAGGCCAGCGGCGGCGAGAGTAAGATTTCCATAATGTTTTTCATGGTTATCCCTTCAGCTTGGTCAGTTTCCTGACGTCAAGGCTCTTGGTATGGCGGTTGATGCTGATGATCAGGGCCAGCGCCGTGGCGATGACCGCGACGTCGACGACGATGACGGTGATGACCAGGCTCTGGGCGACCAGCAGGTTGTCGCGGGCGTAGCCGCTGGCCACCAGCGCCAGGGTGACCCCCTTGGCGATGATCTCAACGCCGATCAGCAGCTTGACCGTGTTCTTCATGGTCAGCAGGCAGTAAAGGCCGATGCCGATGAGCAGTGCGACGAAGCCCATGTTCAGTATCCACAGGTTATTCATGGCGGCCTCCCTCAGAAACATTGTCCTGGTGGGCCTTTTCTCCGTCGGGGCGGAACAGGGCCAGCACGGCCAGCACGCCGGCGAAAATGGCCCCGACCTGGCCGACCAGGTCGAACGTGCGCTGGTTCCACAGCACCTGGCTGAACGTGCCGCTCTCGGCGCTCTGGATGGCGGGGATCTGGCCCAGCAGCTTCCTCATGACCAGGATGTCGAGCACGGCCAGGGCCAGGAAGAACAGCGGGAAGACGATTAAGTGGCGCTTGCTCTCGGCCACTTCGCTGTCACTGCGCGTCAGGGCGATGGCGGTGATGAACAGGACGGTGATCAGGCCGGCGACCACCGAGAGCTCGAACACCCCGGCATAGACGGCGTTCATGCCGAAGAAGGCCAGGGCCAGGAAAATACTGGCCACGGCCAGGCTGATGGCGCTCTTGAGCAGGTCGCGGCTGAGGACGGCCATGATGGAAAAGGCGACCAATCCGATCAATAGAAAAAGATGCATGCGCTTCTCCTAAAATCCGATGAAGTTCAAGGCCACGCTGACCCCCTGCCCCAGGACGTCGGCGGCGGGCTGCAGCCACGAGTGGATGACGAAGGGGAACACCAGGCCGGTGACAACGCAGAGCAGGGCCAGCAGGACCATGGAGGCCGACATCCAGAACGGAGCTTCCTTGACCCCCTTCCAGGTCTCGTTCAGCTTGCCGAAAAAGGCGTAACGCTGCAGCACCAGGTAGTACCACAGGGTGACCACGCTGCCCAGCACGGCCAGCACGGCCAGGACGTGCATCTTGGCCTGCACCAGCGCGATGATGATCAGCAGCTTGCTCCAGAAGCCGTTCAGCGGTGGCACGCCGGCGATGGACAGCGAGGCGATGGCCGAGGTGGTTGCGGTCAGCGGCATGACCTTGGCCAGGCCGCCCATCCTGTCCAGCGAGCGCGTGCCGGTGGACTGCTCGATGGCGCCGGCGTTCAGGAAGAGCAGCGACTTGAACAGGGCGTGGTTGAACAGGTGGAAGAGGCCGCCGAGGATGCCCAGGGGGGTGCCGATGCCCAGGCCGAGCACCACGTAGCCGATCTGGCTGATCGAGGAATAGGCCAGCATGCGCTTGATGTCGTTCTGGCCCAGGGCGGCCAGGGCGCCGACGAAGATCGATACGACGCCCATGACGGTCAGCACCGTGGTCAAGGCCGGCGTGAGGCCGAAGACGTTCAGGAAGATGCGCGTCATGGCGTAGACGCCGGAAACCTTGATCAGCACGGCCGACAGCATGGCCGAGATCGGCGCCGGCGCCGAGGGGTGGGCGTCGGGCAGCCAGGAGTGGAACGGCACCAGGGCCGCCTTCAGGCCGAAGCCGGCCAGGAAGAGGCCGCTGCAGATGCCGACCACGTACTTGATGTTCAGCGTCTTCAGGCCCTGGGCCACGGTGCCGAAGCTGACGCCGCCGGTCACGCCGAAGATGATGGCGATGCTCAGCAGGACGAAGGCCGAGGCCACGGCCGAGAGCATCAGGTACTTGAAGGAAGCCTCGAGCTCATCGTGGCCGCGGCCGAAAGCGACCAGGGCGTAGGAGGCGACGGCGGCCATCTCCAGGAAAATGTAGATGTTGAACAGGTCGCTGCTCAGGACCAAACCGTTCATGCCGGCGATCATCACCAGCAGCAGGGCATAGTAGTTGGCTTTGGCCCCGTAGTGCTCCATGTAGTTGATCGAGTACAGGGTGACGGCGAAGCTGACCAGCGAGATGGTGAAGAGCATGAACAGGCTGAAGCCGTCGAGCAGCAGGCGGATGTTCAGCGGCGCGCCGAACCAGAAGGCCTGCTGGATGATGCCGCCGCCGGCGATCAGCGGCTTGGCGCTGACGACCGCGAGCACCAGCAGGAAGAGCATGGCGGCGCTGGCCAGCAGGTCGGGCAGGAAGCGCTTGGAGAGCTTGCCCAGAAGCGGCAACAGGCCGGCCAGCAACAGCGGAACGATGATGAATAGGAATAACATGGCTCCTCCCTAACGCAGCAGGGCGCCGATGGCCCAGACGATGATCACCAGCCCGCCGACGGTCCAGGCCAGGTAGTTGGCGTACAGGCCGTTGTGCGCGGCCTTGAGCGCCCCGATGCAGGCCCGGCCGACGCCGACGACGACCTTCTCGTAGAAGGCGTCGATGGGGCGGTCGACGAAACGGAACAGGAACTTGGACATGGCCTGGATGAACTTGATGCCCTGCTCGTAGAGGTCGAAGACGCGGGCTTCGGCCCAGTCATAGAGAGTGCGCAGGACGGGCAGCCGGTGGATGGGCTCGGAGGCCAGGTAGGCCTTGTTGCCGCCGCGCTTGAAGCCGAAGAAGTGCAGGGCGAAGGCGATCAGCAGGCAGCCCAGGGAGATGAGGGCGATGGGATTGAACACGGCCAGGGCGTGGGCGGTGAAGTCGATGGACTCGCCGGGCGCGGCATGGCCGGCCAGGATGGGCTGGATGAAGAGTTTCAGCGGCAGCGCATTGTAGACGCCGAACAGCACGCACAGTCCGGCCAGGATCAGGATGGGGATGGTGATCGGGCTCTTGCTCTCTTTCACCGCGGCCGTCTCCAGGCCGCGCGGCCCGAAGAAGACCGAGTGCCCGGCCTTGAGGAAGGAGGCGAAGGTGAGGATGGCGCCCAGCCAGGCGGCGATGGTGAAGATGGTGTAGCCGGTCTCGTAGGAGCCGTGGAACACCATCTCCTTGGAGACGAAGCCGTTCAGGGGCCAGATGCCCGAGATGGCGGCGGCGCAGACGACGAAGCCCAGCGCGGTCAGGGGCATGGCCTTGGCCAGGCCGCCGAGCTTCTTCAGCTCGGTGGTGCCGGCCTGCTGCTCGACCGAGCCGGCGGCCAGGAACAGCCCGCTCTTGTACATGGCGTGGTTGATCATGTGGAAGATGCCGCCGGCGATGCCGATGGGCACGGCGGTGCCGATGCCCAGCATCATGTAGCCGACCTGGGAGACGGCGTGATAGGAGAGGAGTTTTTTAAGGTCTTTCTGGATCAGGGCCATGAAGACGGCCAGGACGATGGTCAGGGCGCCGACGGTCATCAGCACCAGGCTGGGGGCGCTGTTGGTCTCCAGCTTGAAGAGATCGAGGCAGATGCGCGCCAGCATGTAGATCCCGAGCAGCTTTTCCAGGGCGGCCGGGATGAAGGCCATGACCGTGACCGGGGCGTCGACGGCGGCGTCGGGGATCCAGGTGTGGAAGGGCATGGAGCCGGCCTTGCCGATGGCGCCGATCATCATCAGGTAGAAGCTGACCGCGGTCAGCCCCTGGGGCACGACCGAGATGTCGGACATGCGCAGGGTGCCGGTCTGCGACCAGAGGATGGCGATGCCCAGGATCATGCTGAAATCGCAGAAGCCGCCGATGAGGAAGGCCTTGACGGCGGTGCGGTGCGAGCCCTTGCCGCCGATGGTGATCAGCGCGTACAGGGTGATCAGCAGGCCTTCCCAGAAGAAGACCAGCGGCACCAGGTTGTTGGCCAGCACGGCGCCGGCGGACATGGCCGAGGTCAGGAACAGGTAGCCGTAGTATTCGCGGATGCGCGGGTCGCCGGCCATCTTGACCGTGGAATAGAGCGTGATCAGGAAGGTGAAGCCGCTCAGGGCGATCAGGATGAACTGGCTGAACCCGTAGAGGCGCAGCTCGAAATCGATGCCGTGGCCCAGCCAGGGCAGGGTGAGGAAGGTTTCCTTTTGCCCGAAGAAGGCGATTGCGACGTAGACGAAAAGGGCCGCTCCCAGGACGGAGACGACCTCGCGCAGCCGCTTGACGCCCCTGGGCAGCAGGAAGGAGAACAGGGCCAGCAGCAGCGGCAGCAGGACCGGGATCAACAGGTTTTGCGGGTTCATTTCATCCACCTTAAGATTTCGCCGGAGGCGACATTGGCCAGCTGAGTGGGATAGGCGACGAAAAGGCCGGCCAGCAGGGAGAGGACGGCCAGCACCACGACCACGAAGACCATGGAGCGCGTCCCTTCCTTGGCATCGGACCTGGCCTCGCCCATGAAGACGGCGCTGAACACACGGAACAGGTAGTACATGGTCATTACCGCGGCGAAAAGCGCCGCCGCCGCCACCCAGACGCGGCCCGACTGCACGGTGGCCATGATGACCATGAACTTGGAGAAGAAGCCGCCGAAGGGCGGAATGCCGATGACCGAGAAGGCGCAAAAGACATAGGCTACGGCCGTCCAGGGCATGGTCTTGATCATGCCGCCCATCTGGCGGATGTCGCGCTGGTGGGTGGCGTGGATGACGATGCCGGCGCAGAGGAAGAGGCCGGCCTTGGCCAGCCCGTGCATCAGGATGAAGAGCAGCGAGCCGGAGACGCCCATGGGGTTCAGCACGGCAAAGCCGAGAAAGATGTAGCCGATCTGGCTGACCGTGGAATAGGCCAGGATGCGCTTCAGGTCGTTCTCCACCGCGGCCGCGGCGGCCGCGATCAGGCTGGAGAACACGACGATGATCGGGATGGCCTGCTGCCAGCCCTCGGGCAGCTTGAAGGTGTAGCAGAAGAGGCGGGCATAGGCGTAGACCCCGATCTTGACCAGCACCGCCGCGTGCAGCAGGGCGGTGACGGTGGTGGGCGCCACGCCGGCGTCAGGCAGCCAGGTGTGCAGCGGTACGGTGGCCGACTTGGAGAACATGCCCAGCAGGATCAGCAGCACGGCGACGCCGGGGATGGCCGTGCCGCGCATGGCGGTGAGGTCGAAGGTGCCGGTCTGGCCGTAGATGATGATGAAACCCAGCAGCATGAACACGGCGCCGAAGAACGTCATCAGGAAAGCCTTGTCGGCCTTGAGCACGAACTCCCTGACCCGGTAGAACCCGATCAGGCGCCAGCAGGCGATGGCGGCGATCTCCCAGAACAGGTACATGAAGATCAGGTTGGCTGAAAAAACCAACCCCATCATGGAGCCGATGAAGAGCAGAACGATCAGGTAATATTCGTTCTGGTTCTCCTCGTGGCCGATGTACCCGAGGGAGTAAATGACGATCAGGGCGCCCACGAAGGAAGAGACCACGGCCATGAAGATGGACAGGGCGTCGGCCACGACGATGAAGTCGAGGCCCATGGCCATCTCCTTGCGGAAGGCCAGCTCACCTCCCTTGAGCGCGAAGGGGATCAGCAGCATGGAGCAGGCGGTGGTGGCCAGGGCGAGGAGCACCGACCAGAACGATCGGGCTTTCTTGGAGATGAGGCCGGCCAGGGGGATGGTGAAGGAGCCGACGATCGGCACGAAAATGGTCAGTAAAATGATGGTTTGAATGTTGTTTGTCATGATTTTTTTTAAAGTTCATTATATGGGTTTAAACCAAGTTGTCAAGAGTGAAAAAGGAAGCGCTTGCTTTCCACGCCGCGCTGGGGTATAACGCGGCCATGGAAATGAAGAAGATCGCCGTCATGCAGAAGCTGCTCAAGGCCAACGACGCCGTCGCCGAGGGGATCCGCCGGGATTTGAAGGATAAAAACATATTCTTTGTAAACCTGATGAGCTCGCCCGGCTCAGGCAAGACGACGCTGGTCGAGGAGACGGTCAGGAAGCTGGGGAAAAGGATAAAGGTCATCGAGGGCGACATCCAGACCACGCTCGACGCCGAGCGGCTGCAGAAGCTGGGCATCGAGGCCTTTCAGATCAACACCGGCCCCTTCGGCGGCGACTGTCACCTGGAGTCGGCCTGGGTGCGGACGGCCATCGACGAGCTGGGGACCGGCGGCATGGACTACCTGTTCGTGGAGAACATCGGCAACCTGGTCTGCCCGGCCGAGTTCGACGTCGGCGCCCACATGAACGTCCTGCTGATCAGCGTGGCCGAGGGCGAGGACAAGCCGCTGAAGTATCCCCTGGCCTTCCAGGTCTCCCAGCTGTGCCTCGTCACCAAGACCGACCTGCTGCCCTTGAGGAATTTCTCCCTGCCCAGTCTGCGCGCCAATATAAAGAAGATCAATCCCGCCTGCGCGGTCATCGAGGTATCGGCCCACAGCGGCGCCGGGATCGACAGCTGGATCGAGATCCTGAAGAATAGACCAGGAATGAGATAGCGGGAATCGGTTTACGATGTAAGGTCGGCGGGAAGAAGCAAGAGCCGTGGCGAACGGCGATTACCCGGGAAAAACCGGATTGGGCGGACGGGGAAGTGCTGACGAATCGTGAGCAAGGAGGCTCCACAGGCGGAGCGAAGGGTGCATGCCTTTTTTAAGCGTTGATTTCCTGATCGCCGCGTCGGTGGCCGTGATCGTTTTTCATGCGCTCCCGGTCCAATGGCGATCCGGCTTCCTCCTTCTCTGCAGCCTGGCGTTCTTCACGCTGGCCGGCCCGGCGTACCTGCCCCTGGTCATCCTGCTGACCCTGGCGGACTTCAAGCTGGCCTCGTGGATGGCGGTTTCCGGGCCCTCCCGCCGCAGGGGGCTGCTGTGGCTGGGGCTGCTGCTCAATGGTGGGGTGCTGGTGTTCTTCAAGTTCACCCTGCTGCTGAACGGCCTGCTCGCTCCCTGGCTGCCGGCCTGGAGCGAGTCGCTCTCCAGGCTGCGCGCCGGCCTGCTGGTGCCGCTCGGGCTCTCCTATTTCATCTTCAAGAAGTTCAGCTACCTGCTGGACTGCTACTGGGGCCGCTCGCAGCCGGAGAAGCGGTTTTCCCGGCTGCTGCTGTACGTCATTTTTTTCCCGGAGATCACGGCCGGGCCGATCGACCGCGCCAACCGGCTGCTGCCCCAATTCGCGGCAAGCAGGCGCTTCGACCGACTGGACCTCAGCGCCGGCTGCCACCAGATCCTGTGGGGATTGTTCAAGAAGATCGTGATCGCCGACCGGCTGGCCCTGCTGACCGGCCCGGTATTCCGCCAGCCGGAAAACTTCCAGTCGCAGGCGCTCCTGGCGGCGGTGCTGGCTTTCTCGGTCCAGATCTACTGCGATTTTTCCGGGTACTCGGACATGGCCATCGGCCTGGGGCGGCTGTTCGGCTTCCGGCTGCAGCTGAATTTCGACCGCCCGTACTTCGCCCTTACCATCGCTGATTTTTGGAAGCGCTGGCACGTGTCGCTCTCGTTCTGGCTGCGCGACTACCTGTTCCTGCCCCTGTCCAGCCGGGTCCTGCGCTGCTTTCCCCAGGAGCGGCTGCTGGGGGTGAGGACGGAGGTGCACGCCTATGTCCTGGCCGGCCTGGCCACGATGACCGCCTGCGGCATCTGGCACGGCGCCGCCTGGACCTTCGCCGCCTGGGGCCTGCTGCACGGCATCTACCTGGCTGTCGGACTCGTCACCCGCCGCAGCCGCCGCCGGTTGAAAAAAAGGCTGGGACTCTCGCGGCAGTCCGCGCTGCACCGCTCCCTGCAGCGGCTGGTCACGTTCCTGCTGGTCAGCCTGGCCTGGATTTTCTTCGCGTCGCCCTCCCTGGCCGGCGCCGCCTCGCTCTTCCGGCGCCTCTTCGACCCGGGCAACTGGTTCGCGGGCGCAACGGCGGGGTGGAGCGCCTGGAGCCATGCCCTGGGAGGTGCCGAGTTCGCCGTCGTTTGCGGGTCGGTCCTGTGCCTCGCCCTGGTGGAAGCGCTCCAGGGCCGCATCCGCTTCGGAGGCTGGCTCCGCTCCCGGCGCTGGCCCCTGCGCTGGGCGGCCTATTATCTTTTCATCCTGTGCCTCCTGCTTTTCGGGATATTCGCTTCCAGCAAGTTTATTTATCAGGGGTTCTAGCATGGGCAGGGAAAAAATCAAGGCGCTGATCATGCTGCTGGTCTTTATGCTGCCGCTGCTGCTCCTGTGCTTCGGCTTGAGCAGGATCCATGAGGCGATCGTTGCCCCGGAGCGCTACCGCATCCCCGCCGGCACCCGGGTCCTCATCCTCGGCGATTCGCGCGCCGATTGCGCCCTCGATCCCGAGCGCATCGGCAGGACGGTCAATTTCAGCAGCCACGGGGAAAGCTACATCCAGAATTACTACAAGTTCAGGTACGCCCTGGAGAACGCCCCCTCGCTGCGGACGGTGATCCTGCCGGTCGATTTGCATTCCTTCGGCGCCTTTCGCTCCCAGCGGGTCTTCTTCGACCTGGAATGGCAGCGCTACATCGACTACCTGGAACTGTGGAGCTTCAAAAAGCAGCGGCTGTCCTATCTGCGCGAGTGGGCCGCGCTGCGCTTTTTCGGCTTCCGCGGCCAGTACCAGCCCTTCATCGATCGATTCGTCCGCGGGCTTCGCGTCAGGCCGGTCTCGCTCATCGACCGGGGCTTTCGCCCCCGGCGGGGGCTCTTCAGCTCCGACCGCGGCAGGCGGAACAGCGTGTACATGGCCTCCCGCCAGCTGGAGGGCTCCGACCCGTTCTCCGCGGACATGGTCTTTTTCTTCCGCCGCATGCTGGACCTCGCCCGCCGCAACGGCCTTGACGTCGTGCTGCTGCGCTCGCCGCTCACCCCCGCCTACATGAAGGTCGCGGAAAGACTGCTGGCGATCGACCGCTACTACCAGCGGGTGCGCGGGATCACGGCCGGCTACCCGCGCGTCCATTTCCTCGACAAGCACCGGCTGTTCCAGAAGAATCCCGCGCTCTTCTTCTTCGATGCCCAGCATATGAACGTGAAAGGGGCGCGGTTCTTATCCGATTCGCTGCGCCGGGACCTGCTGAGGCTGGGGCTGCTCGACTAAGCAGGCATAAGCAAAGGTGAAGGAAATTCCAAATCCCAAACAAGCACCAAGCACCAATGACCGAATGACCAAACAGAGAACAAGTCCCTGAGATGGCTTTTGTTTTGGTCATTGGAATTTGGAACTTGGAATTTATTTGTTATTTGGGATTTGTGATTTGGAATTTTAGATGGGCGGGTCTGAGACCCGCCCCTACGATTCTAGGCGGTCGCAAGGATCGCCTGTATGATGCGGTGATCTGTTCCAGGCGGCCCGCCGGATCGCCGCTGCGCTATTTCGCCTTTTGCCTTTTTCCTTCGCCTTTTTTCTTCGACCTTGCACCTTCCACCTTATGCCTTACACCAAGGATCTCCTTCAGGTGCATCTCCCTTCCCCCGACCCCGTCGATGGCGGTCGAGCCGCAATCAGGGCAGGCGAACTCGGGGCGCTCGAGCTCGGTCTCATGGCCGCAGGCGCGGCAGGCGATGCGGACCGGAGTGATCTCAATGATCAATTTTGACCTGCGCAGGGAGGGGTATTCTTTCTTCAGCAGCCGGTAGTGGTTCTGCAGCACGTCGGGGACGACGCTGTGCAGGCGGCCGATGAGGACGGTCACGGCCCGCGCCGAGCCCAGGCCCTCCTTCTCCAGGACCTCCAGGGCGCCCTGGATGATGGCGGCGGCGATGGCTCCCTCGTGCATCAGCAGATGCGCGGCAGGATCTCGCCCGCCGGCGGCATGACGATGCGCTCGCTGCC
>JBGSPO010000144.1:0-4409 GCA_041738575.1 Candidatus Aminicenantia bacterium
CTTGCCGCGCAGCTCGCTCCCCGACTTGCCGGAGAAGGCGCCGCGCGCCAGGTAGAGCATCAGGGCGAAGACCAGCTCGGCAACGGCGTTGGAGTTCTGCCCGGGCGTGTTCATGGCCACGATGTTCTTGGCCGTGGCCGCCTTCAGGTCGATGTTGTCGTAGCCGGCGCCGGCGCGCACCACGATCTTCAGCTGGGCAGCGGCCGCGATCACGGCTTCATCGACGATATCGCTGCGGATGATCATGCCGTCCACGTCGGCCACGGCCTGCAGCAGGTCTTCCTTGGCCTTGTAGTTTTCCAGCGGCACCATCTCGTAGCCCGCTTTCTTGAAAATATCCCTGATCCCTTCCACCGCGATCTTGGCGAAAGGTTTCTCCGTAGCCAACAGTATTTTCTTGCCCATGGCGATCCTCCTGAGAAATAATTTTCCCGTACGGATTTTAATGGGTTGCGTTCCGCTTGTCAAATGGCCGGCCGCGGCAGCCGCCGCGGCCCTTTCCTATCCCTGGCTACCCAGGACGATCTCCCGCGCCTGCTCGGTGATGGCGCGAAAATCGATCTTGCCGCTGCCGTGCTTGGGCATCTCGGGGATGACCACGAAGCGGCTGGGCAGGGCGATCTTGGGCAGCTGTTCGGCCATGTCGCGCAGGATGGCCTTTTCGTCCACCTGCTGGGTGACGGCGGCGACGATCCTGGCCCCGCGCAGCGGGTCGGGGATCTCGACCACGCAGCATTCGACTCCCTCGGGCAGCAGCTTCTCCAGGACGTCCTCGACCTTGACAAGCGAGACCATTTCGCCGCCGATCTTCAGGAA
This sequence comes from Candidatus Aminicenantia bacterium, assembly GCA_041738575.1. Taxonomy (GTDB): domain Bacteria; phylum Acidobacteriota; class Aminicenantia; order UBA2199; family UBA2199; genus UBA2199. The sequence continues at coordinate 817 of JBGSPO010000144.1, forward strand.
GCGCTTCAGCCGCCCCACATGCCAGAAATAGCCGTCCTCGTCCATGTAGCCCATGTCGCCGGTATCGTACCAGCCGTGGCGGATGCTCAGCGAAGTGCCCTCGAAGTCGTCAAAATAGCCCTTCATCACGTTTTCGCCCTTGACCAGGATCTTGCCGATCTCTCCGACCGCGCAGGCCTCGCCGGTATCGTAATGCTCGATCCGCACCTGCACGCCGTCCAGCGGGCGGCCGACGCTGCCGGGACGGTTATGGGCCAGGGTGTTGACCGTGATGCCCGGGCTGGTCTCGGTGGCGCCGTAGGCCTCGAGCAGGGTCTTGCTGTGCTTCTTCAAAAAGCCGGCGCGCAGGGCTTCCGGGCACTTGTCGGCGCCGCTGAGCATGATGCGCGCCGTCGCGAAATCGCCGGGGCGGGAGTTGCGCAGGTAGCCCCAGAAAAACGTCGGCGTGCCCGCCATCAGCGTGACCTTCTCCTCGCGCACGATGGTGTTGATCACCTTGAAATCCAGGGGGTTGGCGTAGGTGACCAGGGTCATCCCCTCCAGCAGGGGGACCCAGAGGTTGGCGGTCTGGCCGAAGACGTGGAAATAGGGCAGGTTGGCCAGGAAAATGTCGTCGCCGGTGAAGTCGTAAGCCTTCTTCAGGCTCTCGTAGTTGGCCCGGATGTTGCGATGGCTGAGCTGCACCCCCTTGGGCTCCTTCTCGCTGCCGCTGGTAAACAGGATGAGCAGGGTGTCATCTTCTTCGCCCTGGTGCAGCGAGGCCAGGATGCTCTCGGCGGAGCGGCCGGCCTTGAGCGCGGCCCCGACCTTGTCCAGGACCGTGACCGAGGCCATGACGTCCTCGAGATAGACCATGCCCTCGACGTGCGGGCAATTGATCTTCTGGCACAGGGCGCGCGAGGTGATGATGGTGGTGAAGGCGCACTTATTCTGGGCATAGCGGCAATTGGCCGCGGCGCCGGTGGAATAATTGATCATCACCGGCACCCGCCCCCCCAGCAGCGCGGCCAGGACGGTCAGCACCGAGCCGGCCGAATTGGGCATCATGACGCCCAGGAAGCCGGGTTCATAGTTGCGGAATTTCTTGACCAGGATCAGCATGCCGATGATCAGGCGCTTGTAGGAGACGCGGCGGTCCAGGGTGCGGTCGATCACCGCGATCTTCTTTTCATTCTGCTTGGCGACGCGAATGACTTGCTGGTGAAGCATCATAGGGGCGCTCCCATGGCGGCCGCCGGGCGGGCCGCGATATCGTTATAATTTAACCGTAATATGATACAGGCTTCTTCGGCCGCTGTCAATCCTTGCACCAAAGAAAGTGTTAGTGGTAGTGGTAGTGTTAGGGAAGACACTAAAACGATCTCTAAAAGATTACTGATTTTTTTCCTGCTAACACTAACATGTAGACCAAATTCATTTATAACTTAGTTCAACACTAACACTTTCTTCGTTCGGTAAATCCCTACCCCGGCTGCTGCACGAAGCCGAGGTCCACGCCGTTGATGTCGCGGGCGTTCAGGAGCTTGACGCCGTTCTTCATCACGTGCGGGCCGGAGACGATCTCCACCTGGTTCTCCCGCAGCAGGGCCAGCGCCTGATCCATGTCGGCCACGTAAAATCCCAGCGAGATGCCGCTGCCCTTGTAAGCCGGCACCTGGTCGTCATGGATGAGCTCCAGCTGCACGCCGCTGCCGCCCATGAAGGCGATCTCCATCCCCGGCCGCGGGGAGAAGCGCCGGCTCAGCTGCATGCCCAGCAGGCGGTTATAGAACCTGATCGAGCGCTCGATGTCCGCCACATGGATGGAGATAAAGTTGATTATCATGAATGCATTGTAACATAAATAAGGGAAGAGAAAGGGAAGAATGAGGGAAGAAAAAGGGAAGAGAGAGTGGGAAAAGTCCTGTCAGAAATTCTTTCCCACTTTGTCTTCCCTCTGCTTTTCCCTCTGCCTTCCCTCTCTCTTCCCTCTGCCTTTCCCTCTGTCTTCCCTTGACAGGCATGATGTTCCGGCCTATGCTGCGGCTCAGGATGAAAGTCGATCACCTCGCCGAGTTCAAACTGGTCGCCGAGCGCTCGCGCTTCCATGCCGTCCTCTTCCCCGCCGCTGTCGAAGAGGACGTCCTGAAGATGGTGCGCCTGAAGAAAGGCGAGCACCGCAAGGCCAACCACCACTGCTGGGCTTTCCGCGGCCCGGGCAACGAGAGATCGCGCGACGACGGCGAGGTCGGCCATCCCGGACGCGTCCTGCTCGAGCTGCTGCGCCGCGATGACCTCACGGGCGGGTTGCTGGTCTCGCGCGTCTTCGGCGGCGTCAAGCTCGGAGTCGGCGGCGTCTCCAGGGCTTTTCGGGATGCGGGAGAAGGAGCTATCGCAGAATACAAAGTAAAAAGGCAAAAGGCAAAAGTATAAAATAAGAAGAACAGACAATAAACGATCTCTAATTCGCTTCAGCAAGTGCTTTTCTCTTCACTTTTGCCTTTTGCCTTGATTGACACCCGCATGGGTTGAGGTTAATATCAGGCCGGAGGCCATGATGAAACGCGGATTACTTCTGCTCCTCCTTCCCCTCGTTCTATTCGCTTCCGAAAAAGACGTTCGCCCCTATCTGCAGACCGGACCCTGGTACCCTGCCGACCCGGTCCAACTGCAAAAGATGCTCGACGATTTATTCGCCGCCCTGCCGCCGCCGCCAAAGGGAACGATCGTCCGCGGCCTCATCGCCCCCCATGCCGGCATGCAGTATTCGGGCCGCTGCGCCGCCAAGGCCTACGGCGCCATCTCCGCGGCACAGGGCGTCCGCCGCGTCATCCTGCTGGGGTCGTCGCACCGCTCGGGATTTTACGGGGCCTGCGTCGCCGATTACCAGGCCTGGTCCACGCCGCTGGGCTCCGTCCCGGTCGACACGGCGGTCTGCCGGGAACTGGCCGGCAGCAAGTTGTTCAAAAGCGACCGCGACATCCTGCGCTACGAGCACGCGCTGGAAAACCAGCTTCCCTTCCTGCAGCGGGCGCTGGCGGGCGGCGGCTTCAAGATCGTGCCCGTCATCTTCGGCGCCCTGGACAAAAAGGACTTCGCGGCCATGGCGGCGACGATCGCCCCCTTTGTCGACGCCCATACCCTGGTCGTGGCCAGCAGCGACCTCACCCACTACGGCGAGAGCTTTTCCTACGTCCCATTCCGCCGCAATATCGCCGCCAACCTGGAGAAGCTGGACAAGGGGTTCATCGAGCGGGTGCTGCGCGGCGATTTCGCGGAGTATTACGACTATCGCAAAAATACGGGCATCACGGCCTGCGGCTTTACAGCCATCGGCGTCATGATGCGCATGTTCGAAAACAAAGGCTACCGCGCCGCGCTGGCCGATTATTACCGGTCGGGCGACCTGAACGGGGATTACTCCACCAGCGTCAGCTACGCCTCCATCCTGTTCAGCGAGGATGACGCCCCTGCCGCCGCGGCCGGCGGGCTGGCAGGCTACGAAAAAAAACTCCTGCTGGAACTCGCCCGCTCTACCCTGCGCGACCATTTCCAGGGCAAGCCGGCGGCGGGTGAAGAACGGACCGCGGCGCTGCCCCGGCTGCGGCAGGCGC
>JBGSPO010000176.1:0-10362 GCA_041738575.1 Candidatus Aminicenantia bacterium
GCGCCGACCCGGACAAGGCCCGCCGGCGGATCCGGGATGCCGACCTCGTGTTCGTCAGCGGCGGCGACGTGGATGCCGGCATGAGCGTCCTGGAAAGGTCGGGCGCGGACGGGTTTCTCAGGGAATCCTACCGGGCCGGAAAGCCCTTCATCGGCCTGTCGGCCGGCAGCATCATGCTGGCCCGCAGCTGGGTGCGCTGGTCCAATCCCGAGGATGACGCCACGGCCGAAGATTTTCCCTGCCTGGGCCTGGCCTCGTTGCTGTGCGACACCCATGCCGAAAGGGACGAATGGGACGAGCTGAAGGTGCTCCTGAAGCTGACGGGGACTCCCGTCGGCTACGGCATCCCCGCCGGCGGCGCGCTGCGTGTTGCCGCCAACGGCTCGCTGGCGGCCTTGGGCAGGCCCGTACGCCAGGTCGCTCTAAGCGCCGGACTCCCGGATTTAGAGCCATAATGGGCTATCGTGCTCAGTAAAAAGTGAATGGTCAAAAGTGAAAAGCTGGCGTAAGACGCGAAGCCCGGAAGTCCGATAGGCATTTTAGGATGTTTCTTTTTAAGATATTCATTTAATTGTCTTTTTCCTTTCACCTTTCACTTATTGCAACCATTTGCGGCCTCCTTGCATCTTAGCCGGTGAAAAGCGAACCGTGAGGAGGTCACATGGATAAATTCAACAAGCTCAGCGGCGGCGTCAAGGCCGCCGGCGTCGTCGTCCTGGTACTGGCCCTGACCAGCGCCCTGGTGTTGCTCGCGGCGGAAAAGGCCGCCGCCGGCAAGGAGGAACGCGGTTATCTGGGGGTCTCGGTGCAGAGACTCGATGATGACGCACGCGAGGAACTGGGAGTGAAGCACGGCGTGCAAGTGGCTGCCGTGGAAAAGGAAAGCGCCGCCGCCAAGGCGGGGATGGTCAAAGGCGATGTCATCCTGTCGGTCAACGGCGAAAAGATCCGCGACCCGCAGGTGCTGGTCGAGGTCATCCGCGAGTTGGCGCCCGGGAGCGCGGCCAAGATCGGCCTCTGGCGCGGCGGCAAGGCGCTGGACGTGAAGGCGGTCCTGGGCAAGTACCAGCGCCCCGAGCGCCTGCAGTGGAAAGTCGGCCCCTTGACCCAGGTCCTGCGTTCGGGCGCCTACCTGGGCATCAACCTGCTGGAATTGGACGAAGACCTGGCCGCGTACTTCAGCGTCAAGGCCGGCGAGGGGGTCCTGGTCACGCGAGTGGAAAAAGAGACGCCCGCGGCCAAGGCGGGGCTCAAATCCGGCGATGTGATCGTGCAGATGGCCGATCAGGCCGTGCGCAAGAGCGGGGACATCCATGAAGTCCTGGCCGCCCTGAAAAAAGGCGACAGCATCACTGTCACCGTCATCCGCCAGGGCAAGCGGGAAACCCTGAAGGCCGAGCCCGACTTCAGCCGCCACCAGCGCGTCATGCGCTTTTTCGGCGGCGACAAGGACCTGGAGATCCGCCACCTCGAATTGCCCGAGCTGGATTTCACCCTGCCGGAGTTCGACGTCCGGGTTCCCGATTCCCCCGAGCCTCCCGACGCGGAGGAGATCGAGCTCCACATTCATAAAAAGCTGGAACATGCCCACGAGCAGCTGGAGCATGTTCACGAGAAGCTGGACGGGGCGAAGATCAAGATCGAAACTCAGCTGAAGAAGGTCGCCGAGAACTTCTGGATCTGATTCATCTCCTTTCTCCTGAACCCGGGACGGGCTCCGGCCCGTCCCTTTTTTTTGCCCGGCGGCGGGCTTACTTGCGCTTGGAGAAGAGGCGGAAGGGGAAGACCGGGTCGCGCCGCGGCCGCAGCGGTGTCGGATAGAGCCGTTCGCAAGCGCCGGACACCTCTTCCACCGAATAGAAGGCGAGGGGCAGAATCTCGCGGAGGATGGCCTGCACCTGCTGCAGGTGCTGGCGGCGGATCACGGTGAAGACGATCTCCACCGGCCCCTCGGCTCCCTGGGCCGGGACGTGGGTGAAGCCGAATTGCAGCTCGCGCAGCCGCCGGCGGAATTCCCGGCTGGTCGAAGGAGTGATGACGCGCACCAGAACCATGCCCAGGGAGAGCCGGTGCTCGATGACCTGGCCGATGGCGGTGCCGGCGGCGAAGCCCGCCGCGTAGGCGATGTAGGCCACCGGGTGCGAGACCTTCTTCATGATCTGGCCGATGGCCAGCAGCCAGATGAGCACTTCGAAGAAACCCACCAGGGGCGCCAGCCAGCGGATGCCGCGCGAGATCGAGACGATGCGGATGGTCTGCAGGCTGACGTCAACGATGCGCGCCAGGAAGATCAACAGCGGCACGATGACCCAGATGAACAGAAAGGATTGCATGAAGGGTTGTTCCATCTTGCATCGTACCAGATTGACATCGCCCTGTAAACGGTGTATTTTGCTGGCGAAACCCCGAACTTCAGGAGGCAAGATGGGAAAGAAAATCTTCCTGGCCATGTGGGTATGCGCTTTTGCCCTGAACGCCCACCCCCCCAAGTCCATCGAGTTGGGCTACGATGCCGAGGCCGCGTCGCTGAGCGTCAAGGTCCTGCACAAGGTGAGCGACCCGGACCGGCATTTCATCCGCAGCATCTCGGTCTACTCCGGCAAGGAATTGCTGGCCGAAAAAACCTACGAGCGGCAGGATACGCCCGCGGCGCAGGAGGAGATCTTCCTGTTCCTGGACAAGCCCCTGGCCAGGGGGACGGCGGTGACGGTCACGGCCGTCTGCAGCGTATCGGGAAAGAAGAGCGCCAACCTGGAGTGGGATTGACCTTGGAAACCAGACGTTAGACGCCAGACGTTAGGCGGTAGCAAGAGAAAGAAACGGCTTATTCCGGGCGCTTCCGAGGGTGGGGGAGAGATGTAGCGGCGTTCAGCCGATGATGGTAGCCTCCTGCTCGCGCACCAGGATGTTCACCGTCATGGTGCGGTGGCGCATGTCGACCATGACCACCTGGATGTCCAGGTTCTCGTTTTTTTCCATTGAAATGAGCCGCGTGGCGACTTCCAGCAGCTGGCCGGCGTTCAACTGCTCGTAATTCAGCTCGGCGCGGATCTTGGCGAAGCTGCCGCTGTCGAATTGGTCGATGCGCAGGACGTTGAACCCGTAATGGGAGAACATGTCGTAGATTAGCTGCGGCTCGTAGGTGTTTTTCATCGTCGCCCCGTCAGTCCATTCTCCTCCCGATGCCTGCGGAAAGTCAACTCCTGCCGATGTCCCCTCGGCGAGGACCGCGTCGGGGCGCGGCGGGACGGCCTTCAGTGCATCCCCTCAACGAGGACCTTATGGGCCCTCGTCGGGTACATTCAGGGCACCCTCGTCGGGTACCTTCAGGGCACCCTCGTCGGGTACATTCAGGGCCTGTTGTCATTAGCCGCCAACCGTGCTATATTCACCGTGAAATGGAAGACAAGATCAGGACCATCCTTGCCGGCGTCCTGGAGGTCGAGCCCGGGCAGATCACGGACGGTTTCGGCCCCGACAGCTGCCAGAACTGGGATTCGCTGGGCAACCTGCGCATCATCACCGCCCTGGAGCGGGAGTTCTCCCTCAAGTTCACCTGGGAAGAGATCAGCGCCATGACCGATTTCGCCCGGATCGGGGAGATCATCGCCAGGCGCGGGGCAGGCCGGTGAGCGTGACCCGCTTCATCCGGCGATTCCTGGTGCCCCGCAGCGGGATCTCGCTGTATTATTTTATCAAATTCCGCTGCCGGGTCAGCACCCGTGCCGAGGTGGACCTGAGCCCGCTGCTCAGGGTCGGCCGCCGCAGCGAGATCGGTTCGTTCACCAAGATCAAGGCGTTATACGGGCCGCTGCGCATCGGCCGCAACTGCTTCATCGGCTCCGGCTGCTTCATCTCCTCCGGCACGGGCGGCCTGGAGATAGGAGACGATTGCCTGATCAGCCCGCGCGTGACCATCCTGGCAAACAACTACAATTACCGGAGAATGGATATACCCATCTGGAGGCAGGGATGCTCTTCCAAGGGCGTGCTGATCGGGGACAATGTCTGGATCGGCAGCGGCGCCTGCATCCTCGACGGTTCACGCATCGGTCCCGGGGTCATCGTCACCCCCAATTCGGTGGTTTCCGGGAAAATTCCCGCCCATGCCATCGTGCAGGGCAATCCGGCCAAGATCATTTTCACCCGCCGTTAAAATCCCCCATTACCGCTGCGCGAAATGCTTTTTCTCCGCCCGGCGGCGGAGCAGGACCGCGGCCAAAGCCAGGCCGCCGAGGATCAGGGCCTCGAGCAGCGCCGCCTTCAGGTTGTGGCGGTTGAAGAGGCTGGCCAGGAAATCATGGCTCTGCTGCGAGCGGGTGATGTTGATGAAGATCGGCTTGGCGGCAATAAAATAGCGGTTGGACAAAGGCCAAAAGAGCGGCAGGCCGTACGGGGGGCGGAGATCCCGGGCAAAAAAATCCAGGAGCAGGTGGCAGTAGAAGACCAGGAAGATCATGGCCGCATATGCCGAAAACCGCCTTTTCCCCCGGGAAAAGAGACAGGCGCCGATGAGGGCGACCGCCAGGGCCGCCCCCGGGCTGTGAAAGATGCCGTGATGGTAGAGGTTAGGCCGGCCGAGGATAATGCCGGGGAGGAAATCGGCGTCGGGAAGGTTGGCCAGGAACATAAAAAAAAAGGCATCCAGCCAGCGGTTCGTGAAGAAAAAGCCGGGGCGGGCCTGCTGCATGGCGATACCGGCCAGGGCATGTCCTATCGGCAGCGGCATTTGCTCAGGGCTGGGTTTTGAGCAGGTTTTTCACCCGCTCGCTTTCCTGCTGCCAGCGCAGGTCGTTCCACGGCAGGAGGGTACGCAACCGCGGCAGCAGCTCCAGGACACGCCTGCGGTTTTCTCCCAGGCCGCAGCGGCGGAAAAGCAGGTCATCGAGGTGCATGACCGCTTCTTCGGCCAGAAGCATTTTGATGTCAGCGGCGGCCGCGGAGCCCGTTTCCGGGACCGCCCAATCGTAGGCGAAAATGGCACGCCCGGAATTGGCTTCCACGGGCGGCGCCAGCGGCCGTTTCACCCGGGCTTGCGGGAAAATGCAGCGCATGGCCTTTTCGGCCACCAGCCGCGCCGTGGTGTATTTCACCCCCGAAACGCTGAACAGGCCAATCGGGCCGTCATGGTCCCGGTGGCGGATGATGCATTCTCGCTTGGACAGTGTCCCGGCGGCCGTGGCCGGCAGGATGCCGGCGTATATATGCTCGATATCCTTTTCGCTCAAGAGCAGGTCGGGAACGGCTTCGTTCATGTCCGCGATGAACCCGGCGACCTGGTCCGGCCGCGGGGCCGGGATTTCCGCATCATCGGGAAGCAGGACCTCGGCCGTGCCTGCCAGCAGGCGATCCTTCCAGTTATGGACGAAATAGGTGAACTGGGAACGGCTGGGCGGGGTCAGGGCCAGGGCATAGGGACTGAGCGCTTTTCGCCTGAACAGGATGTTGAACAGCATGAGGCGCTTGCGAAAAAGCCGGGGGTAGTCCCGGTCGAATTTCTGGGCCAGCTGCCGGCACCAGGGGCCGGCGGCGTTGACGACGATGGGACTGCGGAATTCATGGGACTCTCCGGATTGCCGGTCCGTGGCCGCTACGCCGCGCACCTGGTCGTGGTGCAGCAGCAGTCCCTCGGCCTGGACGTAATTGAGGGCCGTGGCTCCCAGGCCGCAGGCCCAGCGCAGGATCTCCATCAGCAGGCGCTGGTGCTCGGGCATGGCGGCATCGTACCACAGGGCTCCGGAGCGCAGTCCCTGGCGCTGCACCTGGGGATACTCCCGGATGATGAAGCGCCGCGATACCAGGCGCCCCCGCGGCAGGCGTTTTGCCCTCGCAACGCCGGCGTTGCGGGCCAGCCCCAGGGAATCGTTGAGCAGCATGGCGCTGCCCATGATGCTGGAACGCTTCAGCCCGCGCCCGTAGAGGGGCATCAGGCAAGGCAGCACCTGGACCAGGGCGGGGAAGTTGGCCAGGAACCAGCGCCTTTCGCTCACCGATTCAAAGAACCGCGGCAGGTCCAGCGACTGCAGGTAGCGCAAGCCGCCGTGGACCGTGCGCAAATGGTTCAGGCTGGTGGCGCCGCCGAAGTCTTCCTTTTCCAGCAGCAAGGCGCGCTGGCCCCGCATCCCGGCTTCCAGTGCCAGCATCACGCCGTAAACGCCGCCGCCGACGATGATCAGGTCGAAGGCGGAGGCTGCGGCTTTGGATACGTCCCGTTCAATGATCGCCATGGTCGTTCGGTTTTCCTTGTCGGCTTCCGGCCGGGCCGGGGCTATTTTTTGTTTTTTTGTGCCGGGCTTGCCGCGGGGGAAGCGCCGTTAATGGTGGAGAAAGCGCTCCGGCGGCCGCCCTTGTCGACGGTCTGAACGTGGAAATACACCCTGGGCAGGAAAGGGAAGAGGTTGAACGTGCAGTAACAGGCGGGAGTGTCCAGCGCATAGGGCAGCGCTTGGGGTTGAAGCCCGAATTCAACGCGAAAGTGGCTGAAGTCGGACTCTTGGTTGATGTTCCAAGACGCCGTGCGGCTCAGCTTGTTCAGGGGATCGACCACCGTCACGCCGGTAGGGGCCAGCGGCGGGAACTGGGCCAGGGCATTGGCGAAGAGCCCGGCGATCACGCTATGCCCTGCCTCGTTGGGATGGTTGCCCTTGCTGACCCCGGTAATGATGGCCTCCAGCAGTGTTTTCCAGCCATTCGGGGGGTCGGTTTTCATGAAGGCGTCCAGGGTGTCGATGGCGGCCACTCCCTTTTCCCCGGCCAGGTCCAGGATGGCGGCGCTGAACGCGTACAGGTGGTCCCAGTAGTACTGGTACAGGGCGATGTGATCCTTGCGCGGGGTCAGGGTGGTGACGATCACGCGCATGCCGCGGGCCAGGGCGGCGTCAATCATGAACTCGATGTTTTCCAGGGAACTTGCCAGGGAAAAATCGGCCTTATAGACGTCGTTGACCCCGTAGAATAATAGAAAATAAAACCCGGGGTTCTCGTCCAGGTCGTTGTTCACGCGCTCGGCGCCCCCGGAGGTCGAGGTGCCGCCGACGCCCAGGTTGACCGGGATGGCGGCGCCGTAGACCGGCGGCAGGTAGATGTCGCGCATCTGCGTCAGGAAGCACAGCTCGGGGCGCACAACGCCTTCGATCTGTCCTTCCGTGATGCTGTCGCCGAAGCCGATGTACGTATTGCAATAGTCGCGGTCCAACGCCGTGCTTTCCGCCATGGGCTCTGACTTCAGCCGGGAACGGAGGCGATTTTCTGTCAGCAGCACGCTCTGGCGCAGCTGGGGAACGAAACGGTAGCGGAATTCCGCCCAGAGGGAGAGGGTTCCGATCTCCAGTTGGCCGTCCTTTTCGTCAACAGAAAACATTTTTTCGGAAAACGGAGTATGGGTGACCTGCGTCAGGGTCCTGGCGGCAAGCTCATAATAGAAGATGTCGTCATTGCCCGAACGGTTGGCCAGAAAGATCAACGCGCGCAGTCTGCCGCCGGTTTCGCTGATCTGCGGCAGGCCGATCGCAGTGAAATCGCGCAGGGGCAAAAGGCGGCTGCTGTCGCTGCGGGAATCGTAGTAGGCCAGGCGGAGGGCCTTGTGCCGGTAATTCAGCCAGAAAATATAGAAACTGCTGCTGCCGCTGCGCACCCCTAACAAGAGATTCTCGCCCGGCATCCCGGCGCTCAGGTTCTTTTCACCCTTTCCCCGCAGCCGCAGGTCGGCCTGTCCCGGCCGGAAAACGGCATCCAGGGAGTAGGTCCGTCCCTGGAACTCAACGTCCTGTAGAAAAGCCGATCGCTCGCGGGCAAACAGCCGCGGGGCGGCTGCGGCAGCGATCAGCAAGAGAAAAAGTGCGACCTTGACGCGGTGTTTCATGGTGCATAATTTTAAGGCAATTCCCGCTGCTTGTCAATTTTCCCAGGCGCCCGGCCGCGGCGTTCTTTACATGGGGGCCGCAAGATCATATAATCTTCTGCCAAGGGGGCTGCTAAAGCCAATGAGCATGAGAACGCTGGCTGGGACCATCCTGCCGAAAAAACTGAAGTCATTCCTTCGTCGGCTCCTGCCGAACCTGAAACAAACCGCTTCGGTGTGGGACCAGGTGGAAACGGCGAAGGCCAGTGAGTACTGGTGGAATTTTGCGGCGGTCCGCGCCGTCAACCTGAAACGCATCACCGGTGACCCCGGCCTGAGCTGGTACACGTGGCAGATCGCCAGGCGTGAGCGGCCTTTCGGCCGGGTTCTGGCTTTCGGCGACGGCAAAGGCATGGCCGCCGAGGCGGCCTTGACGAAGAAAGACACCAGCGAGGTCGTCTACGTGAATATCTCGCATGAGGAATGCCGGCGTTTTGACGACCTCTTCTCCAACAACGGCATTGCGGTTCCCCGCCGCTGCATCGTCGCCGACGCCAATCACTATGACTATCGTCAGCTCGGGCGCTTTGACACGATCATCTCCGTCGGCCTGTTTCATCACATGAACGGCTTCGGTTCGCTTTTCACGCAACTGAACGACGTCCTGGACGATTCGGGCATGCTGTATGCCGACGAGTTCACCGGGCCGTCGCAATGGCGGTACGAAGGCAGGGTCGTCGAGCTGGTGAACGGCATCCTGGGCTCCTTGCCCGACGCGCTGGTACTTGACCGCGGCAGGGTGCAAGGGCGGGATTTTCATCGGCTTTGGAAGATCTGCGGCGATCCTTCCGAGAGCGTTCGCTCCGGCGAGCTGCACGCGGCGCTGCTCGACAATTTTTCAGTCCGGGAAACGGCCCATTTCGGCGGCAGCTTGCTTTTTCCCCTCTTCCAGACGACCTATATGACCCCCCGGCGCCTGAACGTGCCGAACTGGCATGAGACCGCTGCCGGCCGAACCGAGATCGCGCGGCTGGCGGCCTGGGAAGAGAGCCTGATCGAATCCGGGGAGGTCCCGCCTCACTTTCGCTATTACATGCTCGGCAAGAAAGCGTGACCGCGGCCGCTCACTGCCGGCACAGTTCCAGCCCCAGCCCCCAGGAGAAGCGGCGCAGCTCGTCATTGGTGCCGTTGACGAAATCAAGGCTGACATGGGTGGTGACGTTGAGCCGGTGGCTCAGCGCCCAGGACAGGCCGAATCCCGGCTCCACCACCAGGGACAAGAGCTTGCCCAGCTCGTCTTCCCTGTTCTTGTACATGAAGCCGGCGACGGTCCGCAGGCGCAATCCGAGCCGGCCTTTCTCCAGCAGCGTGTAATCCACGGCCAGGCCCCAGAACGGCGGGCGACTGTTCGCTTCCGGTCCGACGCGGCCGAAGCCGACCAGGCCGAACGCCAGGGAGCGCCCCAGCCTCCCCCCCAGCTGCATGCCGGGCATGAACGTCCAGTGGCCCTCATAGCGCGACAGCTTGCCGTAAAAATGGGCATAAAAGTGCAGCCTTTTTCTCGCCGCCGGCCAGCCTTGGTCCCTGACCTTCCGGTCGCCGCGGGCGATGGCGTCGATGATCTCCGTCTGGCTGAACTGCCCGCCGTCCAGTTCCCTTTTTTCGCCGGCCGCCAGCTCCACTTCGGCTTCGCGGATGTCGTTCTCGCTGACCGCGATCAGCCGGTAGCGCCCCCGGCCCAGCCCCAGCTCCATTTTCGCGCCCCGGGGCTTGTGGAACTCCATGACCAGGGCGCTGGCCTGGTCGTGGACGAAGATGCGGCCGGCCACTTCCCGGCCGAGGAGCAGGACCGCTTCGCCCCGGCGCACCTCGGTGATGACCACGTCGCCCGTCCCCGACATCTGGATATTGTAGCTGGGATGCTGCGGGCCGTGGACCGTCTTTTCCGTCTGGCGCAGGGTCTCGTTGAAGGCGTACTGGTAGGCTTCGCTCAAGGTGACGCGGCCGTCCCGCGAAGCATCGGCGGCGCCGCGCAGCCCGGTGATCAGGGTGCGGGTGAAAAAGGAGCCGCGCAGGCGCTCGGATTCCTGGGAGGCCTCGTCGGCCGAACTGGAGGTCATGACCGCGAAGCCCTTCATGTCGCTGGCGGCGTCGAAAAGGAACGGCGGACGTTTCTGGCCGCCATTGGCGCGGATGAAGGAGCCCGAGGCGCACGAGTCGAGAATGGCGATGCGCACGTCGGCGGCCAGGGACTGCAGCTGGTCGCGCAGTTCGCGGTAGGAGACCTTTTCGCGGCCGAGCAGGAGGTTGTCCTGGTCGGAATGGCCGGAATAATAAAGGAACACTTCCAGGCGGGGATGCAGCGGGCGCAGGCGCTCGATGCGCTGCCGCAACCGCCCCGTTTCCCATAGCAGCGTTTCCCGGCTCGGTTCCACCAGCAGCCGGCTGTCGTCGGCGGCAACTCCGCCCAGGTTCTCCAGGACCTGGGTCACGGCCCTGGCGTCGGAAACGGCGTAACGCAG
>JBGSPO010000192.1:0-10883 GCA_041738575.1 Candidatus Aminicenantia bacterium
GCTGCCCGAGCAACAGGCCGCCCGAGGCGGGAACGTAGTCCTGCCCGTCGTTGACCGTCACCGCCGGCGTGGGCCGGGAATCGTCGAGCTGCAGGCGGCGCGCCAGGAAGCGGCTATAGATGAGGTAGGCCGCGAAAAGAACCGCGGCCGAGATGAGAACGACCGGGGCGATCATGAGCGCCCCCGCGGAAAATCATGATTTTGCATATACTAGTTTATCACTACCCGGTCGAGCGGGCAAGGGAGGAGGCGCGGTTTATTTCGCCTCGTCCACCATCTGGACGGTCATCCTTTCCACTTCAGCGGCCACCTGCGCCAGGGCCGGATCCGGGGACAGCGCCGCCAGCATTCGCCCGGGCTTGATCAGGCCGATCATGGTTTTGCCCTTGTCGGTAAACACCGAGATACGGCACGGCAGCGCCATGTTCAGCCGCATGTCCGCGGACATCACCTTGGCGGCCTGCTGCGGATTGCAGACTTCAAAGATCTTGCACTGCCTGTCGAAGGCGATGCCCTTGCCGCGCAGGGTGGCCCCGACGTCGTGGGCATGCAGAACGCCGTAGCCGTGGCGCTTGACCGCCGCCTCCAGGTCCGCGGCTGCCTGGCTGAATGATTTTTCGCTTTCAACGATGTAATACATGATCGCACCTCAATCGTTTGGTTAGGTTGCTCCATCTCGGGAAACGCAGGGATTTTCCTCGCTTGCCCCGCAAAAGTCAACTATTTTCTGCCAGGTGCGCCCCGGCCCGGGTCGCCGCCGACCGCGGCGGGAATGTAACGCCTGATCATCGCTGCTTTCAGGGCGTCGTTCACGCCTAGGCAGGAGAACAGCGCATAAGCGAATATCGCCAGCATCTGCCACCACGGCAACGGGGCCAGGCTTGACAGGCCGACGCGCGTCAAGGCCGTGCCCACGATTACTTCAGCGATCAGGGCCACCAGGAGGGTCTTGCCGGGCCAGGTCTTCCAGAACCGTCGGCGTTCCCGGGCGGAAACGATGGAGAAGGCGGCGAAGTAGAGCAGCACCAGGAAGCTGAAGGTATGCAGGGCCTGGTCGCTGGCCGCCAGGCCGAAACGCGACCAGCCGACGGCCAGCAGCAGCAGGGCCTCCAGCACCATGGCCGCGCCCAGCATCACCGACACCGCGATGAAACCGCCGATGTTCCACGTCTCCGGCTTCCGGGATGGCTGCACGACATCGGTGGCCAGGGAGATCTTCGCCATGTCCGTCATTAGGACCAGCAGCAGCATAGCGAAGGCTGAAACAACGAAGCGGCCGGTCAGGATGAAAGCAACAGCCACGAAGCCGGCCTTCAGTATCGTCCTGCTGATCTTGTTGACGATCCAGGTCAGCAGCCGCTGGTAGATCGTCCGCCCCTGCTCGACCAGGGTCAGGATATCGGTCAGCCCCGGCTCGGTCAGCACCACGCTGGCCGCGCTCTTGGCGACGTCGGTCGCGTTGCTGACGGCGATGCCGACCTCGGCCTGGCGCAGTGCGGGCGCATCGTTTACGCCGTCGCCGGTCATGCCGGTCACGTGCCCGGCGGCCTGCAGTTGCTGCACCACGATGTATTTGTCCTCCGGGTACACCCCGGCGAAACCGTCCACCCCGGCCAACAGGCCGGCCGCCGCCGCGCCGGAATCCTGGCTCGCTGCTTTCAGGTCCGCCATGCGCCGGATGTTGGATAACCCGATCCCCCGCGCGATCTCGCTGGCGATCGCCAGTGCGTCGCCGCTGAGCATTTTCACGGAAATGCCGAGATCGTGCAATTCGGCGACCAGCTTTCCGGCATCCGGCCGGGGGGGGTCATATAGTGTCACCAGGCCGACGAGTTCCAATGGTCCGCTCTCAGGTCCCCTGGCCACCGCCAGTGTCCGGTATCCTTTTTTTGCCGAATCGCCGGCACTCGCCGCCAGTGCCTCAACGTCCAGGGCCGGAAGCCCGCAGGCCACGGCTACGGTTCGCACCGCTCCTTTCATTACCCGCAGGAGCCGGCCGTCCTGCTCGATGACGGCTTCGGTCCGTCGTGTCGTTGCGTCGAACGGCGTGAAGGAGACGGGCTTGCCCGCGGTCGCGCCGTCGAAGACGTGCCGCTCTCTGGCCGCAGCCAGGAACGCCAGGTCAATGGGGTCCTGGTTGGCCTCCTCGGATGCCAGCGCCCCGGCGAGCAGCACATCGGCCGCCGTCGCTGGCGCCCGCGGGATTACGCCGCTGACTGCCAGTTGGTTCATGGTGATCGTGCCCGTCTTGTCCACGCACAACATGTCCATGGTCGCAGCATCCTCGGCGGCGCTGAGGCGCGTGACCAGCACGCCGCCCCTGGCCAGTTCCCTGGCCCCTACGGCCATGGTGACCGTGAACATGACGGGCAGGGCGACCGGCACCGCGCTCATCAGCAGGACGAGCAGGAGTGAAACCATTTCCAGAAGCGGCACGTGGCGGAGCAGCGACAGCGCGATGACCATTCCCAGCAGCGCGCCAACGATCACGAAGAGCCAGCGGACCACTTTGGCCACCACCGCTTCGATGTGCAGCTTCGGCCGCGCTTGCTGAACCAGTTCCGTGGTGCGGCCGAAGAAGGTCTGCGCCCCGGTCAGCATTACCACGCCGTTGCCTTCGCCACGGCGGATGACGGACCCCGACGGGAGCACATCGCCGGGCGCCTTGTCGACCTCCCCCGACTCGCCGGTGAGGGTCGACTGGTCGACACTCAATGCTCCGCTCAATAGCTTGACGTCCGCAGGTACGATGTCGCCCAGGCGCACGCGGACGATATCGCCAGGAACCAGTTCCCGGGCGGGGATGACCTGCCACTCCGCCTCGCGCCGGACACGAGCCGTGACCGGCAGGCGGTGCCGCAGCGCCGCGATGACGCCGGCGGCGCGGCGCTCCTGCATGAAGCCCAGTACGGCATTGACGACCAGCAACACGCTCACCACGGCAAGGTCCGAGTATTTGCGCAGGAAGGCCGACAGGATGATGATCGCTTCGAGCATCCATGCCGACAGCCCCCAGAATTTTTTTAAGAAGCCAAGGAGCAGGTGTTCCTGACGCTCCAGCACTTCGTTGTAGCCGTGCTGCTCGCGCCGGAGATCGACGTCAGCGCGCGCAAGCCCGGTTTCGGGGTCGACGCGCAGTGCCGATAGCAGATCCGCGACCGGGAGAGTTACGCTGGCGATCACCTGGGCGGCAGAAGGGAGCGAGGGCGGGATCACTTTCCTGTCGCGAATGCGGTCGGGATCGGGGCGGTCGGCAAGGCCTCCGGCCGTACGCAGCAGGCGGAAGCAACGACGATCTTTCTCATCTCTTTGCTCCTGCCTATTCCCGTGGAACCTTCTTCCCCTTATTCTCTTTTATTCCTATCTCAGACAGCATGTCGAGCTGGATCTCCTGGATCTGGGCCAGGCGGTCCCATTGATGGGAAAGAAGGTGGTCCATTTTTTCATGTAGATGCCGGATCTCCAGTTCCGCCTTCAGGTTGATCTGGTAATCGTGCTGCGAGCGCAGGCGATCCTTCGTCTCCTGCCGGTTCTGGCTCATCATGATGATCGGCGCCTGCATCGCCGCCAAACAGGACAGGATCAGGTTCAGGAGGATGAAAGGATACGGGTCCAGCGGGCGCCGAAACAGGACGAGCGCATTGATCCCAATCCACACGGCGATGAAGGCGCCGAAGCAGATGAGGAATGCCCAGCTGCCCCCGAATGTCGCGATGCGATCCGCCAGCCTCTCGCCCAGGGTCCACTTTTGCTCGAACTCTGACTCCATGTTCTTGGCCAGGAGCTCCTGGTCCTGGATGCTGGAGAGGACCTCCTCTTCCAGCGAGCCCAGCTCGCCCTTTTCCGACGCCAGCAGCGAATGAACGTACTTCACCCGGTATTTCGTCAGATCGTTCCGGCAGATATGGCTTCGTGTCGACCAGTCGGGATGGTCGCGGATGATCTCGAGAGCGAAGACCTCACGAACAGCGGCTCCCGGGATCAGCTCCGCCAAGGGAAAGCTTTTCCCGCAGACGGCGCACACATGCCGGTCATTTTTTTGTTTCATGCTGCCTCCTCCTGCCCTGGCTGCCCCTGACGATCATGCCTCTTGCCATGGCCCATGCGAGGGGTGCATTTTCCCTGACCGGCCCTAGATGGCGAAATACGCCCGCACCCTGGCCGTGACCTGGGGACGGGTCAGCTTGTCGGCCGCCTCGACCGCCGCGATGAGTTTGCCCATTTTTTTTCTTTCCAGCCGCCGTTTCAATTCACCCTTGGCTTCGCCTGGGCCGAAGATCAGGATCGCTTCCGCGGCCCCGATGGCGGCGATGACCGCATCATAGTAAAGGTTAAGCTGTGAGGTAAGGACTCTCTGGCGGATATCATCCGCGATCGCCAGCCTGGGCTTGCCGCGCCCCGGCTCAAGAGCATCGCCGGAACGCCGGGGCTGCCTTTCCGACCGGGAAACGATCAGGCTGACCTCTTCCCCCTTGCCCATGATCGCCACGACGATCGCCTGCTTGTGGTCGATCCACAAGCCCACTTTTGTTTTCATTGCTCCCTCCTTTGACCCCAGGTTTTTTTCGGTCCTTGTTTTCCTATTGACTCTCTATGCATGTAGCCGCGAAAGGCGGTTTTTTTTCTCCTGACGCCGCTGCGCGCGCCGGGAATCGGCAGGCGCGGGCTTCAGCGCGGCCACAGCCAGCCGAACACGGCCGCCGACAATACGATCGGCAACCATAACGTCAGCAGGGAACCCATGGTCACCTCCGGGGTCTTTCCGCGCCGGGGTGGAGTCGTGCGTATTATATATCACGGCGAGAACAATTTGAAGTTTTTGCGGGGCTGCCGCAAACGAACCGTGCCCGGATTATTTCTTGCCCACCTCGCTCAGGGGAACGCCAAGAGCCTTGGCCACGCCCGCGCCGTAGGCCGGATCGGCCTTCAGGCAGTTGCCGATATGGCGGATCCAGATCTCGCGCGACGCGCCGCCGATGTCGCGGGCGGTGTTGGCGAAAAGCAGCGCCTGCTTCTCCGAGCCCATGAGCCGGAAGAGCAGCCCGGGCTGGGAGTAATAGTCGTCATCGTCCTTGCGGAAATCCCAGTTGGCGGCGGCGCCGGACAGGGCCAGCGGCGGCTCGGCGTGCTCGGGCTGCTGCTGCCACTCGCCGAAGCTGTTCGGCTCGTAGCCCTTGGTGCTGCCGTAGTTGCCGTCGACGCGCATGGATCCGTCGCGGTGGAAGCTGTGGTAGGGGCAGCGCGGGGCATTGACCGGGATCTGGTGGTGGTTGACGCCGAGGCGGTAGCGCTGGGCGTCGCCGTAGGAAAAAAGCCGCCCCTGCAGCATCTTGTCGGGGGAAAAGCCGATGCCCGGGACCACGTTGGCCGGGTTGAAGGCCGCCTGCTCCACGTCGGCGAAATAGTTTTCCGGGTTGCGGTTCAGCTCCATGATGCCCACTTCGATCAGGGGATAATCCTTCTTGAGCCAGACCTTGGTGAGGTCGAAGGGGTGGAACTTGTAGGTGGCCGCGTCCTTCTCCGGCATGATTTGCACGTACAAGGTCCAGCGCGGGAAGTCCTTTTTCTCGATGCTTTCATAAAGATCGCGCTGGTGGCTCTCGCGGTCCTTGGCGATGATGGCCTGGGACTCCGCATCGCTCAGGTTCCTGATGCCCTGTTGTGTCCTGAAGTGGAATTTCACCCAATAACGCTCGTTCTTGGCGTTGATGAAGCTGAAGGTGTGGCTGCCGAAGCCGTGCATGTGGCGGTAAGAGGCGGGGATGCCGCGGTCGCTCATGACGATGGTGACCTGGTGCAGCGCCTCGGGCAGAGAGCTCCAGAAGTCCCAGTTGTTCAGGGCGCTGCGCATGTTGGTGCGCGGGTCGCGCTTCACGGCGTGGTTGAGGTCGGGGAACTTCAGCGGGTCGCGCAGAAAGAAGACCGGCGTGTTGTTGCCCACCAGGTCCCAGTTGCCCTCCTCGGTGTAGAACTTCATGGCGAAGCCGCGGATGTCGCGCTCGGCGTCGGCGGCGCCGCGCTCGCCGGCCACGGTGGAGAAGCGGACGAACATGTCGGTCTTCTTGCCCACGGCCGAGAAGATCTTGGCCTTGGTGTAGCGGCTGATGTCATGGGTGACGGTGAAGGTGCCGAAGGCCCCCGAGCCCTTGGCGTGCATGCGCCGCTCGGGGATCACCTCGCGATCGAAGTGGGCCAGCTTTTCCAGGTACCAGACATCCTGGAGCAGCACCGGGCCGCGCGGTCCGGCGGTCATGGTGTTCTGGTTGTCGACAACGGGCGCGCCGTTGCGCGTGGTCAATTTTTTCTTTTTTTCCATGTTTCCCTCAATTTTTATTGAATTTTCCTAGAACGTCTTTTTGTTCTTCCTGCAGGCGGGGCACAAGCCGAAGAAATCGAGGCGGAAGGTGCGGATCTCGAAGCCGCTCCCTTTCATGATCTCCCGGGTCATGTCCCGCAGGCTCTCCAGCTCGGGGTCGACGATCCTGCCGCACTCCACGCATACGAGATGGGGGTGGGGATGGGGCCTGCGGCCATCGTAGCGGCTGCCGCTGCCTGCGAAGGCGATCTCGACCGCTTCCCCCAGCGACTTGATCAGCTGGATGGTGCGGTACACCGTGGCCTGGCTGATGCCGGGGAAGCGCCGCTTCAGGTGCCGCCAGATCTCATCCGCGCTCGGATGCTCCTTGCTCTCCGCGAGCACCTTCATTATGGCCAGGCGCTGCGGCGTCGATCTCAGGCCGGAGGCCTTCAGCTTGGCGCTCATGGCGTCCAGACGCTTGCGGGCGATCTCACTCATGATAATTGATACCAATTGAGAATCATTATCAATTATTAACAGACTGGATTCAAAAAGTCAAGCGCCGGAGGGATTTTTATCGGCGGCCGGCTTCTTCGGGTCCCAATCCATCGTCGCCGTCACAAGCAAAACGATCGCCATCTTCTTCATGAACATTCCTGCTTGGGATGTCGACATTGCGCATTCCTTCCGGCCGATCTAAGCCCTATTGATGTGACCGACAATCAGCCTGGCCAAGCGCTCCGAGCCAGAGCTGGCGGAGGGCCGTTCAGTCATAATGCTTGAACTCCCCCCAGTCCTTTGCCAGGGACGAGCGTCGACCCCGTAGTACCCAGACCGTCATGTCGTTCTCGTAGGGCATGCAGTAGTCGTCGCGGAACACCCCCGTCTGGGTCACTCCGGCATAGGACGCCCTCATCGCCTCGAGCGACCCGCCCAAACGGATGACCACCCCGCCCGTGGCGCCGCGAGGTCCCCAGAGCCAGTAGTTGTTGTGGCCGCTGATCGCCCGCGGCAGCACGTACTTCGGCCCATAGAAATCGATCGCACCGGCCTCGCCGTAGTTGTTGGCCATAATGGCGCACTTTGCCTTTTCTGCCGGCGAGAGGGTCTCGTAGGCGGCGGCGACGGCCTTCACCATTTTTTCCCAGCCGAAACAGTCGGCATAGTGCTGCGGCAGCCGGCCGAGCTCTTTTTTTTCCGAAGTGGACGGCGCCATGCCCAGCGCCCCGGCGTAGGCGATGTAGCGCTCGACGGGGAGAACGGCGATGGCCAGCGGAGCGATGACGATGCCGCTGACGATCAGCTGCAGCAGGGCAACCGGCTTGAGCCAGCGCCAGTTGAACCTCGCGATGAACCTCTCCAGGGCGGCCGCGCCCAGGGCGAAGAGCATCGGGAACATGGGGCCGAGGTACTCGGACTTGCTGCTGCCGTTGACGGCGAGTATGGCGAATACCGCCAGGTAGATGATCGGCAGGATGCGGAAGCGGCGCACGGGTCTGGCGACGAGAAAATAAGCCAACCCCGGAAGCCAGAAGATCAATGTCGCCGGGTTCATGTTCAGCAACTGCTCCATGAACATTGCCAGCGGGGAAGCCGCGATGTACTTGCCCCCCGTGGCGTTGCGGATGAACTCGAGGGTCGGGAAATCGTTCAGGAACTGCCAGGCGACGTGCGGCAGGAAGAAGAGGAGGGCGACGGCGGCAGCAATCCAGGGGCCACGCTCCAGCAGCCGCCGGCGATGCGCGGTGAGCAGCAGCCCTACAAGCAGGCCGGCGCCGAGCCAGAGGACGCTGATCTTGTTCAACAAACCCAGCCCCAATACGATGCCGAGCAAAAGCCAGTATTTCGGCGCGGCATTTTCCGTGATGAGGACGATCAGGCAGAAGGCGAGCGTCCAGAAAAGGATGTCGAACGAGTTCATCGAGAAATACCCGTTCATCCCCAGCAGCAGGGGGGCGCAGAGGACCGAGACGGCGGCCAGGGCCTGGGCGAAGCGGCCACCGCCAAGCCTTTTCGCCAGCAGCCCGGCGAGGAACACGGTGATGGCGCCGGCAACGGCGGGCAGCAGGCGCAGGGCGAAGAGCGAATCACCGAACAGATGGCGGTTGAGCCACAGCAGGGCGATGGAGAAGGGCGGCTGGTCGACGTAGCCCCAGGCGAGTTGCTTGCTGCAGGCGATGTAATAGAACTCGTCGCGGAAGATGCCGTAACCGCCGAACAGGTTGGTCCCCAGGTGTACGGCGAGCTTCACCAGCGCCAGGAAAGCAAGGATGGCGTTGTCGCCGCGGAATATTTTTTTTAGTCCAACGGACCTATTTAAATTCATGGCTCCTCCCGAAGGCAAAATGTTTTTACGCAGTTTATTTTCATTGATTCTCCAAAAGAATGTCAATGACTTTATCTTTCTCCTCCCCGCGCGAGCCAATCCAACGCATGCCGCTTCGTCCTGGCGAACTCACAGCGTGGCAACGACAAGCATCTCAAAATCCTCGGTCGTCAGCTTGTCAGCACGGCTGTAGGCGCCGAGGCGGGCGCCGAAGATATCGGTTTTTTTAAACTCCAGGGTCTTCAGCAGCCAGGTGATCTCGCTGGGGACATAGTAGCGCTCGTTGCAGGACAGCTCCTTTTTGTTGCCCCGGTCGTCGACGAAGGTCGTCAGGTTATGGTCGCGGAATGTCATCAGGTCGAAGGTGTTGTCCCTGTACTCTGCGCCGCCCTCCTGCTTCCGGGCGGCGAAGAACTCCCGCACCGAATGGAACAGCGGGAACAGGCCGTTCAGGGTGGTGAAAATGAATTTGCCTCCCGGCTTCAGGGCGCTGGCCACGCCCTGCAGGATCCGGAAATTCATCTCGTCGGTCTCCATCAGCGCGAAGGCGCCCTCGCACAGCATGATGGCCAGGCCGAATTCGCCGGAAAAAGGCAGGCTCCTGGCGTCGTGGCGGCGGAAATCGACCCGCACGCCCAGCGCCGCCGCCTTTTCCCCGGCCCGCTGCAACTGCGATCCCGAAAGGTCGATGCCGACCACGGCGTATCCTCTCCGGGCCAGCTCGATGGCGTGGCGGCCGGTGCCGCAGCCGATGTCCAGGATCCTTGTGGTCTTGACGCCGGCGATCTCCTTTTCGATGAAATCACACTCCCCGGTCGTCCCCTGGGTGTACGCTTCCCCGTCGTACTTTTCGGCGTAATCTTCGAACAATTCTTCATACCACTGCTTCATGCTCCACTCCAGAGGCTCAATTTACTATTTTCGTCTTTTTCCGCCTTTCATACTTTTTCCTTTTACCTTTTGCCTTTTACCTTTAAAGTTCACCGCTCCTACTTCCGGTTCGGGTTATGCCGGATCGGCTTGCCCTCGATCCTCTCGATCGGGTCGTTCACGTAAACCTTGCCCAGCCCGATCGGCGACGTGATCACGCCGCCCTTACGGTCCTCGCTGATCCCGTCGGAGTAGCCGAGGTCGACCGGCGTCTTCCCCCTGCCACCCAGGGCGTCGACCACGTAGGTCGGCCGCAAAAAGCCGGTGGTCGCCCCGCACAGGTCGCGGCAGATCTCCCGGCCCTTGTAGATCTCGGTGCGGAAATGGCCGGTTCCTTCGACGAAATCGGCATAATACAGGTAATACGGCCGCACGCCCATGCGCCCGAGGCCGTGCACCAGGTCGCGCATCACGTCGGTATCGTCATTGACCCCCTTGAGCAGCACGCTCTGATTGCCCATGGGAATGCCCAGTTCACGGATGATCCTGACCGCCTGGTAGCTCTGTTCGGTGATCTCGTTGGGATGGTTGAAATGAGTATTGATGAAGAACTGCGGCTCCTTCAGCGACCGTGGCGTATGGCTCCTGAGCATTTCGACGAACTCGGCGTCCTCGCTGATCTTCTGAGGCCAGACGCAGGGGACGCGCGTGCCGATGCGGAAAAGGTCGAGATGCGGGATGCGGCGCACCTTGCCCAGGATCTCGTCGAGCCGCTTGCTGCCGAGCAGGAACGGGTCGCCGCCCGAGATCAGCACGTCGCGGATATCCTCGTGGGCGGCGATGTAGTCGATGCCCTTGTTGATCTCGTCCATGGACGGGTTCTTGACCTCGTCGCCCACCTTGCGCTTGCGGGTGCAGAAGCGGCAGTACATGGCGCACTCGTTGGACACGAACAGCAGGACGCGGTCGGGGTAGCGGTGGATGATCGTGCGCGGGCCGCCCAGCGGGATGTCGCCCTCCTCGTCCAGCGGGTCGGCGGTCAGGTCCATGTAATGCTCCAGCTCCTCCACGTCGGGGATGGCCTGCTTCCAGATGGCATCGTTCATTTTTTCGATGAGGCCGAGGTAATAGGTGTTCACCCGCATGGGATACCTGGCGATGACCTCGCGCAGCCTGGGATCGACCCGCGCTTTCTGGCCGACGAGCCATTTTTCCAGATCCTCGAACGTCTTGAGCGAATTTCTCAGGATATCCTTGTATGCCATGTTTCCCCCCTTGCTGCCCTGGAAATGGAATTATAGATTGCCGGCGAATTTTTTTCCATTCCGGCGCGCGCGGATCGCGAGCGCGCCGCCGGACCAGGAAACGGGCGCGGCACGGGCGCGGCGG
>JBGSPO010000181.1:0-60019 GCA_041738575.1 Candidatus Aminicenantia bacterium
CGGCGACGCCGGCAGCCGACCCGGGTCCGCTCCTGAAAAAGCTGATCGTGGACTCTCGGACAGCCAGCCGCCGTGGCTCCATTGTCCCCTACTCCAGATTTTTTCATGAAGAGTATTCCCAGTTCAGCATCATCGGCAGCGGCTCCATCGGCGGCAAGGCCCGCGGCTTGGCCTTCATGGACCGCATCCTGGCCGGGTATTTTGATCCCGCCAAGTACCCGGGAGTGACGGTCGCCATCCCGCGTACCCTGGTGCTGGGCACCGATGTCTTCGACGACTTCATGCGCGAGAACGACCTGCTGCCCCAGGCCGTCGGCAGTCACTCCGACAGCCACATGGCCAACCTGTTCATCAAGGCCAGCCTGCCGGGCAAGATCGTCGGCGACCTGCGCGATTTCATCCGCAACGTCAAGGTGCCCCTGGCCGTCCGCTCCTCGAGCCTGTTGGAGGATTCCCTTTACCAGCCGTTCGCCGGCATCTATGCCACCAAGATGCTGCCCAACGACCAGGTCAGTGACGACATCCGTTTCCTCAACCTGGTCAACGCCATCAAGTTCGTCTATGCCTCGACCTTCTTCCGCCAGGCCAAGTCCTACATCGGCAGTACGCCCCATCGCGTCGAGGATGAAAAAATGGCCGTGGTCATCCAGCCGGTGGTGGGCCATGCGCACGCGGAGTGCTTCTATCCTGATTTTTCCGGAGTGGCCCGCTCCTACAATTATTACCCGGTCGGACAGGCCAAACCCGAGGACGGCGTGGTCAATGTCGCCCTGGGCCTGGGCAAGACCATCGTTGACGGCGGGGTGTCGCTGCGCTTCACCCCCGCCTTCGCGGGCATCCTGCCGCAGTTCACCTCGATCAAGGAGATGTTCCAGTTCTCCCAGCGCGATTTTTTTGCCGTGGCCATGCGCCGCCAGGACTCGGTCGCCTTCCTGGAGGAGGACCAGTACCTGGTCAAGCATGGGCTGGAAAAGGCGGAAAAGGACGGAGTGCTGGAATACCTGGCCTCCACTTATTCGCGGGAGAACGATGCCGTCTATGACGGGGTGAGCCTCGACGGGCCGCGCATCATCAACTTCGCTCACATCCTGAAGAGCGGCGTGTTCCCCCTGGCCGGCATCGTCAGCGACCTGCTGCAACTGAGCCGCGAGGCGATGAACTGCGCGGTCGAAGCCGAATTTGCGGTGACGCTTGACAGCCAGAATGTTTTTCCCGCCCGCTTCAGCCTGTTGCAGGTCCGCCCACTGGTGGTGCAGGACGAGCTGGTCAAAGTGGAGCTGGACGAAGGCCTGCGTCGATCCGCCTTTTGCTACAGCGACCGGGTGCTGGGCAATGGCGTCAACCGGGACGTGCGCGACGTCGTTTTCGTCAAGCCGTCGTCATTCGACGCCGGCCGCAGCCCGCAGATCGCCGGCGAGGTCGACCAGCTCAACGCGCGGCTGTGCGCCGCGGACACCCCCTACGTGCTCATCGGCCCGGGGCGTTGGGGCAGCACTGATCCCTGGCTGGGCATCCCGGTCAAGTGGAGCCAGATCAGCGGCGTCAAGGTGGTGATCGAGGCTTGCCAGCCCAACATGAACGTCGATCCCTCGCAAGGATCGCATTTTTTCCAGAACATGACCTCGCTGCGCATCGGTTACTTCACGGTGCCCATGGATCCCGCCCACGGCTTCATTGATTGGCCCTGGCTGGAGTCCCTGGCCGCAGCCGCCGAGACCGAGCATTTGCGCCATGTGCGCCTGGCCGAGCCGCTGACGGTGATGATCGACGGCCGCAAGAGCCAGGGGATCATTTTAAAACCCGGTGCCGCCGCGGTCGACGGGTAAAATGGCCGGAACGCCGGGCGGCAGCGCCCAGCCCCGCGGGGGATCCTTCCTGTTCGCCAGCGACCTGCATGGACATGAAGACCGATACCACAAGCTCTTTTCGCTCATGCGCCGGGAGCGGCCCCAGGCCGTCTTCCTGGGCGGAGACCTTCTGCCCCCCGGCGCTTCCGGCTTCATGGAAGGATTCCTGCTGCCGCGGCTGCGCCAGCTGCGCCGGGAACTGGGCGTGGCTTATCCGCCGCTTTTCCTGATCCTGGGCAATGACGACCCGCGCAGCGCGGAGGGCGAGTGGCTCCGCCTTGAGCAAGAGAGGCTCTGGCACTA
The DNA here is from genome assembly GCA_041738575.1 of Candidatus Aminicenantia bacterium. GTDB lineage: Bacteria > Acidobacteriota > Aminicenantia > UBA2199 > UBA2199 > UBA2199. The sequence continues at coordinate 2,151 of JBGSPO010000181.1, forward strand.
CAGCCATTTCCGCAAGCTATCTCTTGGACCTTATGCGGTCTACGGCTATGCCTGCGTGCCGCCCACGCCGTTCGCCTTGAAAGATTGGGAACGCTACGATGTTTCGCGCTTCGTGGACCCGGGTTGCGTCCCCCCCGAGGATGGACGGTTCAGCATTGAAATCGCCGAGGAAGAAAAAGGGTTCCCCACCATCCGCGAAGACCTGGCAGCGCTGGCCAACGATGACCCCCTGGAGCGGGCTATTTTTCTTTTCCATTCCCCGCCCTACCAGACGCTGCTGGACCGGGCGGCGCTCGACGGCCGCCAGGTTGACGGCGCCCCCCTGGACGTGCACGTGGGCAGCATCGCCATCCGGCGTTTCATCGAGGAGCGGCAGCCGCTCATCACCCTGCACGGCCATGTGCACGAGTCGGCGCGCCTGACCGCGTCCTGGCGGGAAACGATCGGCAGGACCCATTGCCTCTCCGCCGCCCATGACGGCCCGGAGCTGGCCGTGGTCACCTTCGATCCACTGGACCCGGGCAGCGCGATCCGCCGCTTGCTCTGAAGCGGCAGGCTACTGGTTTTTCAGGGGCAGCAACCGGGCGGCGTCAGTGACGGCGCCTATTTTCACCGCGTAGCTGGTCTTCTTTTCTATGTCCTCGTCAGTGAGCAGGTGGTAGTCGATCAGGCCGCTGGACTGGTAGCCGGTGCGCGAGAAGTTGATCTCGGCCAGGCACAGGCTCCAGCCTTCCAGCCACAGCCCCAGCTCCTGCTTTTGCGCCGCGCTGCCCTGGAAGTGCAGCAGCAGGTCGATGTCGCTGCCCGGGCCGGCGGTGGCGTTCTTGGTGGAGCCGAACACGTACACGGCCTTGACCCCGAAACGGGCGCCGTCGAGCTGGTTGGCGATGCGCTCGGCCATGCGCAGCCGCCAGTGCCAGTGGTCTTCGCTGGCGGTCTCGGAGGGCTCCCGGGTTTCCTCCGTGGCGGCACTGGCGGATACCGGCGTGGCGATGAAGCCCAGGGCCTCGCCCAGGTCGGCATTCATCAGCACGCGCAGGACCTTGCCGCTGGTGGCTTGCGGGACGTCGATGACATGGATGGTGTCGGCCAGCGCGGCCGACTCGGGCAGGATGTCGGGCAGATAATTTTGCGAGGTGAGCAGGAACTTTTCGTTGAACTCAATGCCCGGGTCGTCGGGATAGAGCGGCAGGTAGCGTATTGCTGATTCGACCAGGTCCTGGAAGAAATGGGTGCCGAAGGATAATTCCGGGACATAATTGCCTTTCTTGCGCGCGATCTCGATCAGGGCGGCGGTGTTGTTGAAGTCGGAGTAGGTGACCGGCACACCGAGCTTGATGTCGCCGCGGCTGCCCCAGCGGCCCGGGCCCATCAGGATGAACTGGCGCTTGGGCAGCAGGCTGTTCAGCTTGCCAACCACCCTGCCGACCTCCAGCATCTCTTCGCTGTTTTCCAGCTGGCTGTACTTTTCGGGATCGACATAGACGACATGGGTAATGTCCGGAATCTTGCCGTTGGAAATGTAGCGATTGGCCGTGAAAATGACGCGGTCGGGGGCGATGTCCTTGGGAATGGGGCTGGACACGTTGCCGGCGGTGGAGGCCTGCGGCCGGCACTGCAGCAGGTAGAGGTTCTTGCCGTCCGAGGCGAACTCGATGTCCACCGGGGTGTCCATCTTCTCCTGCAGGGTCTTGAGGATTGTCTGCAACTGCTTGATGAAGGGGGTGCGGGTGATCAGACCCTCGAAGGTGACGAACAGGTTGCGCTTGCTGAAGTCGAGGTTGAGGGCCGAGGGGGAGTAGATGTGGTCGTCCTCGTAGACCGAAATAATCTTCTCGATGCCCGGGTATTCGTGGCCGCTCTCGGCCAGCAGGGCGGGGATCTCCTTGGTCTCGAAAGTGCAGGTCTTCAGATTGATGACGTCGATGCGCTTGGGCGAGTAGCGCATGGTCTCCTCGGCGGTGACGTTGACGCGCAGGTTGGGGATGCCCGGGGAAATCAGCACCGGGTAGTCGTCGCTGACGCGGTCCACGGCGCGCGTGCCCAGGCCGGGAACAAGGCGCGACAGGCCGTCCTCGCGCTTGATGCGCGACGACCAGCGGAACTCGTTGTTGCTGAAGGCGACGCCGGCGAAGGCAGGGAAGAAATAGTCGCCCACTTTATTGCCGACCACTTCCTGGATCATGATGCCCATCTCCTCGTGGAAGTCGAGCAGGCCGCGCTCGGCGCGGTACTCGATGGGATCGGGGCCGAAGATGGAGGCATAGACCTCGGCGATGGCGTCGGTGAGCGCTTCCAGTTTCTCCTGCTTGGTCCCCTGGTTGGCGAGGAACAGGCTCTTGTATTTCCCGGAAAACGCCGTGCCCATGCGGTCCTCGAGGAGGCTGGAACTGCGCACGATCAGCGGCTTGTCGCCCAGGTCGTCGAGGGCCATGGAGAGGCCCTTGACGATCTCGATGGGAAAGTGCGAGTTCTTCAGCAGCTGGACGACGTTCTGGTACTCCAGGCGGATCTGGTCGATCTCCTTGTACTTCTGCTCGTTCACCTCTTCCAGGTTGTTGTAGCTGAGGAAGCTCATGATGGCGTCGGTGGTGATGTACCAGGTCTTGGGGTATTTCAGGTCGCCCAGGGCCGCGGAGTGCTCGCCGGGCTTGGAAAGGATCCTCTGGGCCAGGAAGAGGCCCGCGCTCTTGCCCCCCAGGCGGCCGTAGCCGCTGGCCGGGTAGATGATGCGCTGCACCAGGTCGTAGAAGTGGCGTACCTCGATGTGATTTTTGGCGATGTTGATGAATTCGAGGTCGTCGGAGAAAAAGCGGCGGATTAGCGAGACGCGCAGGCCCTTCTCCATGGGCGGGGAAAGCTCGTAGTTCCCGCCGGAAATGTAGTGGTAGTGGGTGATGGCGTTGATGATCTCCACCAGCGGCTGGTCGATGTTGTTGATGGCACGGCTGAGGAAGCCGGCCTTGTCCTCTTGGATCCACTTCTGGATGCGGCCCAGGATCTCCTTGTCGGTCAGGTAGCGGGCGGCGATGTGAAAGGTCTCGTCGCTGAGGGCGAGCAGCTCGTGCTGCGAGCGCCTCTGGCTGGGGCGGTTCATGTCGTCGCTGATTTCGCTCTGGGCCTCGTTGCGGTCCTTGCTCAGCGTTTTGAGCAGTTCCTTGGCCTCCATGACGCCGTTCCAGAAAAGGTGGTAGACCATCTTGCGGCCCAGGTGGATGTAGAGGTTCTGGTCGGTTCGCCGCAGCAGGTCGATCACCACCATCCATTCTTTCTTGTTCTTTTCGCTGAGGTCCTTCTGGGCCGTCTCCCATTCCCGCGACACCTGCTCCAGTTTCAGGTGCAGGATGGTGCGGCCGATGCGCTCGGCCACGGTTTGGAGCAGCTTGTGCTCGTCCTTGAGGAAGTAGCTGTTCTCGGTCTGGGGCACGTCGCTGGTGTATGAGACTTCAATGCGGCCGACGACCTTGTCATCGACCTTGATATCCGCGCTCTGGAAGCGGGAGGAAGCGATATAGCCGGGACTGATATAGGTTTGGTTGTCGTATTCGATCCTGACCTGGCAGATTTCGGGGAACTGGTAGCCGCTGGGAATGGTGTGGATGAGCTGGGTGAAGATCTCGGCGAGGGGCAGGTGGGTTTTGGTCAGCAGCTCCTCGACCTGGTAGAGGCAGTTGAGCTCCTTGGCCCGCTCGCGCATGTCGTGGAGCAGCTTGTCAATCGAATTTTGCGGCTTGTCCATTGTCACCCCCTGTCCCCCAAATAAAAAAGGGGGCGCCGCAGGGCGCCCCCTCGGTGTGGTTCAGCGATTAAACCCAGCCTCTCAGCTTGCAAGCCTCGGCGACGCGGTTCACGGCGATCATGTAGGCGGCGTCGCGCATGTACACTTTTTTCTGCTTGGCAAGGCCGTAGACGGCATGGAAAGCCGAGGTCATGATGTTGTCGAGCTTGCTCAGGACCTCTTCCTTGGTCCAGAAATAGTTCATGTTGCACTGGACCTGTTCAAAGTAGCTGCAGGTGACCCCGCCGGCGTTTGCCAGGAAGTCGGGGATGACGAAGATGTTCTTTTTCTTAAACACTTCGTCGGCTTCGGGGGTGGTCGGGCCGTTGGCGCCCTCGGCGACCACCTTCACCTTGGCGGAGATCTTCTTTACGGTCTCGGCGTTGATCTGGTTCTCCAGGGCGGCGGGCACCAGGATGTCGACCTCCTGCTGGATCCAGGCCTCGGCGTCGGCCACTTCGTAGCCCAGTTCCTTGGCCTTGGCCTTGTCGATGCCGCCGAACTTGTCGGTGATGCCCAGCAGCTGCTCGAGGTCGATGCCGCTCTTCTTGATGAAGGTATAGGATTTACTTTCCTTCTGGTCCCAGCAGGAGACGCAGACGGCCGTGCCACCGTATTCCTGGTAGAGCTTGACGGCATACTGCGAGACATTGCCGAAGCCCTGGAAAGCGGCGCTCGTCTTCTTGATGTCGATGCCCAGTTCGTTCAGGGCCTCGCGCAGGGTGTAAATGACGCCGAAGCCCGTGGCCTCGGTGCGACCCAGCGACCCGCCCATGCCCACCGGCTTGCCGGTAATGAAGCCGGGGTACTTGCCGCCGGTCAGCTTCTCGTACTCGTCCATGATCCAGATCATATGCTGGGCGTTGGTCATGACGTCGGGGGCCGGCACGTCCAGCAGCGGGCCGACCATGCGGGAAATCTGGCGCACCCAGCCGCGGCAGATCTGTTCCTGCTCGCGCATGGAAAGGTTGTGCGGATCGCAGATGACGCCGCCCTTGCCGCCGCCCAGCGGGATGTCGACCACCGAGCACTTCCAGGTCATCCAGGTGGCCAGGGCCTTCACCGTGTCGATGGTTTCCTGGGGGTGGAAGCGGATGCCGCCCTTGCAGGGGCCGCGGGAGTCGTTGTGCTGCACGCGGAAGCCCTGGAAGATCTTGACGGTGCCGTCGTCCATCTTGACCGGGATGGAAAAGTGGAACTCGCGGATCGGGTTTCTCAGCAGGTCGCGGGTGGCCTGGTCCAGGTCCAGCTTCTCGGCGACATTGTCGAATTGGGTTTGCGCCATTTTGAAAGCGTTGAATGATTTATCAGCCATTTATGTTACCTCCTTGTGATATTTTGGCTAGCCTTATTTTACCACTTTTCGGTGCTTTTTGTAAATAGTTTACTTTGTAACAATAAATTTTCCCGCCGCTGTCCTCTGGGCACGCTCCGCTCTCAGTTGAACGAGAAATGGTCTTTTTTGAAATCGACGTGCACGGCGGAGCCAGGGCCCAGCCCGCCCTCCAGGATCATCACCGACAGCTTGTCCTGGATCTCCTGCTGGATGACGCGGCGCAGCGGCCGGGCGCCCAACTGGGGATGGAAGCCGGACTCGGCCAGCCTGGCGACCGCCTGGGGAGAAATGGTCAGCGAGATCTTCTGGGCGGCCAGCAGCTCCCGCAAGTGCTCGATCTGCAGCCCGGCGATCTTCTGGATGTTTTCCGGGGTCAGCGGCCTGAAGGTGATGATCTCGTCGATGCGGTTAAGGAACTCCGGCTTGAAATACTTGAACAGGAGCTCGTTCAGCTTGCTCTTGATCTGGGCGTAGTCGCGCTCTTCCTGGATGATCTCCGAGCCCAGGTTGGAGGTCATGATGATGATGGTGTTGGTGAAATTCACGGTCTTGCCCTTGGCGTCGGTCAGCCGGCCGTCCTCCAGGATCTGCAGCAGGATGTTGAAAACGTCGCCGTGCGCCTTTTCGATCTCGTCGAGCAGGATCAAACAATAGGGCTTGCGCTTGACCGTTTCGGTTAGCTGGCCGCCTTCTTCATAGCCGATGTAGCCGGGAGGGGCGCCGATCAGCTTGGAAACCGAATGCTTTTCCATGTATTCGGACATGTCGATGCGCGCCATGGCCCTTTCGCTGTTGAACATGAATTCGCTCAGCGTCTTGGCCAGCTCGGTCTTGCCCACGCCGGTCGGCCCGAGGAAAATGAACGAGCCCAGCGGGCGGTGCGGGTCCTGCAGCCCGGCCCGGGAGCGGCGCAGGATGCGCGAGACCGCTTCCACGGCCTCATCCTGGCCGACGACCCGCTTCTTCAAGATCTCCTCCATGTGCAGCAGCTTCTCTTTTTCCCCGCCCAGCAGCTTGCTGACCGGGACGCCGGTCCACTTGGAGACCACTTCGGCGATATCCTCCTCGGTGATCTCCTCGGTCAGGATCTTTTTCTCCTTTTGCAGGATGGAAAGCTTCTCCTGGACGCTCTCGCTCTCCTTCTTTTTTTCCGGCAATCTACCGTACTGGATCTGCGAGGCCAGCTCGTAGTCGTTGCGCCTCTCGGCGTCCTGCTGCTGCAGGCGCAGCCGGTCGGTCTCCTCCTTGAGGTCGCGCAGCTTGTGGATCAGCTCCTTCTCCTTCTGCCAGTGGGTCTTGATCTTGTCGCGCTGGATCTTCAGTGCGTCGAGATCGGCGAGCAGTGACTTCAGCTTGCCCTTGGCGTCGGCGCTGCCCTCCTTTTTCAGGGCCTGGCGCTCGATTTCCAGCCGGGTGATGCGCCGCTCCAGCTCATCCAGCTCCTCGGGCTGGGAATCCATCTCGATGCGCAGCTTGGACGACGACTCGTCGACCAGGTCGATGGCCTTGTCGGGCAGAAAGCGGTCGGTGATGTAGCGGTTGGACAGGGTGGCGGCGGCGATCAGGGCGGCGTCGGTGATCTTGACGCCGTGATGGATCTCGTATTTTTCCTTCAGGCCGCGCAGGATGGAGATGGTCTCCTCCACCGTGGGCTCCTTGACCAGTACGGGCTGGAACCGTCTTTCCAGCGCCGGGTCCTTCTCGATGTATTTCTTGTACTCGTTCAGCGTGGTGGCGCCGATGGCCCGCAATTCGCCGCGGGCCAGGGCCGGCTTGAGCATGTTGGAAGCGTCCACCGCCCCCTCGGCGGCGCCCGCCCCGACGATGGTGTGCAGCTCGTCAATGAAAAGAATGATCGCGCCCGCGGATTCGCTCACTTCCTTGATCACGGCCTTGAGGCGATCCTCGAACTCGCCGCGGTATTTGGCCCCGGCCAGCAGGCTGCCGATATCCAGGGTGATCACCTTCTTGTCCTTGAGCATTTCCGGGACGTCGCCCTGGACGATGCGCAGCGCCAGCCCCTCGGCGATGGCGGTCTTGCCCACGCCGGCCTCGCCGATCAGCACCGGGTTGTTCTTGGTGCGGCGCACCAGCACCTGCATCACGCGGCGGATCTCCTCGTCGCGGCCGATGACCGGGTCGAGCTTGCCGTCGCGCGCCAGCTGCACCAGGTCGCGGCCGTAGCGCTTCAGGGCCTGGAATTTCTCCTCGGGGCTGGGGTCGGTAATGGTCTGGCTGCCGCGGATCTCCATCAGGGCTTTCAGGAACACGTCCCTGCCGATCCCCAAGCGCTTCAAGGCCTTGGCCGCGGGTTCGTTGAGGTCGATGATCGCCAGGAACAGGTGCTCCGTGGACACGTACTCGTCCCGGAACTGGCCGGCAATGGCGGCCGCGGCTGCGATGGCCTTTTTCACGGCATTGCCCAGGTACGGTTCCGCCCCTTCCACCTTGGGCAGCGATGCCAGCTCCTTGCCAAGGGCCCCTTCCAGCTGGCCGAGGTCGACGCCGATCTTCTTGATGGTCTCGCTGACGATGTTCTCCGGCACGGACAGGATGGCCAGCACCAGGTGCAGCGGCAAGATCTCCTGGTTGCCGTTCTGCCGGGCGAGCCCGACGGTATCCTGGATGGCCTGGTTGGCCTTCAGCGTAAATTGCTCGTTGTTCATGTAGCACTCCCTGGGGAATATTATAGTATAAAATCGCTTTTTCCGGATTCTTTGACAAATTATTTTTAACGTTATATCATGGTCGGCGTTAGCGGAGGAGGAATAATGAAACGACATGGTTGGCTTGCAATGATCCTGGTTCTGATGTTCGCCGCCCCGATCGCAGCCGGCACGCTGGCGGGTATCACCTTGCCCGACACCATCGATGTCGACGGCCAGCAGCTTATCCTTAACGGCATGGCCCTGCGCAAGAAGGTCATTTTCAAGGTCTATGTGGCCGGCCTCTACCTGCCGGCCAAGGAACAGAGCGGCGAGAAGATCCTGGCCGCCGACGCCTCGCGCTGTACCGTCATGCACTTTTTGCGCAGCGTCAAGGCCAATCAGGTCAACGAGGCCTGGTATGAAGGCCTGGAAGCCAACACCCCGGGTTATTCCGCCCAGCTAAAGAAGCAGTTCGATGCATTGGCCGCGTTGATGGAAGGCTTCAATGAGGGCGACAAGCTGGTCTTTACCTACAAGGCTGGCATCGGCACCGAGGTCAAGGTCAAGGGGGTCATAAAAGCCACCCTGGGCGACAAGGCTTTCGCCGACGCCCTTTTCGCCTGCTGGATCGGCAAGAAGCCGGGGCCGGGAGAGAAGTTCAAGGCTGGATTGCTGGGCCAGTAGTTCGGCCCGTTTTGGCTTCATGGCCCTGAAGGAAGAAATCCTGGCCGAGAGCACTCTGTACCAGGGGAAGAAAAAGCCCCCTTTCCGCGCCACGAAGTGGATCTTCAGGCCGCTGCGGGTGCTGGGCTGCCTGCTCGTCGCCCATTTCCTGAACGTGTACCTGCAATGGACGGTCATCAGCCGCGATCTGGCCGGGAAACCGTCTTTTGATTCCCCGGAATATACCCTGCTCGGTTTTTCCCCACTCCACAACCAGGAGATCACTGCGGCCCGCCGCCTGCCGAACGCGGCGCCGACGGGTCGGGTCTTCGCCTTTTTTGATTTTTTCCACCCGGTGGTCTTCATGATCTGGAACAATGGCGGCGACGGGGATTTCTTCGACCTGGGGCCGGTCATGGCCGCCCTCCCTGTTGGCGCCAGCCGCATCTCCTTTTCCCCGGGCTCGATCTTCGTGCTGCGCCACGGCGAAAAAACCGTGGCCAGGAATTTCGGCGGCTCCATATTCGGGGCATTCTGGGCCCGTTCATTGAATGAGAATAACAACGGCTCCAACCCGACGGCCGGGCGGCTGCCCGGCTCTTTCATCGTCAAGCCGGCGGCAGGCTCGGCTTCCCTGAGGATCCCCTACCTGGTCTATTTTTACCTGCCCCTGGCGCTGATTGTCATCCTGATCGCCACCACGGGCCCGGGATTGGCCACGGCTTTTTTTTACTATGCCGGGATGTTCTTTCTTTTCGACTTCGAAAAGCTGCTGGCCGGTATCCCCCTGGACTGGCTGTTCGGCTCCCTGAGCCTTGAGCTTGCCGATCCCTGGATCAAGGTGCTGGCCGTGGGGCTGGCGCTGATCTTTCTGGCCGCAGCCGTTTACGGGTTGTTGCGCTGGAAGAGCGCCGAGATGCCGCCCAGCAGCAAGTGGATCGTCTGGTTCTTTATTCTGCTGCCGTTTTTCCTTTTCTTTTAAGCCGAGGCCTGGGTTTTTCCTTTTTCAGGATGTCGATGACCCGCTTGACCTGCTGCAACTTGTCGATGGGTGCCACCAGGATGCCGTTCGCGGTATCGATCACCGCGACGCGCTCCAGGCCGATCACGGCCAGCGGTTTTTTTCCGCAGGAAAAGATAAGCGAATTTCGCGTGTCGATGGCGATGGCATGGCCGCGGCTCACGTTGCCCTGGGCGTCTTTTTCATTCATTTCATAGACGGAAGACCACGAGCCGACATCATTCCAGGAGAATTGCGCCTTGAACATTTCCGCTTCCTGAAGTTTTTCCATCAGAGCATAATCGATCGATTCGGGAGTGATCGCCCTGTACGCCTGGGCGAATTGTCCGGGTTGGTCCCAGGAACGCTCGAGTTTATTGTATTGGCGGCCATAATACGGGGCGTATTTTTTTATGAATTCCTTAAAAAATGCCAATTTATAGATAAACATTCCCGAATTCCAGTAAAAATTGCCTTTTTCCAGGTATTCGGTGGCGGTTTTGTGGTCAGGTTTTTCCCTGAACTGCTTGACGGGATAGAATTGGCCCTTTTGCTTGCCTTCGATGAACTGAATATAGCCGTAGCCGGTATGGGGCTCGCTGGGCTTGATGCCGGCGGTAATGACGCAGCGGTTCTCCGCGTGCTCGAGAGCGGCCGCCAGCTGGGCGGCGAACGCTTTTTCTTCGGTGATATAGTGGTCGGCGGGGACCACGAGCAGGTTGGCGTCGGGGTCCAGGCGCGAGAGGCGGATATTGGCCTGGATCAGGGCCGGGGCAGTGTTGCGCGGCGCGGGCTCGGCAATGAAATTGCGGCGCGAAAACCCAGGCAGGCACTCGCGCACGGCCGGCATGTATTTGCGGTCGGCGATGACGAAGATGTTGGACGCCGGGATGAATTTGCGCAGGCGGCGGTAGGTCTGGGTGATCAGCGGCTGCTTGCCGACGACCGCCAGGAACTGCTTGGGTTTTTCGGCCGTGCTCCAGGGCCAGAAGCGCGTCCCCTGCCCGCCGGCCATGATCAGGGCGAAATGATTGCTTTTCATGCTGCTAAATTAGCACACCTCGGCCAGGGAAACAATTGGCGGCCCATTGCATTTTTTTTGGGGATCTTTCACAATCATTCCATATGAAAAGCCGATTTCCCTGTGATTTTGCTCCAGCAGGGGAAAGGCGGGTCAAAAAATTCCGAGGAGGGGAGACCATGAAAAAGTCCAGCGTCCTTTTTTTCACTGTTTTTTTCCTGCTTTCAGCCATGAGCCCAGCCGTGAACAAGGGCCCCAAGGAGACATTGTTCGCCAGGGTGACCCTTCACGTCAGCTGGGACAAGCACAACGAGAATTCGGGAGAGATCAGAACCGGGACCATGAACCTGTCCATGGGGGGAATCCTCAAGCTCAACCGTGAATTTTCGGGAAAGGTTGACAAGGGACGGTTCTCCCCAATCCTGTCCTACGCCCAGCAGAACGCGACCTGCAATTACAATTATCACGAGGACTGGAGCATCGTCCGCCCGGATAACCCGCCCAGATGCCCCAATCCACAGAGGAGCCTGTACAAGACGGGCTTGGTATCCGGCGATTCGGGCGGCGCGCCCATGAACTTGGTCATCCATTACCACAAAGGCCTGGCCGGGGGGCCGATCATGCCAGCATCCGAACTCTCCGATATGCTTATTGATTATTACGAGTTCGAGGTCATGGTGCCGGTCCAGAAAACCGAGGGGAAATCAAAGGCGCTCGACTCAAAAACCCGCCAGTGCAAGGAGATCGATCAATCCGCCCATCTTTTCGACGGCCAGATCGAGATCTTCTACAAGATCGGCCCGGGTGGCAAGCTGTCCGGGGCAAAATCCTGGTCTTCCCAGAGCATGTCCAACTCGTTCTCGGTCAAGGTCTCGGACCTCCCCGACACATTTAAAAGGAAGCCCGCCGTGCCCAAGCCGGGCGGCAAGAACGATGTGCACTACTCCCTGACCTGGGACCTGGACTCCGCACCCGTCGCCCAGATCGAGCGCGAAGTGGGCGGCCATTGGTACGACATCACCGGCCTCGATCAAAAGGTGCTGCCCACCGAAGAGATCAGTTTGAGAGGCCTCGTGGCCCCCCGATCCCTGGACACGGCCGCGGCCAAGTGGGAAATCAGCAATTGGAGCCAGGTCGGGCCGGCCAAAGGATTCAAAGAGGAAATTCCGATCGCCCTGACTCCAAAAGACCTGGGGAAAAAGCAACTGGCAATCATGTTTTGCGGAGTAGGTGAAACCGAGATCACCTATACGACAAAGGCCGGGGCACAGGAAGTCTCGGCCAAGGTGAAATTCAAGATCATCGAGCGGCCAAGTAGCGGAAAGAATCCGCCGAAAGAAACAGAGTAAGAGGGGTTTTCGGGAATCAATCAACTGAGGCGTCCGGACTTTCCTTGCATGGCTTGAATTGATAAGATGAATATCGGCGAAGCCGTTGCGCGCCACAGGCACGTTGAGCCAAGCCAATGGCCGTCTGGGAGGAAGAATGATCAAAAAGATAGGCAAGCCGACCGTTGTTGAGGCGGCGGGCAACAAGAAGAAGATCATCGAGGAATACTTCGGCCTGGTGAATTCGCATGATGCCCGGGCCAGCATTGCCGTGATGCATAGCCCCTCGGGCTGGGTCGAGCCCGGACAAAATCCGGAATTCGACGAATACACCGTGGTCCTGAAAGGAATGCTGCAGGTGGAGACTCGTGACGGCAAGCAGGATGTGCGCGCCGGCGAAGCGATCATGGTCTCCGGCGGCGAGTGGGTGCGCTACAGCACCCCCGGGCCCGAGGGCGCCGAGTACGTCGCCGTCTGCCTGCCCGCGTTTTCTCCGCGGACCGTGCACCGGGACGAATAAGGCGGGGTCCGGGACTAAGAAAAATATTTCCCGATCTCTTTCAGAAGCACCGGGTAGAGCATTGGATTGGCGGCCAGCACTGTACTTGAGCGCAAGGGGAGTTCCCGCCCGGAAAAATCGCCGGTCAAGCCTCCGGCCTCGGTCAGCAACAGCTTGCCGGCCATGAAATCCCATGGCAGCAGGTGGGCTTCCCAAAAGAAATCGTAGCGGCCGCAGGCCGTGTAGGCCAGGTCCAGCGCCGCCGAGCCGCAGCGGCGCATGTCCTTGCACTTGGACAGCAGGCTCTTGAAAGCCGCGGCATACGCGGCCGCCTGTCCGGGAGCCTTGAAGGGAAACCCGGTGGCGCCCAAAGCCGAATCCAGCCCTGTCGTCCCGCTGACCGCGATCGGCCGGCCGTTAAGGAATGCGCCCTGTCCCAGGACGGCATGAAAGCGATCCCCGGAAAGCGGCTCGTATATCAGGCCGAAAACCAGCCGATCATTTTCCAGCAGCGCCAGCGAGACGGCGAAATGGGGAATACCATGAATGAAGTTGGTCGTGCCGTCCAGCGGGTCTATTACCCACAGGTAGTCGCCGCCGGCCGCGGAATAGCCACCTTCCTCGGCCAGGATGCGGTGGCCGGGAAATTCCTTCTGGATGATCCCGGTGATGGCCGCCTCGGCCTCGCAGTCGACGCGGGTAACGAAGTCGTTTTTCCCCTTGCTTTCGATGTCGCCGGCTTCCAGGTTGCGGAACCCGCTGCGGATCACGTCGCCCGCTTTTTGCGCCGCCCGCGCGGCGGTCCGCAGGTACTGCTCGTTCTTTGTTTTCATCCCGGCAACCAATCTAGCAGACCCGCGGCCTGATTTCAAATCCGGCTAGCCGCTCCGGTTGCAAACCTCATGGGTTGTAATATAATACCCTCATGCCCAGGAAGATCGCCATCGTCGTGCAGCGCTACGGTCTGGAGATCAATGGCGGGGCCGAGTATCACGCCCGCCTGATCGCCGAAAAACTGAGCCGGCATTTCGCCGTCGAGGTTTTTACTACCACCGCCAGCGATTACGTCACCTGGGCCCACCACTACCCGGCCGGGCGGCAGGAGCTGAACGGCATCCCGGTCACCCGCTTCCGCGTGCAAAAACCCCGCGATCCCGAGGTCTTCGGGAGGCTGCAGCGGCATATCTTCCAGGATGAGCATACCCTGGCCGAAGAGTTTCTCTGGCTGGAGGAGGAGGGGCCGCTGGTCCCGGAACTGCTTCACGAGCTCGAGCGCCGGGAAAAGGAATTCGCCTATTTCATATTTTTCTCGTACCGCTATTACCACTCCTTTCACGGGGTGAAAAAATTCGCTCGCAACGCCATCCTCGTTCCCACGGCCGAGCACGATCCGGTGATCTACCTCAGCCTGTTCCAGGATTTCTTCAACCTGCCGGCGGCCATGGTTTACAATTCGCCCGAGGAAAGGGACCTGATCCACCGGGTTTCCGGCAACCAGGCCGTGCCCGGAGAAGTGGTCGGCGTCGGCTCGGAGATCCCCGAGAGCTTCGACCCGCAGGGGACGCTGGAGCGGCTGGCGATCGCGGGCAAGTACTTCGTCTACATCGGCCGCCTGGACGAGAACAAGGGGGTCCCGGAATTGTTCGCTTTCTTTCTCCGGCTGAAGGCCGAGGAAGGCATCGGCCTGAAGCTGGTCCTGGTAGGCAAGGCCTATGTCCCGGTACCGGAAGACCCGGACATCATCCACGTCGGCTTTCAGGAGAACAAGGAAAAATTCGACCTGCTCCAGGGCGCGGAATTCCTGGTCATGCCGTCGCAATTCGAGTCCCTCTCCATGGTCGTGCTGGAAGCCTGGGCGATCGGCAAGCCGGTCCTGGCCAACGGCCGCACCGAGGTGCTGCGCGGCCAGTGCCGGCGCAGCCAGGCGGGCCTGTGGTATTCCGACTACGCGGAATTCCGCGAAACATTCCTGGCCTTGAGCCGCGATCCCGGTCTGCGCGCCCGGCTGGGCGGCAACGGGGAAAAATTCTTCCGGGAAAACTATTCCTGGGAGGTCATCGAGGCCAAGTACCTTGAGATCGTCTCCAACCTGGACAAAAGGCCGTGAGTTTCGGCCCCCGGGCCCGCTAGTCCTGCAGCTGGTACTTCTTGACCTTGGCCAGCAGGTTGACCCGGGAGATTCCCAGGATTTTCGCCGCCTGGCTCTTGTTCCCCCCGGTATGGGCCAGGACGTTGCGGATCTGCTCTTTTTCCATTTCGTTCAAGGTCAGCAGCGGCTTGCCCGTGACTGTTGTTTCCCGGATGCCGGCATTTTCCAGGAAATAGTGGGGCAGCGATTTCTTGTGCAGCTCGGTTCCGGACTCGATGATGATGGCGCTGTTGATGATGTTCATCAGCTCGCGGATGTTCCCCGGGTAGTCGTAGCGGTTCAGCAGGCGCATGGCCGTGTCCGCTATTTTTTCAATGTTCTTCTGGTTCTGCACGTTGTATTTATCCAAAAAATACTGGCACAGCAGCGGGATGTCCCCTTTGCGCTCGCGCAGCGGCAGCAGGTAGACCGAGCTCATGTTCAGGCGGTAGAAAAGGTCCTTGCGGAAATTCCCCTTTTTCATCTCGCTCAGCAGGTCCTTGTTGGTGGCGGCGATGATACGCACGTCCACCTTCTGGTTCTTGGTCGAACCCAGCCTGAAAAATTCCCCTTCCTGCAGGACGCGCAGCAGCTTCACCTGGATGGGCAGTGCCAGCTCGCCGATCTCGTCGAGGAACAGCGTGCCCTTGTCCGCCTCTTCCAAAAACCCTTTTTTGGCGGCGCTGGCGCCGGTGAACGCCCCCTTGTCGTGGCCGAAGAACTCGGAGGAGAAAAGCTCGTTGGCGAACGTGCCGGCATTCACCGCGACGAAGTTCTGCTCGCGGCGCCGGCTGATGCGGTGGATGGCCTTGGCGATCAGCTCCTTGCCGGTGCCGCTTTCGCCCCAGATCAGGATGCTGTTGTCGGGCTGCGCCATTTTTTCGACCATCTGGAACATGGCGATCATCTCGGCGTTCTGGGTGATGATGTCCTGGAAGGCTTCCTTGAATTGCAGTTGCTCGCGGGAGAGCGTGGCTTCCGCCGCGGTCGCCCCGCGCGCCCTGCGGGTCTCCAGGACGGTGGTGATGACCTTTAAGAGCTGGTCGTTGTCCACCGGCTTGGTCAGGTAGTCGAAGGCGCCGAGTTTCATGGCCGAGACGGCCAGCTCGACGTCCTCCACCCCGGTCAGCACGATGGTTTCGATGTCCATGCCCTTCTCCTTGATGAACCTCAGGATGTCCAGGCCGCTGACGTCGGGCATGTCCATGTCCAGGAGCAGCAGGTCGTAGTTGTTGGCCTTCAATTCATGGAAGGCCTTGGAGCTGTTGACCAGGGTGGCGATCTCGTAGGCGCCGGTCTGCAGCAGCATGATGTTCAGGTAATTTAAAACCGCTTGATCGTCGTCGATGGCCAGGATTTTTTTCATGATGGTTCCTTCGGCGTTACCGGGATATGGATCGCGAACGTCGTGCCAACGCCGGGCTTGCTTTCCACGTCGATCCGCCCCTTGTGTTCCTTGATGATGCCGTAGGCAATGGAAAGGCCGAGCCCGGTGCCCCCCTGGTTGCGCTTGGTGGTGAAGAAGGGGTCGAATATCTGCTTCAGGGTCTTCTCGTCGATGCCCTTGCCGTCATCGCTGATGCGCAGCAGGTTCTCGCCCTCCTTTTCCAGGAATGCCGTGCGGATGACGATGGCGCCCATTTTCTTTTCGATCGCCTGCGAGGCGTTGATCAGGATGTTGACCACCACCTGCTCCAGGCGCTGGAAGTTGCCCCGGACCTTGGGGATGCTTCCGTCGATCTCCAGCTTGACCTTGGCCTTGCGCCCGATCTGGTTGGCCACCAGCCGCAGGCAGCTGTGGATGATCTCGTTGAGGTCCACCTCGTCGTTCAGCACTCCGTCGTCGCGCTTGGCGAACTTGCGCAGCCCCTCAACGATGGTCTTGATGCGGTTGGCCCCCTGAGCCATGTCTTCCAGCAGGATCAGGATGTTGCTGCGGAAGACGTCGTAGTTCAAGCGGGCGATCTGCAGCTTCCGGTCGTTGCGCGCATGCTCGTCCAGCAGGGGCAGGATGTCCTTCATCGCCTCCTGGATGATCGACACGTTGCCGCGGATGAAGGTGTTGGGATTGTTGATTTCGTGGGCGATGCCCGAGACCAGCTGGCCCAGCGACGCCAGCTTGTCGGTCTGCATCAGCTGCAGTTCCATGTTCTTCTGCTTGGTGATCCGGCGCGAGAACTCCAGCACGCCCTCCACCCCGCCCAGGTCGTCGAATATCGGATAGGCCTGCAGCAGGTAGTATTCATCGCCGTACTTCTCTTCCGTGGTGATGGACCTTTTCTGCTGGAACACCATGGCTCCCGGGCATTGCTCGCATGGCAGTTCCCGGTTGAATATCTTGGCGAAGCACTTGCCGCTGTCGGCCCCTTCCTTGCGGTTGGCCATCTTGATGTTGAATTCGCGGTCGATCATGACGACCTGGTCGGTGATGGCGTCGAAGAGGGTCTGCAGCTTGTTCCTGCTTTCGTTCAGCTTTTCGGTGAGCGAAACGAGCTCGGCATTCTTTTTGACCAGCAGGTTCTTCTGGTTCTCCAGGTCGGCCGTTCTTTTTTGGATGGTTTTTTCCAGGTTCTCGTTCTGCTCGATCAGCTTCTGTTCCAGCTCCTTGCGCAGGCGGATATCCTTGTACACCTCCTCGATGCAGCGCCGGCCGTCGAAGTCGACCAGTATAAATGAGCCGATGACCGGGCACTGCTGGCCCCGGGAGTCGATGAGGCTCATCTCCATGCCCCCGAAAAATCCCTTTTCCTTGAGTTTTTTGAAGATGATGGGGCGGATGCGGGGAATGTTGGCGTACAGCTTGTCCCGGACGAAGTTCAGCTTGACCGATCCGTCCTCGGGGTAGTGGAGCATGCGATAGAAGGCGCGGTTGGCCTTGAGGATGTCGCCGTTCATCTCGGAGATGACGATCCCGTCCGGGGCGTTCTCGAAAAGGTCCTCGAAGCGCTTGGTCGATTTTTCCAGCTCCCGGGTCTTGGCCTTGACCAGGTCCTTGAGGTTGCCGACGTATTTCTTCAGCTCCAGCTGCAGCTCGTGCTTTTCCACGGCTTTGGAGATCATGCGGCCGATCTCCTTGATGAGCTTCTTCTCCTCCTCGAGAAAGGGGCTCGCTTTCACATAGCCGACCTTGACGTAGCCCCGGCTTTGGCCGTTGACCACGATGTCGGCCTGGAGGGCGGACTTGGCTGTTTCACAGGAAGCGCTCTTGGCCGGATACTGGACCTGGTCGAGGACGATGACGGCGCAGGCCTTCTCGGGATACTGGAACCCCTTGGGCAGGCTGGCGGCGGAATTTTCCAGGATCTGCCCCAGGCTTTTTCCCGATTCGATCTGGGAACTGACTTTATAAAGGCATTCCAGTTCCTTGATCCGTTCTTTGAGGTCCAGCTCCAGCTTGTGGGCGCACTCGATGCACTCTTTGCGCGGAGTCGTTTTTTTCACCTTGAATGCCCTCTATTTCAACGGGGGTATTATAGCACCAATTTGTTCTTGATTTTGAACTGCAGGTAGTTTTCGCTGGCCAGCAGCGTTTGTTTTTCCAGTTTGCAGGTCGCCGGGTCCAGGACCACGGGGAGGAATTTTGCCTTGCCGTTGGCCGTGGCGAAGGCCTCGCGGAACAGGGGGTCGCCCCAGAAGGCGCCCATGGCCAGCCCGGCGTAATAGGGATTGACCCGGCCGATCTCGGCGAATATCTCTTTGCCGGCAGCGGGATCCAGCGCCATGCCTAGTTTTTCCGCCAGCAGCCCCACGACCTCCAGGTTGGTCTTCCCGGCCGCAGGCGGCACCAGGGCGTCGCTGCGCTGCACGCGACGGTCGCAGGCCGTGAAAGTGCCGGTGCTCTCCAGGGGCGTCGACATGGGCAGGACCACGTCGGCCCCGGCGGCGGTGGCGGTCAGGAAGAAATCGGCGACCAGCTTGAATTTCACCTTGGCCAGCAGGCCGGCGGCCGGGGCGTAGGCCAGCGGATCTTCGCCGAATACCAGCAGGGCCTTGACGTCGCCCTTTTTCAGCCGGGCTTCCAGGTCAACGGGCTTGAAGATCTGCTGCAAGGGCACGCCCCACAGCTCCTGCAGGCGGTCGACTTCTTTCTGTCCGGGACGGATGAAACCGGGGAGGTAGCGGCTGTCGACCCCCATGTCCAGCAGCCCCTGGGAGTTGGCATAATCGCGGACCAGGACCAGCCCGTTGCCCGGCTGCCCGGTCTTGCCCAGGAGCAGCAGCAGGTTGCCCAGGGACTTGATGTCATCGCGTGATTTTTCCAGGAATTGGTCCATGCCGTAGACGACAAGGATATTGGTTGCCTGGGCCAGCATGGCGACGGCGCGGGCGAATTTATCCCCCTGGATGCCGGTCTTGGCGACCACCTGCTCGGCATCGATCTGCTGGATCGCGGCATGGAATTTTGCGAAGTTTTCCGTGCGCGCGTCGATGAATGCCCGGTCAGCCCGGCCGGCGGCGATCAGGGCGTTGGCCAGCCCCGCGACCAGGGCCGTGTTGGTGCCGCGCTTGGGGTCGAGCCAGAGGTCGGCGATCCGGCTCAGGGGATTTTCCGATGAGTTCATCGTGATGAGGCGCGCCCCTTTTTTCATGGCTTCCTTGATCTTCAGCTCGGCAACCAGGTTGTTCTCGGTCAGCTCGGCATTGACGACCATGATGACATCGGCTCTCTGGAATTCATCCATGGTCGTGGTGGAGGTGGTCAGGCCGAACATGTCGTCCAGGGCGTCAAGATCGCGGCCCATGAACAGGTTGCTGAAGCTGCCGATCATGTTGCTCTTGAACCCGGTGCGCACCCATTTCTGCAGTTGGTACAGCTCCTCGTTGGTCAGCCTGGGCGATGCGAATACGGCCACGGCTTCCGGACCGTGCTTCTTGACCAGGGCCTGGATCTTGGCAACGGCCAGGTCGAGCGCTTCTTCCCAGGAGGCCTTGTGCAGGCCGGCCTTGCCCTTGACCAGGGGGGCGCGCAGGCGCTGGTCGTCCAGCATGTAGCGGTAGCCGAAACGGCCCTTGTGGCATAGGTAGCCCTTGTTGTGCGCGGCATCGGCGGTGCCCAGCGCGGCGTAGGCGTCGGGGCCGTAGACTTTGTATTGCAGCTCGCAGCCCACGGAACAGAAATGGCAGATGGCTGAATGCTTCGTGCCGGCCCAGGGACCGGGCTTGGCGAAGGGCAGCTTCTCGGCGATGGCGCCGGTCGGGCAGGCGGCGATGCAATTGCCGCAGGAGATGCAGTTGGTCTCCAGCAGCTTTTTTTCCATGGAAGGCCGCATCACCGATCGGAAGCCGCGGTAGACGAACCCCAGGGCCGATACGCGGAGTATTTCCGAGCAGGTGCGAACGCAGCGCCCGCAGGCGATGCATTTGTTGGGGTCGAGAGTGATGAAGGGGTGGGCCTTGTCCACCTTGTATTTTCTGACCTCGCCCACGAATTTGCTGATGTCCACCCCGAAGTCCACGGCGTGCTTGCGCAGGTCGCAGTCGAAGTACGCGGAACAGCCGCACTCCAGGCAGCGCCCGGTCTCGCTGTCCGCCTGTTCAGAACTGAAGCCGAGCTCGACTTCGTCGAATGTTTTTGCCCGCTCGGCCGCCGGGAGCTCCGGCATTTTTTCCTTTGGCAGCCTGGCAAAATCGGAAAAATCGCTGTCCGGGATGTCCCCGAAAGCCTCTTTGCGGCTGATGAATTCCTCAGGTTTGCCCTGGGCCTTGCCCGTGCGCACGAAGTGGTCGATGGCGTTGGCCGCGATCTTGCCGTGGGCGATGGCGTCGATGGCCACGGCCGGGCCGGTGGCCATGTCGCCGCCGGTGAAAACGCCGGGAAGCGAGGTTTCAAAGGTGTCTTCGCTGAAGACCAGCGTGTTGTGCCGGGTCGACTTCAGTTGCGGATCCTTCTGCAGGCCGCACAGGTCCACGTCCTGGCCGATGGCCGAGATCACAAAATCGCAGGGCAGACTGTACTCGGAACCCGCTTTCGGCACGGGGCTGCGCCGGCCGCTGGCGTCGGGTTCGCCCAGTTCCATGCGGATGCAGGTCAGGGCCTTGAGCCGGCTGTTCTCCGCCACCAGTTCGGTCGGGGCCGAGAGCAGGATCAGCTCCACGCCTTCCTCGAGGGCGGCGTCGATCTCCATGGGATGGGCCGGCATCTCGTTACGCGTGCGGCGGTAGAGAAGGGTGACCTTGGCAGCGCCCAGCCTGCGGGCGCTGCGCGCGGCGTCGAGGGCCGTGTTACCGCCGCCGACGACCACCACGTTGCCGTAGATCTCGGGTTTAGCCTCGCACTGCAACTGCCAGAGAAAGTCGATGCCGCCGAGGACGCCCTGGATCTCGTCTTCGCCGGGCAGGCGCATGCCCTTGGCCTTCTGGGCGCCGAAGGCGAGATAGACGGCGTCAAATCCCCGTTCTTTCAGGTTTTCGATCGAGAAATCCTTTCCCAGTGCGGAATTGGTCTTTACGGTCACGCCCAGGTTGGTGATCCAGGAAATCTCCTTGTCCAGCAACTCCTTGGGCAGCCGGTACTCGGGGATGCCGTAGCGCAGCATGCCGCCGAGGTGCGGCGACTTCTCGAACAGGGTGACGGCATAGCCTTTCAGCACCAGGTAATAGGCGCAAGTCAGGCCGGCGGGCCCGCCGCCGACGATGGCGACTTTCTTGCCGTTGGCGGCCGGGACGGCCGGCGTCCAGGGGTCCTCGATGTCGATATCGGTGGCGTAGCGCTTCAGGTAGTCGATGCCCACGCGCTCGTCGACGCGGTTGCGGCGGCAGGCCACTTCGCACTCGCGCACGCAGACGCGGCCACAGACCAGGGGCAGGGGGTTGGTCTCCTTGATCAGGCGCACGGCTTCCCGGGGTTTGCCCATGGCGATCAGGGCGATGTAGCCCTGGACGTCGACGCCGGCCGGACAGGTCTGCTGGCAGGGGGCGAGGCAGTCGGCATAGTGGTTCGACAGCAGCAGCTCCAGCGCGGTCTTTCTGGCCTCGCGGATGCGCGGGTTGTCGGTATGGATGACCATTTTGTCGGCCACCGGGCTGGAGCACGAAGGGATCAGTTTTTTGACGCCCTCGACCTCCACCACGCAGAGGTAGCAGGAGCCGTAGGGCGGCAGCTTGGGCTCATGGCACAGGGTGGGGATCTCGGCGATATGGTTCTCCCGGATCACGTCCAGTATGGTTTGATTGGCGCGGGCGGTCACTTCCCTGCCGTCGATGGTGAGTTTTAGTTTGTCCATGGCTGCTTTCCCCTTCAATCCTTGCTGATGGCCTTGAAATTACAGGTTTCGAAACATTTGCCGCACTTGATGCACAGGGCCTGGTCGATGTGGTGCACTTGTTTCTTCTCGCCGCTGATGGCCTGGGACGGGCAGACCCTGGCGCAGAGCGTGCAGCCGGTGCACTGGTCTTCCAGGATGGTGAAGGTCAGGAGCGGGGCGCAGCTGTGCGCCGGGCATTTCCTGTCGCGGATATGGGTTTCGTATTCGTCGCGGAAATACTTCAGCGTGGTCAGGACCGGGTTGGGCGCGGTCTGCCCCAGGCCGCAGATGGTGTTGTTGCGGATCTTGTCGGCGAGGTCCTCCAGCAGCTCGATGTCTCCCTGCCGGCCGCGGCCGTCGGTGATACGTTCCAGGATCTCCAGCATGCGCTTGGTGCCGATGCGGCAGAAGGTGCATTTGCCGCAGCTCTCGTCCTGGGTGAAGCGCAGGAAGAACTTGGCCATCTCCACCATGCAGGTGGTCTCATCCATGACCACCATGCCGCCCGAGCCCATGATCGCCCCGGTCTGGTTGATCTTCTGGTAGTCGATCTGCAGGTCGCCCATGGCGGCCGGGATGCAGCCGCCCGAGGGGCCGCCCATCTGCACGGCCTTGAATTTTTTGCCGTCGCGGATGCCGCCGCCGATGTCGTAAATGATCTCGTTGATGGTCAGGCCCATGGGGACTTCGACCAGCCCGCCGCGGGCGATCTTGCCGGCCAGGGCGAACACTTTGGTCCCCTTGCTGTTCTCGGTGCCCATGGCGGCGAAGGTCTCGGCGCCGTTCATGATGATCCAGGCAATGTTGGCATAGGTCTCGACGTTGTTGATGTTGGTCGGCTTGCCCCACAGTCCTTTTTGCGCGGGGAAGGGCGGCCGGAAACGCGGCATGCCGCGCTGGCCCTCGATGGAGGCGATCAGGGCGGTCTCCTCGCCGCAGACGAAAGCGCCGGCTCCCTCCTTGATCTTGATCTTCAGGTTCATTTTGGAACCGAAGATGTTTTTGCCAAGGAATCCCTTTTCCGTGGCCTTCCGGATGGAGTGCTGCAGCCGGCGCACGGCCATGGGGTATTCGGCCCGGACGTAAATATAGGCCTCGTCGGCGCCGCAGGCGAAGGCGCCGATCATCATGCCTTCCAGCACCGAGTGCGGATCGCCCTCCAGGGTGCTGCGGTCCATGAAAGCGCCGGGGTCTCCCTCATCGGCGTTGCAGATGATGTATTTCTTGTCTCCCGCCGCCTGGCGGCAGAAGCGCCACTTCATGCCGGTCAGGAAGCCGGCGCCGCCGCGGCCGCGCAGCCCGGAGTTCAGGATGATCTCGATGACCTGCTCTGGGGTGTACTCCTTCAGCACTTTCCGGATGGCCTGATAGCCGCCGCTGGCGATGTATTCGTCGATGGAATCGGGATCGATGATGCCGCAGTTGCGCAGGACGATGCGCTTCTGCTTGGCGAAGAAGGTGTCCTCGGCAGCGGCGTCCCCGCCTTTGACGATCCACTCGGCGATGGGCTTGTCCTGCAACACCTGCTCGTCGAGGATGCGCTTGACCTTGTCCGGGGTCACGTTGCCGTACATGTTGCTGCGGCCCGCCTCATCGATGACCTCGACCAGGACCTCCTGGTAGCAGTTGCCCATGCAGCCGGTTTCCACGAGCCGGACCGGTATGTTTTCCCTGGCGATCGCTTCCTGCAATGCCGTATGGACCTTTTCCCCGCCGGCCGAAACTCCGCATGTGCCGAGGCCTACTTTGATGGTCTTCATGTGCTTCTCCTTGCTGCGCTCAGGCGGTTTGGGTTTTTTGGGCCTTGGACTTGTATTCTTTCAGCAATTGCTGGACTTTCTTCGGCGTCAGCCGCCCGAAGGTCTCGTCGTTGATCATGATGACGGGCGACAGGGAGCAGCAGCCGAGGCAGGCCACCTTCTGCAGGGTGAACAGCCCGTCCTCGGTGGTGTCGTTGCCGCTGATCTGCAGCTCATCCTCGATAGTGCCGGCAATGCGCTCGGAACCGTTGACGTGGCAGGCGGTGCCGTCGCAGATCTTGACCAGGAATTTTCCCAGCGGCTTGAGGCGAAACTGCGAGTAGAACGTGATCACGCCGTAGATCTCGGCGGCCGGGATGCCCACGATCTCGCTGATCTGGTCGATGGCGGTAGCGGGGATATAGCCGTACGTGTCCTGGGCCGCCTGCAACAGGGGGATCAGGGCTCCCTTTTCCCCCTCGTAATTCCAGAGATCGACCTTGAAGCCGGCCAGCCCGTTCTTTTTCTGCTGCGCTTTCAGATTGTCATTGGGTGTCATGCACCCATTATCTTATATTTCAGCTTACATTTCAAATAGCTTGATGATGGGCATTTCCTTGATGCGCAGCACCCCGTCCAGGGGCTTGATCTTGGCCAGGATGTTGCGGTCGATCTCGGCGAAGCTGGTGCCCTGCATCAGCAGCACGATGTCGTACTTGCCGGCGATGCAGTCGCAGGAAACGACCTGGTCGTTGATGTAAAGGGTGGGATAGATCTGCTCCAGTTTTTCCTTCTCGATCTCCAGGAAGACATAGGACGAAGCGCTCTTCCAGAAATTGGCGTTGTTCGCGGCGTCGGGATTTCCCTTTTCGCGTCCCAGGGCCTTGTCGAACGTGCCGATGATGTTGGCGACGCTCTCGGGCAACTGCGGCGGGTCCACGGGTAGCAGCACGGCTTCTTTCACGCCGGCGATTTTCTTGATCTTGTTGTCCACCGTGGCTTGGATATCGGCCATGTTCCCCGCCTGCAGCAACAGGGCCAGGTCGAAATCGCCCTTGATGGCGTCGCAGTACAGCACCTGGTCCATGAAGTACAGGTCCTGGTACACCGCGGACAGGTCGGCCGCGTCGCTGAAGTTCAACAGGACATAAGCGCTGACCGACCGATCCCCCGCCGGCTCGGCGCTTTCCTTGCCGGCAACCGCGGGCGCCGCCGTCTTCAGAGGGATGTCCGCGAGGATCCGGCTCAGTTCCTCGGCGGTGAAAGGCTTTTCCAGGTAGGCATCGGCCTTCTCGGACCTGGCATCGGCTTCGGTCGTCTCGTTGCCGTAGCCGGTGATCACCACCACCGGCAGCTCGGGATAGTTGAACTTGATCACCTTGAGAAGCTTGATGCCGTCGATGTCGGGCAGGCGCAGGTCGACCACCACGTAGTGGAAGGGGGCCTGGTTTTTTTTGATGTTCTCCAGCGCCTTCAGCCCGCACATGCCGCTTTCGCAGGATTCGGTCTCATATCCTTTTTGCAGCAGCCCCAGGGCCAGGCTGCGCTGCAGGGAAGCCTCGTCATCGATCAGCAACACTTTCTTTTCATTCATTTTATTCTCCTTTATTATTTCGAACTCGGGGTTCTCTTTTCCGTCCCCACTATCCAATAAGCATAAGACGTGCCAATTTGGAAAAGTCGCCAAAGTAAGGGTTTTGGGGGCAGGCGCCGGTTTCGCCGGCGGCAGTGGTGTACAAATATTTTATGCTGATCCGCGGAAAACGCCGTCAGTGCTTGGTTTCGAAGAAGTGTAACATTATTTGCCGCTTACGCTTTATCCGAGGTCTCTTGTCAGCGCTGGTTTCCGGGCGGCAATTTATTTTATATATATTTATTTTATAATTTATATTAAAATCATTGTCTTTATACGGAGGTTTCATGGGTTGGAGAAATCGTCCATCGTGGCCGATCGCATTGAATGCGGCCGGATTCTTTGCTACTCTTATTCATTCTGGAGGGCGGCACCATGAACAGGATCGTTGAAAAAGAACTGCTGTCGGAAAATGTGGTGAAGCTGGTCGTCGAGGCCCCGCAGGTTGCGCGCAAGCAGTGCCCGGGCCAGTTCGTCATCGTGCGTTTCGATGAAAAAGGGGAAAGGATCCCGCTGACCATCGCCGATGCCGACCGGGAAAACGGCACCATCACCCTGATCATCCAGAAGGTCGGGACCTCGTCCTGCAAGATCACGAGCCTGAACCCCGGCGATTCGCTGTCGGACGTATCCGGGCCTCTAGGCCGGCCAACCCATGTCGAGAAGCTCGGGACGGTCCTGGCCTGCGGCGGCGGCGTGGGCATTGCCCCCCTCTATCCCATTGCCAGGGCTTTCAAGGAGGCGGGCAACAGGCTGATCGCCGTTCTGGGCGCGCGCAACCGCGAGCTTCTGATCCTGGAAAAGGAGATGGCCGCGTTCGCCGATGAAACGATCGTCATGACCGATGACGGCTCTTATGGAAAAAAAGGCGTGATCACGGTCGGGATCGAGGAGGTGCTGCAGCGCGAGCCCGTTCACCTGGCGGTAGCCATTGGGCCGGCCGTCATGATGAAATTCGTCGCCCTGCTGACCAAGAAGTACAATGTCCCGACCATCGCCAGCCTGAACACCATCATGGTGGACGGCACGGGCATGTGCGGCGCCTGCCGGGTGTCGGTGGGCGGAAAGACCAAGTTCGTCTGCGTGGACGGACCCGAGTTCGATGCCCACCAGATCGACTATGACGAGATGATCAAGCGCTTGAATACCTACAAGGCGGAAGAAAAGGTCTCGTTCGACGGCTATATGAAATCGTTGCCATAAAGGAGACACACCATGCCGGTCGATCCCCAGGAATTGCACGCCGACAGGAGCCAGGAATGGCGCAACGAATTGCGTGGCAAGCTCAGCGCCAAGGAACGGAGCGCCCTGCCCCGCGTAAAAATGCCCGAGATGAAGGCGCGGGAAAGGAGCCGGGGCTTCCAAGAGGTCAACACCGGCCTGAACGAGGAGATGGCGGTCCAGGAGTCCAAGCGCTGCCTGGACTGCTCCACCCCGACCTGCATCACGGGTTGCCCGGTGAACATCAACATTCCCGGGTTCATCAAGTTGATCGAGAAGGGGGATTTCGGCGCCGCGGCCAGGAAATTGAAGGAGACCAACGCCCTGCCCGCCGTCTGCGGCCGGGTCTGCCCCCAGGAGGTCCAGTGCGAGGCCAACTGCGTTTACCAGAAGATGAAAAAACCGCCGGTGGCCATCGGTTACCTGGAGCGGTTCGCCTCGGATTGCGAGCGCCTGGCGGGCAGCATCGCGATCCCGGTCATCGAAAAAAAGAGCCCGCTCCGCGTCGCTGCCGTGGGCTCGGGGCCGGCCAGCCTGACCTTCGCCGGCCAGATGGCCAAGTGGGGATACGGCGTGACCGTTTTCGAAGCCTTGCACGAGCTGGCCGGCGTCTTGAGCTACGGCATTCCCGAGTTCCGCTTGCCCAAGAGCATCGTGCGCTCGGAGATCGCCTACCTGGAAGCCATCGGCGTGTCCTTTGAACGGAACGTGATCGTCGGCAGGACCCTCACCGTCGAGGACATGAGGGAGCAGGGTTTCCGGGGATTCTTTATCGGCAGCGGGGCCGGGCTGCCGAAGTTCATGCATATCCCCGGCGAAAATTCCATCGGCATCTATTCTTCCAACGAATACCTCACCCGCGTCAACCTGATGAAGGCTTACCAGTTTCCCCGCTATGACACGCCGATCGTGCGCGGCAAACGCGTGGCGGTCATCGGCGGCGGCAACACGGCCATGGATTCGGTGCGCACCGCCATCCGCCTGGGGGCCGACAAGGCGATGATCGTCTACCGCCGCTCCGAGCAGGAAATGCCCGCCCGCATCGAAGAGGTGCACCACGCCAAGGAGGAAGGGGTCGAGTTCCTGACCTTGACCAATCCCATCGAGTATCTCGCCGACAGCGCTGGACGGGTGCAACAGATGAAGGTGCAGAAAATGGGCCTGGGCGCGGCGGATGATTCGGGCCGGAGGCGCCCGGTGGTGATCGAGGGCTCGGAATACGTGATCGACGTCGACACGGTGGTCGTGGGCGTGGGCACCGACCCCAACCCGCTGATCCCGCGGGCGATCCAGGGGCTCGAAGTCACCAAGTGGGGGACCATCGTGGTCAACGAGGAGACCATGCAGACCGCCGTGCCGGACATTTTTGCCGGCGGCGACATCGTGCGTGGCGGCGCCACCGTCATCCTGGCCTTGGGAGACGGCAAAAAAGCGGCCGCGTCCATGCGCGATTACCTTCTGGAAAAATTCCCCGGGACCTGACGCTTCAGCCTGCCGGCTCCGGAACCGTTTCTTTTTCGTCCCCGGCTTTCAGCGGGCCGTATTCCACCTTGACCAGGGTCAACCCCTTGGCCGGCGCGGTCTGTCCGGCCCGGCGCCTGTCCTTGGCCGCGAAAATGGCGGGAATATCGCGGGCGGCGATCTTGCTGCGGCCGACATCGATCAGCGTGCCGACCATGTTGCGCACCATGTAGCGCAGGAAGCTCTTGCCGCGGACAATGAAGGTGATCTCCTCGTTCTTGACCTGCATCTTGAACTCGTCTATCTCGCGCAGTCTTTTTTTCCCGGGCTCGTCGGAGGTGAACGAGGAAAAATCCTTCTGGCCGACGAAATAACGGGTGGCCCGGCGCATGGCCTTGAGGTCGAGCGGGAAAGGCAGGTGCAGGGCGAAGCGCTGGCTGAACGGCGATTGCACCTGGCCGGTGAATATGCGGTAGACATAGGTCTTGCTGACGGCGCCGAAACGGGCGTTGAAAGACTTGTCCATCACGGCGCATTCCATGATGCGGATGTCCTTGGGCAGCAGCGAGTTCAGCGCGCGCTTCAGGGAGTCGGGCTCGATGGCCACGGGCAGGTGGAAATTGGCGGTCAGGCCGCTGGAATGGACGCCGGCGTCGGTGCGCGAGCTGCCGGTGACCATGACCTGTTTCTTGGCGATGATCTTCAGCACCCGGATCAATTCCGCCTGGATGGTCGGGTATTGCGGGGTCTGGAATTGCCAGCCGTAATACTCTGTGCCGTCGAAATGGACAACCACGCGGTAATTGTTTGTCATCTGGGCCCCGTCCTTTATTTCAGCCCGCGGAAAAAAGCGTTGATCTGCTCCATGGCGTCCTGAGCGGATGCGGCCGGGACCACGCCGGGGATGTCCCATGTCTCGATGCCGATGACCTTCCTGCCGTAGATCTGGGTGTAGGCGATCTCGGACAGCGTGCCGTAGGAGCCGGCGATCGCCACCAGGATATCGGAATTCAGCACCACCAGCGCGTTTCGCAGGTAACCCAGGCCGGTGGCCAATACGATGTCGGTGAAGCGATTGGCTTCCTGGATGGATTTTCCGGGCAATATGCCGATGACCCACCCGCCGCCCGCCTTGGCTCCCCGGGCCGACGCTTCCATGACCCCTTTCAAACCGCCGTTGACCAGGGTGTAGCCTTTTTCAGCGACCCGGCGGCCCATCTCCTCGGCGATGGCCAGGTGGCGCGGAGAGGGGGCGCTGCCGCCGATCAGACCGATCCTCCTGGCAAATGATGGAGCGTTTTGGGGTTGGGTTTTCAATCCGGAAAGATCGGTCAGCCGGCCTTCTGTACCTTGCCGGAGCGGATGCAGGCGGTGCATACGCGCAGGGATTGGTTCTTGCCATCGACCACGACCTTTACCTTTTGCAGGTTGGGTTCCCAGCGGCGGTTGGTCATTTTATGGGAATGGCTGACATTGTGGCCGTATACAGGTTTTTTTCCGCATATATCGCATACTTTTGCCATGGCAGGGGCCTCCTTTTTTGCAAGCGATTTCTATTTTACACTTTTTTGCTGCGGAATGCAATTGCCGCGCCCGGCTCCCGTGGTTCGCGGCTCCATCCGGGTGGAGACGGACTAACCGAAAATGAAGCGGCGGGCCAGGAACAGGACCGCCAGGGTGTACGCCCCGGCCAGCACATCGTCAACCATGATGCCGAATCCGTGCGACAGGGCTTCGCTGCGGTTCACCGGGAAGGGCTTCAGCACGTCGAGAATGCGGAAAATGAAAAAAGCGGCGATGAAATAGCCCGCCTGGCGGGGCAGGAACCACAGGCTGACCAGCTGCCCGGCCACTTCATCGATCACGCAGGGCCGCGGGTCCTTTTTGGCAAGATGCTTTTCGAGTATGGAGCATGCCGGGATGCCGATGGCGAATACGGCGGCGCTGACCAGGGCCATGACCGCAAAGGGCGCGGTGGCCAGCGGAGAGAAATATACAACGAGCACGGTCAGCAGGGACGCCCAGGTCCCCGGCACCACCGGCAGGTAGCCGCAACCGAAGAAGGTGGCTATGGCGATCCAGACTTTTTTCATTTTTTTTCTCCTTGCAGCATCTCGCCCCTGAAACCGCTGATGCGAATGGAAAAGATGGACTGGCCTTCGGCAAAGACCCTGTTCACTTGGCAGTGGCCGTCCACCTCGGGGGCCTGCGCCCAGATGCGGCCGATGGTGCTGCGGTTGGTCCAGGGAGCCAGGGGTAGGAAATTCATCGTTTTTCCGACCCGTCCCTTATTGAATTTTTTCAGGTTGCGCTCCGAAACATCCAGCAGCAGCCGCTTCCTTTCCAGGCCGATGCGCGGCCGCGTTCTCCCGGGAAGATCGAAGCTGGCCGTGTTCTCCTCGGGGGAATAAACAAAGGCGCCGATCCGTTCCAGCCGGGACTCAACGGCAAAATCGAGCAACTGCCGGAAGTCGGCCGCGCTTTCGCCCGGGAAGCCGACGATGAACGTGCTGCGCAGAACGGCGTCGGGGAATCGCTCCCGGATATCCCGTACCAGGCGCAGGTTCTTCTGATAACCGCCGCCACGGTTCATTTTTTTCAGCACCGGCGCCGCTGCGTGCTGGAAAGGCAGGTCGAAGTACGGCAGCACCCCGGGGCGGTCGAAGCCTTCGATGATCTCCGGGGTCACCTCTTCCGGCATGAGGTAGAGGACGCGCAGCCAGGCAAACCCCAGGCCGGACAGCTCGTTCAGCAGCGCGGGCAGCTGTGACTTCGGCTCCCGGTCCCTGCCGAAAAAAGTGGAGTTCTGGGAAATGAGGTTCAGCTCCTCCACTCCCCTTTTTTTCAGCGCCAGCGCTTCCCTGACGATGGAAGGGATCGTCCGCGAACGGAACGGCCCGCGGATCTGCGGGATGGCGCAAAAGCTGCAGGTCATGTTGCAGCCTTCGGAGATCTTGATGAAGGAGGAGTTGGCGGTGGTGAACGTTGCCCGGCGATGCGTGTCGCTATAAAGAAAAAGCTGGCGGTCGGAATAAGCGACCGGCCGGTCGGCGGCGACGGCGTCGGCCAGCGACTCGATATCGTTGACTCCCCAGAGAATGTCGGCGGCGGCGAACGTGCCGGCCAGGTCCTTATGGTAGCGCTGGATCAGGCAGCCGAATACGGCCAGCTTCCTGATCTCGCCCCGCTCTTTTTTTTCCAGGGCGGCCAGGATCTCTTCGATGCTTTCTTCCTTGGCGTCGCGGATAAAGCCGCAGGTGTTGATCACCAGCCAGTCAGGGTTCTCGTATTCGGAGACGATCGTTACCCCCCTTTCCTGCAGCATCCCGGCCAGCACTTCGCTGTCCACGGCGTTCTTGAAACAGCCCAGGCTGACAAAAGCCGCGCTTCGACAAGCAGTTTTTTGCGTTTTCTTCATGGGGGAAGTCTCTGTTCCGATCAGAAGGCCATTGTAGCAAAAGCCTGGCGCGAAGGCAAATCCCGGCCCGGTTTTCATTGGGTCGGCTGCGAAAATTCACCGATTGACGGAGATATTTTTCTATGCTATATCAACGATGCATAACTGTCTAACAAGGAGGAATATATGAGCGTCTCGGGTGAAAAATCGCAAGGCAAGAAGTACAAGATCGCCTGGCTCCCCGGCGACGGCATCGGCATCGAGGTGCTGGAAGCGGCCAAGATCGTCCTCGACAAACTGGAGCTCAACGCCGAATACATTCACGGCGACATCGGCTGGGAGTTCTGGTGCCGGGAGGGAGATGCTTTCCCACAGCGCACCATCGACCTGCTCGGCAGCGTCGACGCGGCCATGTTCGGCGCCATCACTTCCAAGCCGGTCAAGGCGGCGGAGACCGAGCTCGTGCCCGAGCTGAAGGGCAAGGGGCTGGTCTATCGTTCCCCCATCGTGCGCATGCGCCAGCTTTTCGACCTGTACACCTGCCTGCGGCCCTGCAAGGCCTATCCGGGCAACCCGCTGAATTTCAAGACCGACATCGACCTGGTCGTGTTCCGCGAGAACACCGAGGGACTGTATTCCGGAGTCGAGTTCAACCCGGTGCCCCAGGAGCTCAAGGACTTGCTGCTGAAGATATCCAAGCCGTTCGCCGCGTTCAAGGACGTGCCGCTGGAACAGTACGCCCTGACCTGCAAGATCAACACCCGCAAGGGCTCGGAAAGGATCGTGCGCGCCGCCTTTGAGTACGCCAAGAAATACGGGCGCAAGAAGGTGACCGTCATCCACAAGGCCAACGTCGTGCGCGCCACCGAGGGGCTGTTCCTTGAGGTCGCCAAGGAAGTGGCCAAGGATTATCCCGGCATCCAGTGCGACGACGCCAACGTCGACGCCATCTGCATGTGGCTGCTGAAGAACCCCATGAACTACGAGGTGCTGGTCGCCACCAACCTCTTCGGCGACATCATCTCCGACCTCTGCGCCCAGATGGTGGGCGGGCTGGGCTTCGGCTGCTCGGGCAACATCGGCGCCAAGCTGGCGGTGTTCGAGCCTACCCACGGCTCGGCCCCCAAGTATGCCGGCCAGTACAAGGTGAACCCCATCGCCACCATCCTGGCGGCCAAGATGATGCTGACCTGGCTGGGCGAGACCGAAAAAGCGGAGCGGATCGAGACGGCGGTTGCCGCGGTGATCAAGGAAGGCAAGGTGCGCACCTATGACATGGGCGGCACCAGCAAGACCCTGGAAATGGCCGAGGCCATCGCGGCGAAACTGTAGCCCCGGCGCGCGTGCGGCAAGCGTCAAAACGCAGAGGGAGAACGCCACATGAATGAGATCAGGATTCACGAAGTGGGATTGCGGGACGGGCTGCAGATCGAGAAGCAGACCGTGCCGCTGGAAAAAAAGATCGCCTGGGTGGAGGGCCTCCTTGCCGCCGGCATCGACATGGTCCAGCTCGGGTCGTTCGTCAATCCCGAAAAGGTCCCGCAGATGGCCGACACCGACAAGCTGTTCGTCCATTTCAGCCAGAAGGACAAGAAGCCGGCCGCGGCCGTGCTGTCGGGGCTGGTGCTCAATGAAAAAGGGCTGGAGCGGGGGATGGCCTGCGGCGTCGACATGTTCTGTATGGGGGTTTCGGCCAGCGATACCCACAGCCGCAAGAACACCGGCAAGTCCACCGAGGAGGCCGTTGGCCAGATCATCGCCATGGCCCAGGCGGGCATGAAGGCGCAGAAGCGCGTGCAGGCCTCCATCCAGTCGGCGTTCGGCTGCGGCTTCGAAGGCCCCATCTCCGCGGAGCGGGTCCTGTCGATCGTCGACAGGTACCTCGCCGCCGGCATCCGCAACATCAGCCTTGCCGATACGGCGGGCCACGCCTACCCGCCCCAGGTTGAATCTCTGTACGCCGAGATCCTGAAGCGCGACGACCAGGTCGAGCTGGCCTGCCATTTCCATAACACCTACGGCCTGGGTTTGGCCAACTGCTACGCGGCCCTGAGGACCGGCGTGAAGTATTTCGAATCGGCCCTGGGCGGCCTGGGCGGCTGTCCCTTCACCAAGGTGGCGGCGGGCAATGTCTGCACGGAAGACTTGGTCCATTCGCTCCAGCGCCAGGGCATGATCATGGACATCCATCTGGACAAGCTCATGGAGACAGCCCGTGACATCGGGGGCTTTTTCGGTCGTGAGCTGCCCGGATTCATTCTCAAGGCGGGGTCCATCGTCAATTTCAAGAAAACGCAATAAAGGAGAGCCAGCATGAAACTATTGGAAAAGGTCAGGGTCCTGGACCTGACCAATGTCCTGTCCGGCCCCTTCGCCACCATGCACCTGGCGCTGCTCGGGGCCGAGGTGATCAAGATCGAAAACCCTGACGGCGGCGACCTGGCCCGCAAACTGGGGAACGTCAACCCCCTGAACAAGCAGCTGATGGGGACCAGTTTTTTGGCCCAGAACGCCAACAAGAAATCGCTGACCCTCAACCTGAAGTTCGAGGAGGGCAAGGAGATCTTCCGCAAGCTGCTCAAGACCGCTGACGTGGTGGTGGAGAATTTCCGCCCCGGGGTCATGGCCAAGCTCGGCTTCTCCTATGAAAAGATCTGCCAGATCAACCCCAAGATTGTTTATTGCGCCATCTCGGGCTTCGGCCAGACCGGGCCCGACGCCTTCAAGCCGGCCTACGACCAGATCATCCAGGGCTTAAGCGGCGTCATGGCCGTCAATGGCGACGAGCGGCTCAACCCGCTGCGCGCCGGATTTCCGGTCTGCGACACCGTCGGAGGCTTGAACGCGGCCTTCGCCGTCATGGCCGCCCTCTACCATCGCGAGCGCAGCGGCGAGGGGCAGTTCATCGACATCGCCATGCTCGACTCGATCATGCCGCTGATGGGCTGGGTGGCGGCCAATCTGCTCATCGGCAACCAGCAGCCGGTGCTGATGGGCAACGACAACTTCACCGCCGCCCCCTCGGGATCTTTCCGCACCCGGGACGGCTATGTCAATATCGCCGCCAACCAGCAGAAGCAGTGGGAGGACCTGGCCGACGCCCTGGGCGTGCCGGAGCTGAAGAGCGATCCCCGTTTCCAGGAGCGCGATACGCGCAAGGCCAACCGCAAGCAACTCACCCCGCTGCTGGAGGAGAAGCTGACCCGGGAGTCCACGGTGCACTGGGTGGAAGTCCTGAACGAAAAGGGCATCCCCACCGGCGACATCTATGGCCTGGAAAAGGCGCTGCTGCAGCCCCAAAGCGAGCACCGCCAGGTGATCGCCACGGTCAAGGAGGAGGGCATCGGCGACATCAAGCTCTTCAACCTGACCGCCAAGTTTTCCAAGACGCCGGCGCAGATCGACGCGCCCCCGCCGCGGCTGTCCGCTCATACAGGCGAAATTTTGCGCGGGTTGGGCTACAAGGAAGAAGAGATCAAGGCTATGAAGGAAAAGGGCGCGATCTGAGCGTCGACAAATAACAAGGAGGAAACAGCATGGGAATGACAATGGTTGAAAAGATACTGGCCAAAGCAACGGGCCAGTCCGCGGTCAAGGCGAATGACGTGCTTGAGCCCAGGGTCGACCTGGCCATGTCGCACGAGAACGGCGCCCTGGTGATCAACCAGTTCAGCGAGATCTACAAGGACACGGGGCTCGAGGCCAAGGTGTGGGACCCGGCGAAGATCGCCATCATCTTCGACCACCGCGTGCCGGCCGAAAGCGCGAAGACGGCCGGCAACCAGAAGAAGATCCGCGACTTCGTGGCCAAGCAGGGCATTACCAAGTTCCACGACATCCGCGGCGACAGCGGCGGCATCTGCCACCAGATCCTCCCCGAGTTTGGCTACGTGCGGCCGGGCAGCGTCGTGGTCGGCACCGACAGCCACACCACCAGCCATGGCGCCCTGGGCGCCTTTTCCTTCGGCATTGGCGCCACCGAGATGGCCGCGGTCTGGGCCCTGGGCAAGGTCTTGAACGTAGAGGTGCCGGGCACGATCAAGGTGGTCTGCGAGGGCAAGTTCAAGCGCCACGTCGCGCCCAAGGACCTGATCCTGCACCTGATCGGCAAACTGACCGCCGAAGGGGCCAACTTCAAGGTCATCGAGTTCCACGGCCCGGCCATCGAGAACATGTCGACCTCCGGCCGGCTGGTGATCTGCAACATGACGGTCGAAGCGGGCGCCACTTCGGGCATCGTTCCTCCCGACGCCGAAACGCGGCGCTACCTGCAGGAAGAGGCCGGCGTCAAGGACCTTCCCGAGTTCTTCGGCCCCGACGCCGACGCGAGCTATGACCAGGTGATCACCGTCAACGTCTCCAAGCTGCAGCCGCAGATCGCTTGCCCGCACACGGTGGACAACGTCAAGCCCATCAAGCAGGTCCTGGGCACGAAGCTCAACCAGATCGTCATCGGCTCCTGCACCAACGGCCGCCTCGACGATCTGGCCATCGCCGCCAAGATCCTCAAGGGCAAGAAGGTGGCCAAGGGCACGCGCATGCTGATCTTTCCGGCCTCGACGCGCATCTACCTGCAGGCCCTGAAGAAAGGCTATGTCGCCACCTTCATGGAAGCCGGCGCCGTGGTCATGAACTCGGGCTGCGGCCCCTGTCTGGGCGTGCACCAGGGGGCGCTCGCCGACGGTGACGTCGCCCTGGCCACGACCAACCGCAACTTCAAGGGACGCATGGGCAACCCCAACGCCGACGTCTATCTCTGCTCGCCGGCCGTGGCCGCCGCCAGCGCCATCACCGGCGTCATCACCGACCCGAGAAAAAAAGGAGAGTAGCAACATGGCCAAAGTAGTTTTTAAAACGGGAGACGATGTCTCCACCGATATCATCTATCCTGGCCGCTTCATGGCCACCGTCCTGCCGACCGAGACCCCGCAGTTCGCCTTCATCGATTATCCCGATTTCAATGCCAAGATCAAGAGCAAGGAGTTCCCGCCGCAGAGCATCATCGTGGCCGGCAAGAACTTCGGCTGCGGCTCCTCGCGCGAGCAGGCCGCCTCGTGCCTGAAGGGCCCCGACTTCGTGGTGATCGCCCGCAACTTTTCGCGCATCTTCCTGCAGAACGCCATCAACCTGGGCTTGAAAATGGTGATCTGCCCGGCCATCGATGCCAATGTCGGCGACGAACTGGAGATCACGGCTGACCAGGTGGTCAACAAGAC
Source organism: Candidatus Aminicenantia bacterium (assembly GCA_041738575.1). GTDB lineage: Bacteria > Acidobacteriota > Aminicenantia > UBA2199 > UBA2199 > UBA2199. The sequence goes on from JBGSPO010000181.1 coordinate 38,463, forward strand.
CTCGGGCAAGAGCTTCCCGATCATCGCCCTGCCCAAGGCCCGGCAGGCCATCATCGACGCCGGCGGGCTGATCCCTTTCGCCCGCAAGCTGGTGATCGCTTCCCAGGGCAAGCGCTGAGCTTGTCGGCACTGAATTTCAAGGAGGCGTTGGCAGCCCTCGCCAGGGCGTTTCCCGCATACTTGTTCCATGCGGCAGCCCTGGTTCTCGGCGGACTGCTGATTCTCCTTGAATTCGGGTTGGCCTTGTTTGCTTTGCGCCTGGCGCGGATCACGGCTCCCGCAGCGGCTCCGCTCCTGGCGGCATTGATCCTGCTGGGAGGCTGGCTGACCGTCCTGGCCTGGCAGCGCTTCTTCCTCTACCGTCGCCGTGCCATCATGCTTGCCATGTTCTTCGGGATGGCTCCCGCCCAGGCCGGGTCCGAGGCCCGGCGCTTTTTTCCGGTCTATTCAAGCTGGGTCCGCTGGAACCGCCGTGTGCGCCAGGCATTCATTGGCCTGGGCGTGGAAAACGAGCCGGCAGCCCTCTCCACGCCTGGAACTTTCGGCCGGCTGGCCGAGGCGGCATTCAGTGCGGTTGTCTTCGCCCTGGCTTTCGCCCGCGGCGGCGATCCGGCGGCGGCGATCCGGGAAAGTGTGGCGCTCTATTGGCGGCACGGGAACCAGGCCAGGCGCCTGATAAAAAGCTGGTCTATGTTTTCGCTTGCCGGCCTGGCGCTTCTTTTCCTGTTCCTGGCCCTGCCCAACTGGTTCATTTTCAGCAGCGCCGGCGCGCCCCCGGCGATCGGGCTTGTCCTGGCCCTGGTCATCGCCTGGACGCTGCACCAGGCCTTCATCTCGCCGTTGGCCCTGGCCGGAGCGAGCGCAGCGCTGTTGTCCGAAACTCAAGGCTGTGAACCCGATGCCGCCCTCTGCGAAAAAATCGCGCTCCTGCTTACTCCTTGACTCGACCGTCTCACTGGTGATCATGCCGGAGTACTGTGGGTGGTTCATCCCATGGTCGAAAAACCATTATTGAAATACTGCAAATATATTGATTACATGAAAGATTTCAGGCAAATTCAGAAAAAGGACTTGCAGCCATGATGCATAAATGATTTGCGAGATTATTCCTTGTCGCTATCCCCTTTGGCATGCGTGTTGCCTAATTGGCCTATCTCAGAACAGGCGCCAGGAAGCCAGCACGGCAAGGATCCCCAGAGACGACAGCGCCATGATCGTGCAGTGGATGCGGCCGGCCAGGGTCCAGTAGCGAGCGTGCCACGCCTTCCAGCAGACAACGAGCAGGACAGAGCTCAAGAGGATGAACAGCCAGGGCCCGAGGCGCAGGGCCCCGCCGTGGGCAGGGACCAGCCGCGGGGCCGAGAGCAGGAGCAGGAGATACGCGGACTGGAGCAAGGCGATCGCACCGAGAGCGAGCTTGACGGACAGCGGTACCCGCTTCGCGATCGATTTGCCTGCCTTTTCCTTTCTCAGCCAGCGGAAAATGGCTCGCGACACCCAGAAAAGCAGGGTGAACAGCAGGAACCAAAGGGCGAACGAGGTAAAAAAAAATGCCCCTCGGGAGGCGAGCATCCGTGCCTCCAGCTTGGGAGGAAACAGGGGGACCGTGTCGATGCTGTGACGTCCCTTGGCGAGCTCGGCTTCCAGATCGAACACGATCTCCCGGTTGAAATCATGGAAATGGTAATAATGGATCCGCCTGGCATTCAGGTCCAGGACATAAGAGTACTGGGTGTTTCTCCCGCTCACGGCCCGCAGAATTTCGCGGCAGGAGGCCACGGTCGGAGTCTCCATCCGCGACAGCATGCCCACGGCCGTCCGGTAACGAGGGCAGGTGGGCCCGTGGCCTGCCAGCTCGGACTGGCGGAAATTGGTACAGACCTGGAAGCGTCCGTCGCCGCGGATGATCCGCTCGCCCTCGATGATGATCGAATTGCCGTTCCGGTCGCCAAACATCCACTGGGCGGAATACAAGCGGATGCGGTGCCGGCGGGCCAGCGCCTCCACTTCGCCGACGGTGGCGCACTCGGCCAGCGACTTGTCCACGAAGTCGAAAGACAGGTCCTGGACATGAGTTCCGTCTGCCTGGGCCGGCACGAGGCGCGGGACGGCGAAGCCGTCGATAAAGAGCCCCTGGTCGTTCATGCCCCCTTCCCGCTCCTCGGCATTTCCGGCGGGATCGAACGTGCCGAAATAGACCATGCCGTGGCGAGCGGGGCCGCCGGGAATGAACCAGATGCGCAGGTTCGTGGCGTTGTTGTCCTCGTTGTTGCCCACAAGAGTTGTTTTGGCATTCCGCACGATGAAGCCCGTGCAGGCGTGAGCAAACGGTGAAAGCAGGGCAAAGAGCAGCAGGGCCAGCGGCAGCGCTGGTGGCATGCTTCTCTGTCGTGTCATAATTTTATTACGTGCGGGACGGATTGAAGGTTCAACGCCTGGCGGCCATTTCCAAAATCCGCGGCGTCCAGGCCCGGCTTCTCCGAGGAACTTGCTCCTCTGTTTATTCCCTAACCTCAACCTGCCGGATCGCCGTGCGGCCGAAATACTGCGGGTGGTACATGCCCTGGGCGACCGTGGGCATCCAGGTGAAGCGGCCCGAATACATGGCCTTGATGAAATAGACGATGCGCAGCGGCCCCTGCATGGAATAGGTGTAGAAGACCAGGCGGTCTGGCGCAATGGTCTGATTTGGATCTTCGAGTAGGCAGTATCGCCCGTCATTGACAATGTAAATGATCTGCTGCAGAATCGAAGCATGGTGAAACGACCGCCGCCGGCGATTCGCGCCATCCTTTGCTCCCTGCTTGTCATTTCCGCCCTGCTTCCGGCAGCCGGCTGCAGGTCCATGGCTGCCCAGCAAAAAAAGATCGACGCCTATGAGGCCTCGGGCAAGTGTTTCAAATGCAAAGGCAGCGGCGAGGTCGAATGCCCGCAATGCAAGGGCCGGGGATGGATCACGTGCCCCCGGTGTTCGGGCAGCGGCAGAAACTCCGGCGTGCCGGCGACCAGCGTCGATCCCGCGAATTTTTGTCAGGCGTGCCAGGGCCATGGCCAGCTCGCTTGCCCGAATTGCGATGGCTTTTCACGCCTGAGTTGTGACCGCTGCGGTGGCAGCGGCATTGCTCCCCAAAAAGCGTATTGACCTCGGGGATCCCACCATGAGGAAAATTGATTTTCCTGTCAGTTTCACGTATGGATTTTAGGCGGAAGGGAGCCGGAATGCCCCCGACCTGCCTGATCAAGGGGAGATAGGATCGTGCGCAACCAACACACTGCCTTGCTGATTTTATTGTTCGCATGTACCACTGCCGGATGCACGAGAGACATAGAGCTTGTCGGCTATGGTCTCCGTCCTGGAATCCAGCATGGACTGAAAGTCGAGTTGGTCGGCAACGGCCCGAGCGGGGCATTGATCAGCGTTCAGAACATGTCGAACAATATCATATCGATCAATCAATCGCCCTTGGCAATCATTGTCTCCGTGAAGAGGCGCAAGGGTGAGGGATTGGTCGCTGTCGAGCCTTGCGAGCGCATCATGATCCACATGAATACCTCTCCGCGGCCAGATGATTTTGTAATCATTGCGCCGCGCCAGACGAGGAACATTTCTGTCCCCGTTTCATACAAAGCGGATCGCTACCATACACTCGATAAAATCTACAGGATCGAGAAGGGCGATCTGTACGAGGTCGAAGTGCGGCTCGTTCCATATTTTGGAACATTCACCCAGGAGACGGCCGGCAAGACGTTGGCCGCTCTCATGATCCCAAACTATCTGCCCCAACCGTTGATGATGAATACCATGACCATCCGGGCGCGATAATGGTTATTCCGCTTCACCGGGGCGGTGATTGTCCCTCCCGGGTTCCTTGCTGACCTCGATGGTCTGGATGGCGGTGCGGCCGAAGTACTGCGGGCGGTATATGCCCCGGACGGTCGCCGGCATCCAGTTGCGGCGGCTGGTGTTGACTGCCCGGAAACCGTTCGATCCCCTATTGGCATATCATTTGACTTTATTTTGCTTCGGAGTATAAAGGCACGAAGAAGGCTCCCGAGCGGGAGCTGCGGTATTTCAGGATCAGCAGGAGGTGTTCGCATGTGTCAACGATGGGTCAGTGTCCTCTTCGTGGTGATGGCGTTTTCCCTGATATTACCCGGCCAGGCCGGATCTTGGAAGCAGATCGGCAAGGCCAAGGCCTGGGCCGGCACCATTGCCGGGGTGCCGCTCAACGGCAAGCTCTATACGGTGGATCAGAGCGGGGCGCTCTACGCGACCGAGCCGGCCAGCGGGGCCTGGAAACAACTGGGCAAGCCCGACTTCACCGCCACTGCGCTGCTGATGGCGGCTGCCGGCAGGCTTTTCACCATCGAGAATGACGGAAGCCTGTACGCGATCGATCCTGCCAGCGGCGCGTGGCAGCGGCTGGGCGCGGCCGGGTCCTGGGCTGGCACCATTGCCGGCGTGGGGCTGAACGGCAAGCTCTATACCGTGGAAAAGAGCGGCGCCCTGTACGTGACCGATCCCGCCAGTGGGGCATTCAAGCTTCTCGGCAAACCCGATTTTGCCGCCACCGCTTTTCTGCTGGCTGCGGCCGGCAAGCTCTATTCCATTGAAAAGGACGGCAGCCTCTATGCCATCGAGCCGGCTAACGGGTCCTGGAAACGGGTCGGAGCCGCTGCAGGCTGGGCCAACACGATTGCTGCCTGCGGCACGCCGGGCGCCATCCTGACCGTCGAGCGCGGCGGCAAGCTCTATGCCACCGATCCTGCCAGCGGAGTCTGGAAACAACTTGGCAAGACCGACTTCGCCGCCACCCGCTTCATGCTCCCCTGCTCGGGCAACCTCTTCACCATCGAGCGGGAAGGCAGTCTCTTTCAAGTGGACATCGGCGGGGCTGCGCCCTCCCTGGCGCCAGCGCCGGTGGCAAACACGGCGAGCGCCGCCGCAGTGGCCGGCAATCTGACTTTTGCCTTCATGGGCACCTGGCTGAACGAATCGGGCATGACCATGAGGGTGACCCTCGACGGCATCACCATGTCGATGGACGGCAAGCAGATCGGCCCGATCCCGTTCCAGGTGATCACCTCCAAAGGCAACACGCTGCTGATCGAAAGCAGCGAACCCGGCAAGGGGCCGACCCGCCAGGAGATCGTCTTTCTCGAGGCCAAGCGCATTCAAATGGGCGAACAGGGGAGGACGGACCGGACCCTGACCTTCGTCAAGAAGTAGCCACGCAGCTTTATCGCTGGGCAGATCAACGCCGGTTCAAGAGATCACCGCATCCCCTGGACGGGCGGTCAGTAGTATCACGTCGGCTCGAAGCCGGATTTCCAGAACGACGCCCCGGGACGAATAATTTGCTGCCGGGCCTCGGGATTACTCCTTGACCTCGATCGTCTGGATCGCCGTCCGGCCGAAATACTGCGGGTGGTACATGCCCTGGGCGACCGTGGGCATCCAGGTGAAGCGGCCGCCGTACATGGCCTTGATGAAGTAGACGATGCGCAGCGGTCCCTGCAGGGAATAGGTGTAGAAGACCAGGCGGTCGGCGGCGTTCTCCTGGCGCGCCCAGGGCGTTCGGTATTTGTTTTGGTTCGTCGTATTGAATTCCTGCAGTGAGCGGGTGCTGGCGATGTCCTGGCGCAGCAGCTCGAAGCCGGCGGCCAATGGTTCGTCGACCACGCCGTAGGGGACTTCCTTGTCGGACTGGATCAACAGCTCGACCATGTAGGTCTGCCCGCGCAGGAAACTGGTGACCGACTCCCCTTTTTCGTTGTAGACGTTGCGCCGGATGTCGATGCCGCGGTTCTTTTTCCCGGCCCTGGCCAGTTTCCAGGTCAGCTCGCTGGTGACATAGACGGGCTGGTCGGCTGTAATCAGCACCTCGATCTGTTTGCTTGTGTCTGTGATCTTTTTTTGCGCCTGCAATACATCCCTGGGATTGGCAAATTCCTTGCCGGTCTTTTCGCCCAGCAAGACGATCTCGGCCCCGCGTGCAGTCGTCTTTTCAATCTGCCGCAGGTAATCGTCCATGGCGCAGAGGATCCAGAAGTTGGTCTGGGTCGTGTTCCAGCAATAAGGCTCGGCTTCGAGCAGCCAGTTGATGATGCGCTCGGCCAGCACGTGGCCTTTTTCCACCTCCAGAACGGCCTGCAGCAGAAGGGCGGTGGCGAAGCGCGAGGAGTAGAATGGGAAGTCGCGGTGATAGGTGAATTCGCCAACGTCGAAATAGGCGAAGTCGGCCTCGACCTGCAGGCTGTTGTTGAACTCGTCCAGCATGGTTTTCAGCGTCCGTTCCTCGATTCCCTGGTTGTGCAGGGCCCGGTACAGGAAGACCTTGCCGGGCAAGGGCAGGCCGTCGCGCTCGGCTGCAAGCTTCTTCAGCTTCTTGTTGTCGGCCTTTTTGTCCAGGCTCAGCACGAACTGGTGGAAGCTGGCGCAGGTCGCGTCGAGGCTGGCGTGCTGCAGGTAAGTGGAGAGCTTCTGCAGCAGCTGCGGGTCGACCTTGTAATCGCGCTCCCGGGCCAGGTTCAATGCCCAGAGGACGTAGGCGGTCAGGTAGTCTGATGCGTACTGGCCGCCGCGGTAATAGGAGAGAGCCCCGTTGGCGCCCATGAATTCGGGGATGATCTTCAGGTAGCCGTTCACTGCTTCGCGGATCTGCGCCGCATCAAGGCCCAGGTCCAGGCGCTCGGCAAGCTGCGGGCTGAGCGCGAGGAAAGGCATGACCTTCGAGGTCCGCTGCTCCAGGCATTCGTAGGGATAGAAGACCAGCTTCCTGGCGATGTTGACCGCCGGGCGCAGCAGCGAGGGGGCGACCTTGATGGTGATGGCCTGCTGCTCGCCCTCGGCCTGGGGCTCGATCATTTTTTTCACCCTCTTGCCGCTGGCGAAATCGAGGAGGGTTTCGCTGACCAGGCGGTCGCTGACCATGAGCTTTTTCTCCAGGCCGTCCTTGTCGGCGGCGCTCAGGGCGAAGAATTCGACCTTGGCCTCGCCGACGCGCTCGGCCAGGAACGGAAACTGGAACAGGCCGTTTCCGCGCGGGTCAAGGGCACCCTGCAGCTGGGACGAGCCGCGAACCATTACGCCTTGCGGTTTGACCAGCAGGGTGAAGGAAAGCTTTCCGGCGGTGCGGTTGCTGAGCTGGGCGCCGGCGCTGAACTCGTCGCCCTGGCGGGCGAACTCGGGCATGGCCTCGGAGATGAGCAGGTCCTTGCTGACCATGATCTTCTTTTCTGCCGCACCGAAACTGTCTTCGCTGTAGGCCACGGCCATGATGCGATAGGTGGACAGCTGGTCGGAGCTCGTGAAATCGACAACGGCGTTCCCCGCCTCGTCGGTCTCCACGACCTTGAAGAACAGTACTTCCTTAAAATCGCTGCGCACGCGGATGCCGGCTATGGCGGCCTCGACACCGCCAAGCACTCCGCCGACCATCCCGTCCGCCTCTTCCTCGCCCAGTTTCATACGGGCCATGCTTTTCATTTCCGCGGCCATGGGCGCGGGCATGATGCCGCCTGCAACACCACCATTCGGACCGAACTCATCTGCGGAGTTCCAATATTTGTCGGCCGAGACCGGGATCAACGCCATGTCGCAAGGGCGGTGGCTGCCGCCGTCAAAATAGATGTCGGACCAGAGGAAAGGATGAAAACCCTTGGCTTCAGCCTTGACCGCGTAGCGGCCGCCGGGAAAACCGGGGAAAGAATAATATCCCTGGACGCTGGTCGTTGTCGTCTTCAGCTTGTTGTGTTTTTCATCCTCAAGGGTGACCGTGGCCCCGGCCAGCGGCGTGGAGTTGGGACTGAAGACGCAACCGAAAATAGCCGGCGCCTTCAGGTCGATGTCCATAAGGGGGCGCTCGAAGTTCCATTGTTTGTAATTCTTTGAATAATAGGTATGAATCGGTTTTGCCCACAGGCCAAAATAAGAAAAATATTCATGCGGGTCAGGCGTCTGGTAGTTTAGCAGGGACAGGTTGCCTTCATCCACGGCATATACGAAAAGCTTCGCCTTTACCCCCTTTTTCTGGTTATCGCTGACCTTGATCTTCACTTTGGTCTTGCTAGCTGGCTTGATCTCGCCCGGGCTTTCCAAGTCCACCCGCAGGATCTTGCTGTCATCCTCTACTTTAAACTCCCTGGCGGCTTGCTCGGAGATGTTGTTGCCGTACATGGCGACAACGCTGACGCGGATGGCCGGGAAATATTCTTTCTTGACCGGGATATCCAATGGCGTCATCTTCTGCAGCGCGATGACCCGGGAATCGAGCACCTTCCCCCTTTCGATGGTCACCAGCGCCTGACCCTCCCGGGTGGAATGAATGAAGCACTTCAGCGTCTCGCCGATATGCAGAGTATGTTGATTGGATTCGATCCGCAGCTTGTCGGTCCCTTCGGAGTAGCCCCCGCCCCAAACAAAGAAACCGCCCGAGGTCGAAACCACGCGGCCGTTCGCGTCGGAGGTGTCGCAACGCAGGATATAATGGCCGGCTTCCGGAACGCGAAACAAGTGGGTTTTTGTTTTTTCAATGTAAACATCGTCGGGACCGGAAACTTTCTTTAGCAGGCGCCGGGATTTTTCATAATATTCCCTGTAGAGCGTGACGCGGATTTCGCCGGAAGCGGGTTTTCCCTGGAAATCGACCAGGGCCAGTTCGGATTTGATTGGTCCTTTCAGGTTCTGGTAAAAGTCGATATGGATTCCGGTCAGGAGATTTCCCGGGAAAAACAATGACTGGGCCTGGGCGGTGAATTCCTTGCCTTCAGCTGATTTTCCTGTTGCAAAAAAGCCGAGTTTGGCCAGGAAATTAGTTTCCTTGAAATCGGCCATGGGGATGCTCAGAGTGTATTTGCCGTTGGCATCCAGTTTTTTGCTCCCTTTCCGCGGCGGGTCGCTCTTTGCCAGGTCGCGGTCGAGCCCGAAATTGAAGCGCTCCAGTCCATTCGTCGTGAACACTTTGGCAGCAACCGGATTCAGTCCGAAAACATAGCCAAAAGTATCGCCAGCCATGGGATTGCCTGCCAGGTAGGAACCGCTGACAACAGGGTGGAACGTATCTTCCGGGAGGTAATGCTCCGCCATGCCGGAGATCTTCATTTCAAAAGTATTTGGCTGGTAGTAATCGATGGTCACGTTGTGCTGGCCTTGCCAGGTTTGCATGTCCACGAATCTGACAATGATCTGGTGGCGGCCTTTTTTGCCTGCCGGGTCGGATTTGAATTCGTAGTGAAAGCCGCCCCAGCGGTCGAGCTGGAGAGAGTCGGTCTTGAGCTGTTGACGGTCGGGACCAAAAATTTGCAGGGTTGCCGCCGTGGCCTTTGGTGAAAAGATCTTCCCGGCCTTGTACTCCTTGATGATTCCGGCGATATGGACCGTGTCGCCGGGCTTGTAAAAATCCCGTTCGCTGAAGACCGTGATCCTGACCTCGCGGTCGGATGGGGGCCGGCGGTCGATCCTGGCCAGGGCCATGTCATTGTCGTTCGTATTCCTGGCCATGACCAGGTCGGATTCCTGGATCTCCCTGTCGCTGAGCAGCACGCCGTTTACGGCCGATTCTCCCAGGGGCATGGCATCCTTGGCATAACCCTTAAGGAAGAACGGCATCTTTCCCACCCCTTTGCCGCTGCGGTTGTCGTATAGCCAGTACAAGGTCTGTTCCTGGCCGGCCTTGATGACCATGTCCATGTTGCGGCGGTGGAAAACGTGCATGTCCTGGGGAGTGAAGGCGGGAAGGCGCATTAAGGCGATGTCCCGGCAGGCATTGTATGGTTCGTAGCTCTGGACCAAAACGCCGAAAAACCCCAGGGGCGATCCCAATTCTTGATCCCGCAATGCGGGGTTGTTCGATTTCTCCGGCAGCCCGGTGAATTTTTGCAGGATCTCTTTCTCGATGAAGTCAGCCTTGAAATCCTTTTTCTGCAGCAAGCCAAATTCCCGGTCAGTCAGCTGGGTATAAAATTCGGGCTTGAGCTTGAGCAAGCGGACGCTGGCCTGCTTCATGCTGTTGGCGGTCATGGACAATTTATGATCCTGCAGGGAAAAGTCGAGGCGCGGGGACTGGCTGGAGCAGACCCGGGCTTCGAGTTCCAGGTTCTCGGGAAGCCGCTCTTTGTACGTGTTGGACAGGTCCCGGTCGATTCTTATGTTCAGGCGATCGCCCGAGGCCAATTCGTCTTCCACGCTGATGAACAAGACTTCATTCTCATATTGGCGGGGCTCGAGATGGAATTTAAGGGGCGATCGTTCCAAGCCGGAGATTTTATGGACCTGGATTAGCCTGTCGTTGAATTCAGCCAGCGCGTTGGAGAACGGCAACCAAACATGGGGCGCATCGGGAAAGAGGACCAGGGGGTGCCGGCCGGAATAGTGAAAAGTAGGCACCGTGTCGAAAGTGAAGGTGAAATCCTTGGCCGTGCCGGTATTACCCTCGCTGCCGCGAAAGCCTTTTTTGACGATGAGCTGGTAAAGCAAGCCTCGTTTCAGAGCGCTGGCGAAGCGGACCGCGATTTCTTCATTCGCCTTTTGCTGGAGCAGGATTTCCGCCCGCACGCCGCTCTTGGCCTCCTTGAGGACGAAAAAGCTTTTGGCTCCGCCAATGGTGACCGGCTGGTTGAAGCGCAGGGTAACGGGGTCTTTCACCCAGATCTCGCCGTCGAGCTTTTCCCCCGGCGTCAGCCGCGAAAAATAATCCCGGTCTCCGACCTTGACCTCGACGGGATAGGCCTGGGGCGTGCTCCATTGCCAGCGTATCTCCCCGGGCAGCACCTTTCCCGCCAGCGAGCCCGTTCCGGCCGGGATCACGGCCGTGTAGGTGGTGGAGTAGCGGAAGCGCGGCTCGGGCTTGAAGGCCAGGGTGCGATTGCCGCGCCAGGAAAATTCACCCTTGACCGCCGGGGTGATCCTGACCAGCGAGGCGCCGTCGCGTTTGCCGCCCAACGGCAGCATGTCGTCGGAAAAGGTGACGGTCAGTTCCCTGTTTTCCAGGCTCTGCAGGATGCCGGAAAGGTTGTAGGCCGCTTTCAGGCCCTCCTTTTCCGGCGCCTGGGCGACGGCCGCGGCCAGGAATAGGGTCAGCATGATGGTCGCAATGGATAGTGCAATTTTCATTTCCGCCTCCTGAGTGTCGGGCAAGCCAAGCGGATTGGACGGCTTTTTACCCAAAATTGGCAAAAAGTCCCCCGCCGCTTCAACCGCCAGGATTATGATGAAGAAAAATGGTTTTTACAACCCCCGGCCCGCAGGGAAGCGGGAGGGCTCAGCCGATGTCGGCGTGCTGGTAGAAACGGGAGGCCAGGACTTTTTCGTGGAAATTGTTGCCTGTATAGTTGTAGCCGTTGTTGTAAAGGATCAGGGCACGGATGATGTCGCCGCGGGTCTCCATCAGGTAGCCCTTCAGGATGGTGAGCCCGAGCTCGATGTTGTAGTCGACCTGGAAGATCCTCCTGCGGTCGATGTTCAACGCGTCCTTCCAGACGGGGACATTCACCTGCATCAGGCCGCAGGCCCCTTTGCCGGAAACGGCGCGGCGGTCGAAGCGGCTTTCCACGAAAATGACGGCCATGACCAGGTAGGGATTGAAGCCGTGCTTGCGGCTCAGGGAGAACACCGAATCGGCGATGCGCGTGAATTCAGGGGCATGCAGGCGGTAGACGTTTTCCTGGAAACGGTAGAAGTCGGTCTTGGCCATGGCTTCCTGGTGGGAGCTGAACTTATGGTTAAGGGTGGCGACGGTTTTCTGCAGCGAGGCGATGGTCCTCCGGCTTTCAGCCTGGCGGGCCGACAGCACGATGGCGCTGGCCAGGAATATTCCCGATAAGCCTATAAAAAACAATACGATACCGCGAAAGTTTTTTGGGGGATTCATTTTTTTCCTTTGGATTCTGGCAACGAAACCATATTATAGTCGATATCGTTAAAATTGTCAAGCCCGGTGGCCGGAATGGGGGATAAGGCGGGCTATTCCTCGTCGCTGACGTTGTGCTTGATGCGGATACTGCGCAGGTACCCTCGGCGGGTACCTTCAGGGCCGCCGAATTGCAGGGAATGGGAGCAGGAGCCGGTAAAGGCGCTCAAGAGGGTGACGATGCCCAGCAGGCCGATCCAGTTCTTATAATAGATCCCTGCACCGATGACGCCCAGGGAAACGATGACGCGGATCCACTTGGCCGTCGGGTTGGTATTGCATTTGGGGGCTTGGCTCATATTTTTATTGTAGCGCAGAACGGCCCTGTTGGCAAGGGCGCTCAGCTCCGTTGCCGGCGCTTCAGGGCGATGGCCTTCAGATATTTCATCGCCGTTCCCCAGGATTGGACCGTGGCGATGACCAGTCCGGGAAAGCCGTCGAGAATGCCCGATTTCCAGAAATAATGGCGCAGAAAAGTGACGGGCGGAAGGATGGCCAGGCGCAGGAACAGGCATTTCTTCCCCTGGCCCACGATCTCCTCGGCCTGGAATGCGGAATAGCGGTCGAGCCGGCGCACGTGGTCGCCGATGTCGCGATAGGTGAAGTGCAGGATGTCGCCGTCCAGGCGGGCGACGGCGCCCCGCACGTCGAGGCGTTCATGGATCCGTCCCTGCCAGGCGGCGGCGTTTTTCCGGAAAAGCCTGATCTTGCGGTCGGGGTACCAGCCCGAATGGCGGATCCAACGCCCCAGGTAGAAGGTCTTCCTCTTGATGGCGAAAGCGGCAGCGTTCACCGGCGGCCCGCCCGCCTTCAGCGCGGTGATGGCCCGCTTCAGTTCGGGAGAAACCCGCTCGTCGGCGTCCAGGTTGAGGACCCAGTCGCAGCCGGCCTGGGCCAGGGCAAAATTCTTCTGCTGCCCGTAATCCTCGAAACGGTTCTTCATGACCCGGGCGCCGGAGGCGCGGGCGATCTCCTCGGTGCGGTCCGAGGAGTAGGAATCGACCACAACGACCTCGTCCGCCACCCCCTGAAGGCTGGCCAGGGCGTCGGGCAGACGATCCTCCTCGTTAAAGGTGATGATGACCGCCGAGATCTTCATGTTGCGCGCCGGTTCCATGCGAGGAAAATACTGGAACCGGCCCCTTTTGTCAATGAACGCTCGCCCAGGTCGGACAACTCGTGATCAGTGACGAAAATGACGAATGCCGGTGAACAGCAGGGAAATGCCCAGTTTTTGTGCGGCCAGGATCACGTCGGTGTCGCGGATCGAGCCGCCGGTCTCGACCACGGTCGCGATCCTGTTCCTGGCGGCCGTTTCGATCGAATCGGCGAAAGGGAAAAAGGCGTCGGAGAGGAGAACGGCGCCGGCGATGGGCCTCTGGCTTTTGCGGATGGCGAGTTCCACCGCGTCGACGCGGCTGGCCTGGCCGGCGCCCACGCCGATGAGCTGGAGGTTCTTGACGATGACGATGCCGTTGGACTTCACGAACTTGATGATCTTCCAGCCGAACTCCACGTCGGCCTTCTCCTTCTTGCCCAGGGGCTTGCCGGCCTTGAGTTCGAACGTCTCCACGTCGCAGGTGCGGTTGTCCCGGCTCTGGTAGACGAAGCCGCCGGGCACGGTCTTGAAATCGGCCTTCTCCACGTAGCCGGCCGGCATGCGCACCAGACGCAGGTTCTTTTTCCGTTTCAGGATCTTCAGCGCTTCGTCGCTGAAGTCGGGGGCCAAAATGACCTCAAAAAACACTTCGGCCAGGGCAGAGGCGGTTTTTGCCTCCAGCCGGTGGTTGAAGCCGACGATGCCGCCGTAGGCCGAGCGCGGGTCGCCGGCAAAGGCGCCTTGAAAGGCCTGAACCTGGCCTGCCGCCAGGGCGGCGCCGCAAGGGTTCTGGTGCTTGACCACCGCCGCGAAGTGCCTCTTTCCCTGGAACTCGTTCAGCAACTCGTAGACCATGGCCAGGTCGAGGATGTTGTTGAAGGAGAGCTCCTTGCCGTGCAGTTGGTCGATGGCCGCAAAGGGTGAGCGGCGGTCACCGATGGCCAGGAAGGCCGATTGGTGCGGATTCTCGCCGTAGCGCAGCGACTGCACCCTGCGGCCGCCGATGGTCATGAAGTCGGGATGGACGCCCGGCTCGGGGCCGAGGTAGGCGGCCACCAGCGAGTCGTAGAAAGAGGTATAGGCGAAAGCCTTCTGCGCCAGGGATCTTCGCGTTTCCAGGGGCACTTCGTTGCCGCTCTCGACCGCGGCGATGACCGCCCCGTAGTCCTTCTCGTCGATGAGGACGATGGTGTCCTTGAAGTTCTTGGCCGCGGCGCGGACCATGGCCGGCCCGCCGATGTCGATGTTCTCCAGCATGGCGTCCAGGTCCCCCGATTTTTTTTCCAGCGCGGCCTCGAAAGGGTAGAAATTGATGATGACCAGGTCGATCTTCGGGGCGTGGAACTCCTCCAGCTGCCGCAGGTGGCCGGCCGTCTTTTTGGCGAGGATGGGCCCGAAGATCAGCGGGTGCAGCGTCTTGACCCGGCCGTCGAGGATCTCGGGGAAATTGGTGATGCCCGACACGTCGCTGACCGGGATGTCCTTGCCCTTGAGATAGGCGGCCGTGCCGCCGGTGGAGACGATCTCCCAGCCGGCCTTGTTCAAGGCGGCGGCGATGCCGTCGATCGTTTCCTTGTGATAAACGCTGATCAATGCCCGCTTCATGTTCGTAGCCTCCGCGGCCTTCATTATATCCGTTCACGGGGCCCGACGCAAAGGCGGGTTCACAAACCCCGCCTTTTGTGATACAATGAGCCCTTAAGCGGTCACGGGGTGTAGCGCAGACTGGCTAGCGCGTTCCGTTCGGGTCGGAAAGGCCGGAGGTTCAAATCCTCTCACCCCGATTTCTCCCATTTTCTCACGGCCACTTGAAGCCGGCTTGATTTTGATGTATAATTCCAACTTCGGTTGTGACCTAATGGGGAGTAAATGGAAAACCTAAACGAATTTGTGGTCGTGCTTTATTTTGTGGTGCTTTCGATCCTGGCCGTGTTCGGCGCGCACAGGTATTTCATGGTCTATCTGTATTATAAGAATAAAAAGGCCGCGCCCAAGCCCGAGCGCTTCTTCGAGAAACTGCCGCGGGTGACGATCCAGTTGCCCATGTACAATGAAATGTATGTGGCCAAGCGTCTGATCGACGCGGTGGTGAAAATGGATTATCCCCGGGAGCTCCTGGAGATCCAGGTCCTGGACGACTCCACCGACGAGACCGTGTCCATCGCCTCGCGCTGTGTCGAGCAATACAGGGCGCAGGGACTGGACATCTCCTACCTGCATCGCCAGAACCGCAAGGGCTACAAGGCCGGCGCCCTGGAAGAAGGCATGAACGTGGCCAAAGGCGAGTTCATCGCCGTCTTCGACGCCGACTTCATTCCGCACAAGCACTTCCTGACCAACACCATCCATTACTTCACCTCCCCCAACATCGGCATGGTGCAGATGCGCTGGAGCCACTTGAACCGCAACTTCTCGCTGATCACCAACCTGCAATCGATCTTCCTCGACGGCCATTTCGTCATCGAGCATACGGCCCGCAACCGCTCCGGCCGCTTTTTCAATTTCAACGGCACGGCCGGCATCTGGCGCAAGGCCGCCATCATCGACGGCGGCGGCTGGCAGCACGACACCCTGACCGAAGACCTGGACCTGAGCTACCGCTCCCAGATGAAGGGCTGGCAATTCATCTATCTCCCCGATTTTTCCGTCCCGGCCGAGCTGCCCGCGGACATCGTGGCTTTTAAAGCGCAGCAGCACCGCTGGGCCAAGGGTTCCATCCAGACGGCCAAGAAGCTCCTGCCCACGATTTTCCGGGCCCGCCTGCCGCTGCGCGTCAAGGTCGAGGCTTTCTTCCACCTGGCGGCCAACTTCGCCTACCTGTTGATGGTGCCGCTGTCGGTCTCCATCCTGCCGGTGGTCCTGATGCGCCGGGACATGAACTGGGGCCAGATGTTCGTTTACGACGTTCCCCTCTTTCTCATGGCCACGGCTTCGGTGGGGGCTTTCTACATCGTTTCGCAGAAAGAACTCTATTCCAACTGGACCGTCACCTTCCGCTACCTTCCCCTGCTCATGGGCCTGGGCATCGGGCTGTCGATCAACAATTCGTTCGCCGTCGTGGAAGCCCTGATGAACAAGGAGTCGGAGTTCGTGCGCACTCCCAAGTTCGGCATTGAAAACAGGAACGACAACTGGGCGTCCAAAAAATACAAGGGCAACAAGAACCTCCTGATCACCATGGCCGAGCTGGCCCTGGGCTTTTATTTCACCTTCGCCGTGATCACCTGCATCTCCGAGGGCATCTGGCTGACCCTGCCCTTCCTGCTGATGTTCCAATACGGGTACCTGTACATCTCCTTCCTCTCGTTCTCGACCCTTTTCAAGAACAGGCTGCCGGTCAAGAAAGCCAGCGTCAGCATCGCCGGCTGATCCCGCCTGAACATGCCCGTGCCCAAGCCGTTGCCGGTTACGCACCGGCTGTTTTAAGGCCATGAGATTCAACGCTTATTTCGTGCGGCTTGCCCATTCCCAGGAGAGTTTCCAGGGAAGCATCCAGGTCGGCGGAGAGAGCGCGGCGGTAAGCTTCAGGAAAATCAGCGGCGATCTCTTCACGGTCCATTTCAAGAGCCAGGTCGAGCTTACGTTCGGGCAGAAGATCGACTTCAAGAACGCCCGCGGGACGTTCACGGTGCTGTTGCCCGTCCTTTCCCAGTATAACCAGAGAAAACTGAAGCGGCTGGGCGAGATCCTCGCCGGCATCGAGGCAAAGGATTTCCGCAAGGTCGTGCCGTCTCTGCTGTCCGTCGAGAATTTTTTGGAGATGGAATGCCTGCTGTATTTCTTCTCGCTGGAGCGGCGGCAGGCCGTCGATATGCTGACCGAGCTGGAGTTGGCCCGGCAGGCGAAAGTGATCAATCTCAACTACCTGTACGTCACTTCATGGGAGCATTACCTGCAGAGCCTTGCGGCCATGGAGAAGGTCCTACGCGGAGCCTATGAAAGCCGCGAGCGGACCGTCAAGTTCGCCCAGCTGGAAAAAGCTGTCAAGGTTCCCCAGGAATCGGTCTTTTTCAAGTACCTGCTCAAAAAAAGCAGCCAGGAATTCCCTTGCCGCATCATGCCCCAGGCGCTGATCTTCTCGCAGCTGCCCTTGAGTGAAGATGAAAAAACGCGCATCGCCGAGATCGAGAAGGTGCTGCGGGCGAACAAACTGCCGATCTTCACCTTCGAGAACGTGCAGAAGAACACCGCCTATTCCCTCAAGCAGATCAATGACGCGCTGTGGTACATGGTGAACGAGGAGAAATTCCTGCAGCTGGACGAACGCTACTTCATATTCAGCGAGGAATACGGCAAGCTCATCAACCGCCTGAAAAAATTCAAGCGCAACCAGGGCGACATCATGACCTTTGATGACCTGCGCGCCCTGACCGCCTATAGCCGGAAATACCTGATCGTCCTGTTCGAATACTGGGACCGGCAGAACGTAACCTGCCGGGTAGGCAATCAGAGAAAGATCCTGCTCAGCGCCTGATCAGGGCCTTATAATAAATTTTCTGCGCTTTTTGCAAAGAAAATTCATTAGCAAAAACTCTTATCCAGCTCAGCCGGGTCAGGGCAGCGTGATGCCCAGGCGGACCTTGGCGGCCGCGAGGATCTCATTGTATATCTTTTCCTGCTCGGGCTGGGGCTGGCCCTTGGTCTTCTCAAAGAAAACAAGATGGTCGAGAAATTTCAGGGCCTTGGGGGACCAGTTTTCATCGTTGAGCAGGTGGGATTCGGCCAGGTATTCGAGGGCAGAGTCCATTTCCTGGCTCTGGTTCAGCAGGATACCCAGGTTGTATGCCACCTGGGCGTTTTTCTTCAGCATATAGGAAGCTTTGAAGTTTTCGATGGCCTTGGGCATGTTCTTGACCTGGTTGTACATCGTGCCCAGCAAGTTGTGGTATTCGGCGCTGGGCTTGTCCTGGTTGATGACCTCGATGCCGCGGATCGCATCCTCGATCTTCTCGCTCTTGCGCAGGTGCTCGCTCAATTTCACGACAAAAAACGATGATTTTTCGGATTTGTCCAATTTGTACGCTTCGATGGACTTGTTCAGGGCGTTGAGGGCGACCTGGGGGTCCTGGGCCTTGGCGGCCAGAAGCTGTACCTGGATGCGCAGCGCCGGCGCGGTGAAGTTGATATCGATGGCGGAGTTGCTCTGGGATTCGCTGCGCAGTGAGCTGGCCAGCATGATGATCTGCTCGGCGTAGTCGTAGGCCTTGTCCAGGTCCTTCTTGGTCAGGTTGTAGGAATTGGCCATGTACAGGTAGAGGGGCAGCTTGTTGCTGGCGTCGATCTCCTTGTAGGTCAAGGCCTTCTCTCCATACTGGATGGTCTTGTCATACTGCTGCAGCATGTAGGTGGTCTGGGCCAGGTGGATGTACATGTACATGGAATAACGGTCTTCCTTGGCGCCGTATTTATTGTAATAGGCTTCGAGTTTCTGCATTTTCACCTGCAGGTCCTTTTCGCCGACCAGGGCGGTCCAGGAGTCGACCTGTTCCTTGTCCAGGGCAAAGACCATGGCCATGGAGAACACTATGAGCAGGATGGACAAAATGGCTGTTTTTTTCATCGTTGCTTCCTCCGCAGGGCTTGCGATTTAGTTTTCATTATAATTAAAAACTTCCCCCATTGTCAATAGACGGCAAGATTGACTTAAATCGCCCCGGATTTGACTATAATCGTGTTCCCCGGTACAATTAATTCGTAATGAAGGCACGGCTCGTTTTTTGCTTCCTGGTCGCCCAGGTCGTTTCCCTCTCCGCGCAGACGCTCACCATCACCTCTTTCGAGCTGCCCAACGGGCTGAAGGTGATCCTGGCCCCCAGCAGCGGCACGCAGGCCGCCACCGTTTGCGTCTATCACATGCGCGGTGCCCGCCAGGAGCCGGCCGACGGCCGCGGCATTTCGTACCTGTACCAATACCTGATGTTCGATGGCAACCGCAACCTTGAGCCGTTCGATCATGTCCTGTTCATCAATAAAATGGGGGGGGTGGTCAGCGGCCGGGTGAGTTACGACAATGCCGTTTTTTACGACATGCTCCCCGCCCAGGGGATCAACGTGGCCCTCTGGCTGGAGAGCGAGCGCTTGAAAAGCCTGCGCCTGGACGATGCGACGATCGACGCCCATAAGAACCAGATTTACACGCGCTTCAGCCGCATGCTGGAGACGAGCCAATCCTTCAAGGCCCAGACCTGGGTCAGCACCAAGGTTTTCGAAGGCTCGGCCTATGAACTCCCCCTCTATGGCGACCTGGGCAAGCTGCGCTCCCTGAGCAATGATCGTGTCCGGGAAAACTACCCGTATTTCCAGAATCTGGGCAACATTCTCCTGATCATTGCCGGCAGGTTCGACATCAATGAACTGCGGGCGGGGATCAACAAGTTCTTTCAGGACATCCCGCCGGGCCGCCGCACGGCGAACCCGGTTTTCAGCGCCCAGAACCAGCGCCAGGCGCACCTGTACAAGAACTGGGTGGTCCCGGGCCTTAAAAAGCACTTTGTCGTCTATGGCATCAAGGCTCCGGCCAAGATCGGCTATAATTTCATGTATTTTGATTTTCTGCGCTATTACCTGACCGATCCGCGCAGCGGCCGCCTGGAGCATGTCCTGAACACCGTGAACAATCTGGATGTCGAGATCGAGAGCGGCTTCACCGATTACATGGAGGCCAACTGCCTCACCATCCAGATCTCCTGCTCCAAGCGCATCAACCTCGAGAAGGCCAAGTACGTCGTGGAAAAAGAGTTCCAGGCCCTAAGCAGCCTCCCGATCGGCAACAACGACTTGCGGGAAGTCCGCTCCCTGATGGAGATCGATTTCCTGAAAAGCATGGTGGCGCTGGAGGATCGCTGCGTGCGCATCGGGGAATTCTACCACATGTTCAGCGAGCTGAATTTTTTCGACGTCCAGCTGCGGCGCCTGCGCCGGATCACAAACTATGATATCCTGGAGAGCGCAAAGAAATACCTGCTGAAGGAAAACCAGGTTATCCTCAATGTCTATGGCGAATAGAAAATCCCCGCTGCGCGCCGCCGGCCGCCTCATCGGCGGCATGCTCCTCCTCCTGGCGACCGGAAGCGGATTGGCCGCGGAGACCCGGCTCTTTTCCTTCACGACCTCCAAGGGGCTGACCGTCAAGGTCCTGCAGGACAACGACCTGCCTTTCGTTCACGCCCAGCTGCTGATCTACCTGAACGGCAGCGTGCAGAATTATTCTTCCCTGGTCATCGCGCAGCTGGCGGTCATGAACATGTTCGAGCGGACGCTGAACTCGCCGCCCTCCAACCTGATGGCCATGCTGCAGCGGCAAGGCAACGATTTCCTGGTCGAGCAGAACCCCGAGTACGTTAAGATCAGCGTGAATTTTCTGCCCGACCGCCTAGCGTCCTTCTCCAAGCTGCTCAAGGAGATCTTCACCTACCAGTCGTTCCACCTCAACAAGTTCAATCGCAGCAAGGAGAAGTTCTGGCCGCTTTTCATGAAGGACAGGGATTGGAAAAAAGAGATTGCCCTGCTGCTGGCCTACCAGCAGCTGGTGGGAAATTTCTATTTCTCCCAGGGCTTCCTGCTTCAGGATATCCTCAACGGCATCAATATGGCCCAGCTGCGGTCTTTCCTTTTGAAAACGTTCCGCCCCGACAACGCATTGCTGATCCTGAAGGGCAAGATCAATCCCTACTTCATCCTGGGCATGATCGAAAAGGACCTGCCGCAGCCCACCGCGCGGCAGGCGAAAACCAGGAAGGAAGAGCCGCCGCTGAACAACGGCCGCAAGCTTTTCATCCTGAACGTCAACTCGGCCGACCTGCCCATGGTGTACTGGTTCGATACGGCCCCGCCGGCCGCCGATCCCGCCTTCCTGCCCTACGCCATCGGCAACCACGCCCTTTTCGGCTTTCCCGGCGGGCGCATCTACCAATCGGAAAGGAACCAGTTCCTTATGGGGAGCTACAAGGTCAATACCGAGTCGGTTTTCCTGAAGGATTTCACCCTGTTCTGCAATTTCCTGCGCTTGAATTACAACGACCTGGAAAATTTCCTGCTGTTGGTCGAGCAGGAGAGAAAGCGCTTTGCCGGCCGCCCCATTGAAAGAAAGGAATATCTGGATGCCGTGAATTTCCATATCGGCAGGGCCCAGGTGGAGACCAGCCGTTTTAACCATGACCTGCAGGCGGAGATCGACCGTTTTCCGGTCCGGGGGATGCCGCCGCCGCCGTCGTCGAGACCCGGTCCCGATCTTTTTCAGGAAGTAAGCTTTGGCCGGGTGCAGCAGGCCCTGGACGAGCAGATGGGGTCCCGGCACAAAGCCGGACGGGAAAAGGGGATCGTGGTCTTGATCGGCAACGCCGACCTGATCATCAACAGCCTGAAATTATTGAAAACGGAAGCCTTGGAATTGTCGATGGATTGAAATGAGGCGGCGACCGGATTTGAACCGATGAATAGCGCTTTTGCAGAGCGCTGCCTTACCACTTGGCTACGCCGCCAATGGAGCGGGAAACGGGATTTGAACCCGCGACATCCACCTTGGCAAGGTGGCGCTCTACCGCTGAGCT